>CAYMLQ010000486.1:0-3742 GCA_964390795.1 uncultured Lentisphaeraceae bacterium
GTCTTGTAGAACTCGATCGCGCCGTACATGACGCCGTGGTCGGTCATGGCGACGGCGTTCATGCCGAGTTCCTTGGCGCGCAGGGCCAGGGGCTTGATGTGGCAGGCGCCGTCGAGCAGGCTGTACTTGGTGTGGAGGTGGAGGTGGACGAAAGGCTTGGACATGGGGGAGATCCGGGCGCGGTGTGGAAAGGCAGCGAGATCCGGTCAGCGCCGTTCCGGGTCTCTCTATTTCACACACTCAGGATAACAAAACGGGGGGGGCGGATAAAGGCGGAAAACCAAACCCCTACCGCCCGCCCCAGCGCAGCTTGCGGCGCAACACGTCGCAGGGGTTGTAGCCGTGCAGCTCGATCACCGGCACGTCGTGCGCGCTGCGCACGATCTCGACCCGGTCGCCCTCGAACAGCGGCTCGTCGTCACGCCCGTCCGAACTGAGGATCATCGGCACGTCGCAGGTGATGACGCGGATCGCGATGCGGGCCGTGTCGCGCATCACCAGCGGCCGCGAGGTCAGCGCATGCGGGCAGATCAGGCTGATCACCAGAGCCTGCGTTTCAGGCAAGAGGATGGGGCCCCCGGCTGCAAGCGAGTAGGCCGTGCTGCCCGTGGGCGTGGCGACAATGATGCCGTCGCAGAGGAAATTCGCGACGGGCTTCTCGTCTAACAGCAGCTCCACTTCCACCGCATGCGCGGTCGCGCCATGGTTCGCCACCACATCGTTGAGCGCGTCAGGCAGGGCGACGCACGACCCCTCTTTGTGAAGAACCCTCACCGCCAGCGCCGACCGGAGGCTCACCCCGCAGCGGTCCTCCCGCAGCTGCTGCAGCGCATCGGCGAACTGGTGCGCCTCGACGCTGGTGAGATACCCGAGGGAGCCGATGTTCAGCCCCATCATCGGCAAGCGCTGCCCGGCCAACTGGTGCGACGCGTCCAGCATCGTGCCGTCCCCGCCCAGCACCACCACGGCCTCCGCGCCCCGCTGGGCGAACGAGGCGACCGGGCACTCGTGAAGCGTCGGACACAGCGCCGCCGCACGCGTCTCCGAAAGCACAGTGAAGCCCATCCCGGCGGCCAAGGACGCCACGTGCTTGACGGACTCGACCGCCTGCTCCTTCTTGAAATTGACAATCAGTCCGATGGTTTTCATTTCGCTTTCCTTCCCTTGCTCAAGGATGCGGTGTGATCGCCAGAATGGTGATGATCGCAATCCGCTTACCACCCTCTTCGACATCCGGCCCGTAACAGAAGAACACGCGATAGGCACCTGGCGTCCGGTTCTGGGCATACGCCTCCCACACCTTCGCCCCGCCCGGCCCCACAAGCGAAGAAAAGTGGTGCGTTCTCAATGAGGGGTGGCGCGTGTCCGTCTCCAGAAAGGCCAAGGTCTTGCAGACCTGATGATAAAGTCCCGGCTTGGCTTTTTGCGACGCAAGTGACTCCAGCGTCTGCAGCGCTACCTCCGTGAATCTGAGTTCATGGGCGCTCATCCGCAAACTCCGCAAACGAGCCGACCGCACGCGTCTTTCCCGCTTCCGCCTGACGGATTCCCGTCAACACCGCATTCAGCGACTTCTTGTTCCTGTAAAGCCACGCCTCTGAAACGGGCACTTGGATGCATGGATCCAGCAGAATCTGCCCAGACTTGTTTCGCAAAATGCGGTAGGTGACCCCGTGCCCAACCTGCGCCTTTCCCAAGCTGATCCGGTTCTTGCTATCGGGCTTCACAGCTTCGACAACCTCTTCGAACGAAGGATCTCTCACCATATCCATGACACGCCCCTTTCCCGATTTGATGAGAACTACTATACGCTGAGCTGACGGCGCCGACAAGTGGGAAAATCCCACAGGCTACCTACGCCACCAGGCGAGGTACTCCACATTGCCCTCGGGGCCGAGCAAGGGGGACTGGACGCAGCCGAGCCACGCGAGCCCGAGCGAGCCTGTGCCGAACGCCCTGATCTCCTCCACGACCGCCTCGCGCACCGCCGGGTCGCGCACCACGCCCCCCGGCACGTTCTCGCGGCCCGCCTCGAACTGCGGCTTGATGAGCGAGATGATCTCGCCGCCCGGCGGCAGCACGTCGGCCATGGGCGGAAGGATGAGCTTGAGCGAGATGAAGGAGACGTCCGTCACGCCCAGCTGCGGCTGCTGCGGCAGGTCGGTGAGGCGCAGGTAACGCGCGTTGAACGCTTCCATGACAAACACGCGGGGGTGCGTGCGCATCTTCCAGTGTAGCTGGCCTTTGCCCACGTCCACCGCGATTACGCGCGACGCGCCATGCTGCAGCAGGCAGTCGGTGAACCCGCCGGTGGACGAGCCTACGTCGAGGCACACCTTGCCGGCCACGTCGAACGCGGGAAAGGCCTCGAACGCGCCTTCGAGCTTGTCCCCGCCGCGGCTCACGAAGCGCGGCCGCGCGGCCACCTCCAGCGGCGCGTCGTCGGGATATTTGTGCCCGGCCTTGGTCGCCACCTGGCCCGCCACGCGCACCTCGCCCGCCAGGATCAGGCGCTGGGCCAGCTCTTTGCTCTCCGCCAGCCCAGCCTTCACCAGCAATGTATCCAACCGGTCTTTCATGTCTGCTTCAGCTCCGTCTTTCCAATCACGCCCTTCGCGCCCGCCGCCAAAGAGGGGCGCGAAACGAACAGGCAGGAGCATACCTGATGGCGCCAGGATCGTCGAGTGCCGCAGCAATTCTAATTTTGGCGTGAGCCAGCCTGAAGGCTGCGTGCGCCCGTTTGACGGAACGTGGGCAATGCTGATACGCTGTCGCTCACGTGTGATAACCAAGGGAAAGCGAACCCGCGATGATGAAGCTTCTGTGGTGGCAAAGACTCCCGCTGCTGGCGGTCGGGACGTACGCCGCGTTCTGCCTCGCGCTGGTGCTGTTCCAGCGGCGGCTCCTCTATTTTCCTCAACGGCTGACGGAGGCGCAGGCGCACAGGGCGTTTGATGCGTTGAAGGTCCAGCGTTGGCCTGATCCCTCGGGTCTGGACTACCGCGGCGTCGTGAAGGCAACGGTTGCCGAGGAGGCGCTGACGAATGGCACGGTGCTGGTGTTTCACGGAAACGCTGGCGGAGCGCAGGATCGGGAAGCCTACTGCGACGTGCTGCAGCGGCTCGGCTGGCGCGTGATTCTGGCCGAGTACCCGGGCTATGCGGCACGCAAGGGGGCATTCGGCGAGGCGTCGTTCCGCGAGGACGGTCGTGCGACCGCGCGGCTGATCCGTCAGACGCATCCGGGCCGCTTGGTGATCCTCGGCGAGTCGCTGGGCAGCGGCGTGGCGGCGGCGGTTGCGGCCGATCCCGAGGTGAAGGCCGACGCGCTGATTCTGGCCACGCCGTGGGACCGACTCGCAGCGGTGGCGGCGCACCATTATCCGTGGCTGCCCGTGCGGTTCTTCCTCCGCGACCGCTACGACAGCATCGCCTATCTCAACGCGTACGCCGGCCCCGTCACCATTCTCCTGTCCGAGCGGGACGAGATCATGCCTGCGGCGTGTACGCTGGCCCTGTACGAAGGGCTGCCGCGCGCAGACCGGAAGCGCCTCGTGCGTATTCCGTCGGCCACCCACAACGACTGGTTCTGGCTGCTCTCCGAGGAGCGGTGGAGGGAGATCCTCAACGCCCGCTAGAACGCCGAACGCCGAAGTTATAGTCAGACCTCGTCAGGCCTGTGCCGCGCGTCACAGCGTGACGTCGAGGTGGCTCTTGCGGTACTGTCCCGGCGAGACGCCGAT
>CAYMLQ010000487.1:0-3730 GCA_964390795.1 uncultured Lentisphaeraceae bacterium
CGCTTGCCCTCCGTAGCATCCTGCGTAGGAGGGTTCGGCGCTCTCTCACACTTGAACGTTGAAAGTTGAACGTTGAGAGTTGAACGTTCTTCCCCGTGGCACGGGCGTCCCGCCCGTGTCCCCCCTTCTGCGTTCTGCGTTCGGAGTTCAGCGTTCGGAGTTCTCCCCGCTCCCCGTGGCACGGGCGTCCCGCCCGTGTTTCCCCTTCTGAGTTCGGCGTTCGGCATTCAGCGTTCGGCGTTCGGCGTTCCGTCCCCTCTCTCACTTGGACATTGGACATTCCTTGCTTGCCCTCCGTAGCTTCAACGAAGGAGGGTTCGCGATTGGACATTCCCCCTCTCCCCAACTCCTAACTCCTCCCTCCTAACTACTCCTTTCCTCTGCCCTCACCCCAGCAGATCCAGCGGGCTTTCCGCCGTGCTGTCCAACCCTCGGATCACATGCGTGTAGATCATGGTCGTCTCCACGCTGGCGTGCCCCAGGTACTGCTGGACCTCGCGGATGTTCACGCCCCGCAGCAGGAGGCTCGTCGCGAACGAATGCCGCAGCGTATGCACATGCGCCGGCTTCGCGATACCCGCCTGAACCACCGCCTCGCGCATGGCGCGCTGCAGCACTTGCTCGCCCACATGGTGCCGCCGCACCGCGCCCGACCGCGGGTCCACGGACTTCTCCTTCGCCGGGAACACGTACTGCCAGACCCACTCCCACGCCGCCTTCGGATACTTCAGTGCCAGGGCGTACGGAAGTTCAACGTCGCCGCCGCCTTCGGCCAGTTCCCTGTCATGGAGCGCCTTGACCCGCGCCAGATGACCCCGCAGCGGCTCGAACAGGCACTTGGGGAAGAGCGTCGTGCGATCCTTGTCGCCCTTTCCGCCCCTCACGAACAGCAACCCCTGGGCAAAATCCAGATCCTTCACGCGCATTCGCGTGCATTCGGTGACCCGCAGCCCGCCCCCGTAAATCAGGCGCAGCATCAGTCCGACCGTCCCCGTGGTCCCGCCCAACACCTGCTTCACCTCCGCGTCGCTCAGCACGACGGGCAGACGCGGGCCGCGCTTGGCGCGTATGGCGTCAAGTCCCCTGACGTCCTGTCCGAGGACCTCCCGCAGCAGGAAGAGAATCGCGTTGAACGCCTGATTCTGCGTAGCCGCCGCCACGCCCCGTTGGATCGCCAGGTCCGCCAGAAAGCATCTTGCCGTGTCCGCCGCCGCCCACGGCAGGCCACGCTGGTCGGCGAACCGGCCGTAGCGGCTGAGCCACTCCAAATAGGTCTGTTCGGTCCGGTAGGCGTAATGGCGCAGGCGGATCAAGGTCCGCGTCTCGCCCAACGCCGCTGCGAACGTCTGCGGCTTCCCCGTGGCGGCCGCCTGCCCCGCGACGGCGGCGGGAACCTCCGCGCCCGTCTCCTGAAGGTGGCGCAGGTAGTGTTTCTGGAAGAGTTCCACCGAACGGACAGCCTGTCGTACCTGCCATTCCTCCGTCCGGCTATCCTGCTCAAGGTACTGGGCGAAGGCCGCCAGCGCGTCGTTCGGGGCGAGGCGTCCGGCCCCCCAAGGCCCCGACAAATACCGCTGCAGCCACCGCAGACAGTACGGCCGGTGCCTGTCGTCTACCAGATTCCGACTTTTCCAATAGGCGTCAACGTCATGCAGATCAACGGCTTGCGTCGAATTCATATCGTTTCTCCCGCGGATTACGTCTGGACGTTATGCACCGCTGGGGCGGGCAATTACGTCAACCAAACAGCCCGCATCATACTAGAACAAAAGTTCTATGTCCACAAAAACCGTCTGGCCGTTATGTACAGCCTGGCCGTACATAACGTCAGAACCGCGAACTGCGACATTCTGGCGCATTTCGCCGTTCGCCAAGGTAACGAAATCGTAAGTCCTTGCCAGTTGGCAAGTTGTGACTTCTTTAAGTGAGAACTTGACCGCGTGGCGCTCGTCAGTGTATCCTTTCATGTGTAGGCATACCGTCACGTTTCATCGGCCCGACCGGTGGATTGCGTCTGGACGCCTATTTAATGTTCGGAGGACAAAAATGAAAACCAAACTTGAGAAATGGGAAAAGCTTAGAGCAAAAGGAAAATGGAATTTCATCTTGATATATGGCGTTCTATTGTGGGGAGTCAGCACTGCGGTACTATTCAGTTTTATTTTGCCGTTAGCAACGGGCGATAAAGGATCTTTCTTGCATGTCTTCGCACTCAGTATTGTCTTATTCCCTGTCGGTGGCATCGCTTGGGGGTATTTTATGTGGATATTCAGCGAGAAAGCTTACGAAAAAGCAAAAATATCCGAACAAGAAAAATAGACCGAACCGGTGAATCACCGGTCGGTCATCAAAGGCGTTCGGATATGGAGAGATGATGAAAAAGATCGTTGCCATGCTGGTTGCGTGTTTGGCCCTCGTGTCATGCGCGAAGGTGTCAAACAAGATGGTCGTCACCAACAATTCGGGGATGACGGCGCAAGAAGTCGTTGTAACCGTGTGCGGCGAGAGTCATCGCTTCACCGACATTCCTGACGCCGGGTCGAAGTCGGGAGGCTTCTCAGTCAAGCATGACAGCGGATTTCAGGTCGATGTCCGACTCGTTGACGGCACATCGATGACAACGAACTTCGGCTACGTGACCGGCGGTGCCGGGGCATACGGGAACCATGCCGAGATCGAGATAACGAAAGATCGGCAGATCATTGGAAAACAGAAATGAGGTCCGAACCACGGCCTCCTGCCTATCGCCGCTAGCGCGGCTCAGGCAGAGGCCGACCGTTGGTCAGGGAGTAATGGATGAAATTCACAAAAACATTGATTGTGGGTATTCTGATCGGCGTGGCCATCGGTTGGTTTGTGGGATATACTCGACCGATCAATAAGGCAAATCGAGATGCGCAACAATATTTAAAAACGATGGAAAATGATGATGTCATGGCAGCCATGTTTGCTGTAAGAGCGATTCCGCTTGTTGAATCTGGCGACACAAAAAAAGCCATCAAGTGGCTCGCAAAACCGATTGGGAGCTATTATCGGATATATGCACAAAATGCAGGTACTAACGAGCAGCGGCAAGAGTTGCGGATCAGAATTGAGAAGCTCGCCAGCAGTAACGCGATCGTAGCAGCTGAATTGCAGAAGCAGAATGAAAACCAGAAAATCGACCAACCAGCTCTTTGACCGCGACGGCTCGCACGCTCGCCGCGGGTCAAGAGTGGCGTTGGGGTACGGACGATGAAAATATTCGCATATGGATTGTCCGCTCTGCTGGTAATCGTGATCTCCGCCGAGGCAACTGATCGCTTCTACGGAGATCTGAAGGCGAACAGCCCGAACGGCAGATTCCATGCAGAAGCGAAATCTCCCGCAAATCGAAGGGGAAACTGTAAAACCCCGTTTCAGCGGGATTTTACTGTCACCTTCACGGACACGAGGACGCGGCAGGCAATGTGGTCGTGGAAACAGAGGAAGGATGACGCGAGTCCTTCTGAGTTGATTCCAACTGACGATGGATACCTCATCATGCTTGATGCGTGGGATGCCTACTGTGTATTCGACACAAAAGGCGTTAGGACGGATGTACTTGATGTCCTGAATTCACTGCCAGAGCAAGAGAAGAAGGCATTCACCGACTGGACGACGGCTGGCGTCAGGTGGCGGCAGTATTCGCAACAAGGTTTCCTCACGCACGCTGGGAATACGTATTTCTACATCCGACTCTACTGGGGCA
>CAYMLQ010000488.1:0-2091 GCA_964390795.1 uncultured Lentisphaeraceae bacterium
GCATGTTGTCGCGCACCACTTCGGCGCCGTTGAGATAGACGACGGCGCCGTCGTCCCGAACGAGCGAGAGCGTGAGGCCGGCGAGCGTTCCGGAGGTGTCGTAGGCTTGCCGGGTCAGCTTGAACGCGTTCATCACAAAGAAAGACTCCTCCACCGCCGCGTTCGCCAGCTTGTCAAACACCAGCGTGATGTCGCCGCCATTCGAGAGGAGCGCGGAGGTGAAGGCGGTAACCGAGGAGAAGGGAACGGCGCCTGCCGAGATGTCGACGTTCGTGGAGGTGAGAGCGCTGAGCGCGTCCGTCACAGTCACGTTAAAAAGGCCGGTCTGAGCTTGCGTGTCGTGATGGTAAGAGAGCCAGGTGTAGGCCCCGGGAGGCACTCCGCTGAGCGTCAGCGTCAGCGGGTTGCCGACCACCCGGCGGTCAGTGCCGATCCAGTCGCGCATCAGGTCCGGGGTGTCCGAGCTGTAGACCGTGCCGCGGTCATACATCTGTGCGGCTTCGTTGACGGCGCCCGTGACCCAGGAGGCCTTCACGGTGACGAGGGTGCCGAAGGCCCGGAAGGTTTGCGCGGTGAAGCTGTTGACCTGCTCGTGGACGGCCGCAAAGCGCTGGAATCCAACTTGAACGGGGGACGACGTCGGACCGAAGTCGATCCACAGGGCATCGGAGGCGACGTTCGTGCCGAAGTTGAAGGTGTGGCGAAAATAGGTCGTGGGGTACTTGCTGCTCGTGTTGGTGCCGTAGCCGACGGTGGTTTTCTGGGTATCTCCATAGCCCAGACGCGCAAAGCCCGAGGCCCAGCCCGAGGCGTCGAAGGCCGGCTCCCGCCAGAGGGCTCCCTGATTGCTGCCGTTGTCGAGGTAACGCCACAGCGAGCCGTAAACCACCAGGGGCACGGCGTTGGTGCTGAGGGCGTTTGCGCCGCGCAGGAGCTCGGGCGCGCGGTTGACCTCGCGCACCGTCACGGGGACCGACACGACATCGGTGAGGTTGGGAATGCCGCTGTCGGTGACGGCCACGCGGACGTCGACGGTTCCGGGCCCGTCCTCCTCGGAGGGCGTCCAGCGGAATTCGCCGGACGGCGAGATCGCAGCCCCCGCAGGGAGCGCCCCCTGCAGGCTGAAGGTGAGCTGCTGGCCGGAATCGGGGTCGGAGGCTTGGATTTGAACGACCAGCTCCTGGCCCTCATCGGCATTAAGAGGCGAAGGAACGGCAAGCGCCGGGTATTGGTTGGGCACGCTGCTGCCGGGGTCGGCGCCGCTTCCGGGTGTGCCTCGGCTCGTGGCGGCGGCATACCAATTGCGCCCGTCGTCTCCGAAGGCTTTGAGATCCAGCCGCTCCAGCGAGGCCCCGCCGCCATCGGCCTCCTGCGGCCAGGGGGCGGTGTCGGCGTAGTCGGCACGGTCAACGGCGATGAGCGGGATCACGCCGTCGGGTTCCGGCGTGCCGGGCTTGCACAGCCGGAGCGACTCGCCGTCGTTGGAGAGCTGTCCGCTCCACGGGCCGAAGACCTCCGTGTCGGCGGGCACCGCGTAGGCCGCGCGGAAGGAGGCAGGGTCGGTTTCGGTGACAAGCAGGCGTTTGTAGGCGGGAAGCAGCGTCCCTTGCGGAAAGGCGTACGTGACGGCGGAGGTCAGGTGCCAGGTGTTGGTGGGGTGGTTCGGATCGTAGAGCGGCACGGCCGCGGCGGTGATGTTCACGAGTTCGACATACTCCGGGTTGCTTTCCGTCGGATGATACATGATTTCGCCGATAACCACCGGGCCGATCAGCGGAGCGGCGTTGGCGGCCGCAGCGGTGGCGGCGCTGAGGGCTGTGAAGGCTGCGGAGCCGTCGTAGCGGAGGTGTCGCCCAAAGGTGACGTCCCGGTCTGCGGCTCCAAACGCCTCAAAGGCCAGCACGCGCAGGATGTTGGCGCCTGCGGCCTGAATCAGGACAGCCTCCTCGCCCAGTTCGCTAAAGGCGAAGGGCGGCAAGCCTTGGGCGAAATCGTTCTGAGTGTAGACCGCGAAAGCACCCGGCGCGAGGGGCTCGCGTGCGGGAAGGGCGAATTTGAACGGAGCGCTCAGGGTGTCGCTGAGGTACCAGC
>CAYMLQ010000488.1:2191-3701 GCA_964390795.1 uncultured Lentisphaeraceae bacterium
CGTGCGGGAAGGGCGAATTTGAACGGAGCGCTCAGGGTGTCGCTGAGGTACCAGCCGCTGATATCCTGCGCGTTGGTTCCTGTGTTGAGCAGCTCGATCCAGTCGACGCCGGTGTCGGAGTGGCTCATGATTTCATTGATCACAACCGAGGGCGTGTAACCTGAGCGGCCCGGCGAGCCGTGGAAAAGCGAACTGGCCCGCCACGCGTAGGGCGGCCCGGGCGGCCTCTCCGGATGGGCGCACTCCAGGGAAGGCCCGTTTCCATCGGCCTGTTTGGGCCAGGGGTCGCCGGTTTCATAGGCGAAGCTTTGTATCACCCCCCCCTCGCGGTCGAGCAGCAGGATGGACTCCCCGCTGTTGGAAAGCTGGCCGGACCAGGAGCCGGCAAGCAGAACGGGCGAATAATAATAGGGCGAAGCCGCGTTCAGGTAGCGGTTGCTGAAAGCGGCGGCGTTCTCAACCACGACCACATACGCGCCCGGGTCGAGCAGGAGTTCGCCGAAGGTGAACTCGACCGCCGCTGAAAGCTGAACGCCCTGGAGAGCGACTTTGGCTGAGCCGGTATTCTGGAGTTCGATGAACTCGTAGTCATCCGACCCCGCCGGGTTGTAGTGGATCTCAGAAACCGCCAAATTGCCGGCGCGGGCCATCTCGGTATTCACAAAGAATTGGGCCTCCTGCAGGGCGGACCATTCGGTGCCGTCGAGGGCGCGGGCTTTCACGGTTGTCGGGTTACGCGTGAAGAAAAGGGGGACGCCCGCGTTGGGCAGGGCCTGCGGGCTCAGCGCGCCGCCCGCCAAGCGAGGGTCGGTGCCGTCGAGCGTGTAGTAGATCGTCCCTGCCGGGGCGGTCATCAGCAGGCCGAAGGAGGCGGCCACTTCGCCGCCGTCCTGGTTGAACTCCGGCGGGTCGAGGTCGGGATAAAGGTCCTCGGCGCGCAGCACCGTGAGGAGGGCGTAGGCGTTGGCGGTGTTATGGATCGCGGGAATGTAATTGCTGATCACGTTGTCGCGCTCGATCAGCCACGAGCCCTCGCGGGTGAAGCAGAAGTCGGGCGCGTAGGGTGCGGGGGGATAGAGGTCGTGGTTGATGTTGGTGAGCGGAGAGGGCTGGGCCACGTCGGTGCCGTACGGGGTCTTCGTGGCGGTGTCCCCCCACCGGGCCGACTCCGCGACGATCGCCTTGTCGATCCGGTTCGCCAGGGCGAGGTAGCGCGCCTGAGACGCTCCGACGCTCAGCGCGCCGCCGTGGAAGCAGTGCTTGTAGACGCGGTCGGCGAAGTGCAGCCGGAACTCGCCGCTCGTCCGCATTTTCTGGAAGATCGCTCCGGGGCCGCCGGTGCTGTCGATGCGGGTTGCGGCGCGGCCGTGGTAATCGAGCGCGATCTCCTGATCCCAGACGAAGAAGCGATACTTGCCGTCGCCACTGACCGGGTTGGCGGCCGCGTAGCCGTTGTGGGCGGGCCAGTCTTCGGCGTCGCCGTAGAAGTGGAGCAGCATGTAGTCGCAGA
>CAYMLQ010000489.1:0-3695 GCA_964390795.1 uncultured Lentisphaeraceae bacterium
CACGGAGAAGGCCAACGCCATCAAGCAGAACGGGCTGCTGGAGGTCGTGGAGACCGGCCAGAGCCTTGACGGCATAGGCGGCTTGGACCAGCTTAAGCAGTGGCTCCTCAAGCGCCGGGACGCCTTCGGGCAGCGTGCGCGTGAGTACGGGCTCCCGGCTCCCAAGGGCCTGCTGATCGTGGGCGTGCCCGGCACCGGCAAGTCCCTGACCGCCAAGGCCACGGCGGCGGTGTTCGGCAGGCCCCTGCTGAAGCTGGACGCCGGCAGGCTGTTCGGGTCACTGGTCGGCCAGTCCGAGGCCAACCTCAGACAGGTTCTGCAGACGGCGGAGGCCGTCGCGCCCTGCGTGCTCTGGATCGACGAGATCGAAAAGGGGTTCGCGGGGTCGAGGAGTTCGGGTTCAAGCGACGGCGGCACCGGATCCCGTGTCTTCGGATCTTTCATCTCATGGCTTCAGGAGAAGACCGCGCCGGTGTTCGTCGTGGCCACAGCCAATGACGTGAGCCAGTTGCCGCCCGAGCTGCTGCGCAAGGGCAGGTGGGATGAGCTATTCTTCACGGAAATACCCAGTGCCGAGGAGCGTGAAAGTATCTGGGCGATCCAGATCCAGAGGCACGGGCGCAAGCCCCAGGACTTTAACCTTGGGGGGCTGGCGCTGGCGAGTGAGGGCCACACCGGGGCCGAAATAGAGCAGGCTGTCGTTGACGCGCTCTACCGTGCGTTCGCGGAAACAAGGGAGCCCAAGACCGGCGACATGCTTGCGGCGGTGTCCGAGACGGTGCCGCTGTCCAAGCTCATGGGCGAGCAGATCCAAGGGCTCAGGAAGTGGGCTCAGGGCCGATGCAGGATGGCTGCAACTGTGGCAGTCGAGACCGGAACGGGAAGGCGGATCGCGGCATAGGTCGGGGCCGGGGGCGGTGCCGAAAGGCGCAACCTCCGGCCTTCTCCGCCAGCTCGAATGCCCGTATTGTGCTAGACAGGGGCAAGGACTAGCTTGCCCGGATGTCACCATAGGCCCAATGCGTTTGCGAGAATACTGGGTCCGCGTGACCGCGGTTCCGGCGATAGGGCAACAAAAGGACCGATCAAAAGTACTTAAGTGCCCTCTCGCAAAAACACGCCGAAACCGAGCCTTTTTGTCTCAGTTAAGTCATGAGGGCTATACGTGAAAACCATTCACCAAACACCATACCGGCGTCTGGTCGGGGAGCTTCGGCTGGCTCGTATCGGGTCTGGGCTTACCCAGGCTGAGGCTGGCATTTTGATCGGGCACAGCCGGCAGTGGCTGAGCAAGGTGGAGACGTGCGAGATCAGGCTCGACGTCCTCCAACTTGCGCAGCTTTGCCATCTATACGGCCTGAAGGCGCACGACCTCGTGCGCAGGCTGGAAGAGGGGGTGCCCTGAAAGGGGTGCTTTCCTTTAGCTCCTAGACAGGCATAGGAGGCTTCATGCACACACTTCTGCCTCCTCAAGAATGTCCCTGATGCAGTGGACGCCCCGTAGCCAATCCACCGTTTTATGCCATACCTCAACCCCGTGGGGTGCCATTGCGAATAAGACCGTTTCGACCAGCTTTAAGTGCTTGCAGCACAGAGTGTTGATCGGGGTTGGACAGGGCGCGGTCCGAATTACATGTAAGCCGTCCAATCATCGCCTTCAAGAACTGCTTCCCCGTTTCGGGGGATAATCCCGCCCAAAGGGTTGACGGGTTCTCGAACGCCAGCATGCAGGCTTCCAATGCCGCTTCAATGTCGGAAATCTCCAATGTGATGTCTTGATGGAGCTCGCGGTTTTCCGCGATGATCATCCGGTATTCCGCACTTTTTTTCCGGTAGGTTTCGGCGTCAACGTCGCCGCTCGCGAAGGCGTCGGTCAGTTTCGACAGGCGTGTTTCGGCCTGCGTCTCCGCCGTCCGGGCCTTCGTGCGGTCGCGTTTCGTTTCCGCCATGGGGCTCTTCGCCTCCTGCCGCACGATCTCGCGCCACAGCTTGACGACACCGTGAAGCTCTTTGGACGCGTTCAGGAGTTCGGATACCTGCTTGTGGGCTTCATCCGCACGTATGCTGACGTGGTTCGCCCGGCATCGGTAGTAACCGTATTTTCCACCGTGCCTGCCGCGCGAAAAAGAACCGAGCAGAGGTTTGCCGCACACTTCGCAATCGCACTGGCCGACCAACGGGAAGTCAGGGTTCATGTCTTTCCGTCCGGGAGCGGCCGGGGCGCGTGTCATGCGGGCTTCGATCTTGTACCACGTTTCGGAGGACACCAGCCCCTCGAACGCGGCGGGGACGTCCTGCCCATCGCTCAGGCGGTTGCGGATGATGCCGCCGTACGCGGGCTGCTTGAGCGCACGCCACGCCTGGGAGTGGCACAGGCCGCATGCCTTGAGGGTGCGCTGGGTCTCGCAAAGGTCGGCGCAGCCGTCGGCGAAGGCCTGAAGCGCGGCGGCGATCCTCGGCCCTTTGTCGGGATCGGGCACGAGGACGGGAAGATTGCCCTCGCGGACCAGCTTGAAGCCGCACGGCGGCAGGCTGACCCAGCCGCCGGACATGACGCGGGCCTTCATGCCGGACTGGGAGCGCCGGCCGAGGATGCGGACTTCCATCCGGGCGTTCGCGAGTTTGACGGTGTGCAGGAATTCGGAGAAAACGTCGTCCATGCCGGGGGGCGTTTCCATGTCCTGCAGGCGGCTTCCGATCTTCTCCAGTTGGTCGCGGATGCGCAGGCCGTCGAGCGTGGAGCGCGAAAAGCGGGAGATGTCGGGGACGAGGAAGAAGTCGGCGTGCTTGGTCTGGCAAAGCGCGAGCGCGGCGGCAAGCTGGCCGCGTTTGACGGTGGAGCGCCCGCTTTCGCCCTCTTCGCGGAAAAGCCCGATCATGCTGACGCCGTAGGTTTCGCACCACGCGTGGGCGCGTTCGGCCTGGACCTCAAGCGAGGTTCCGGTTTTGGCCTGTCGGTCGGTGGAAACGCGGATGTACGCGACTGCGGTTTTCAGTTTCTCTTCCATGGTTAATTTTACCTTTCAACGGCCAGACGGCGGCAACCGCTAAAATCCTGCTCGGAGCGTATGGGTTGCGCCTGTCTGCATGGTGTGTCGTGAAAATCAGTGTTCGGAGAGAAAATCGGTCAGCGAGGCCACCCGGATGCCGGCGATGCTGTCTCCGTGAACGCGGTCCAGAGTGACGATCGTTTTGGGGTGGTTGTCGTTGATGGCCAGCAGCGGCGCGGTCTCCCGCGCGACAACCGTCTGTCCGTCCAGATGCAGGGTGACCTGGAAATAGTGGGGTGTTCCGTTCTTCTCGGCGACGAAGTCGATCTCCTGCACGCCCCACTGGCCTACCGAGACGCGGTAGCCGCGCCGACGCAATTCGACGTAGACCAGATTCTCCATGATGCCCGAGATGTGCCCGTCGCGGAAGCCGATCTGCGAGTGACGCAGACCGAGGTCGGTGGCGTAGAACTTGTCGTTGATCTCCAGATGGCGCTTGCCGCGGATGTCGTAGCGGGGCACCCGGAAGAAGAGCTGGGCGTCGGTCAGGGCGGAGAGGTAGTTGACGACGGACTGGACGTTGACGGCGAGCCGCTGACTCTTGAGATAGGTGCTGATGCGGTTGGCCGAGAGCAGGTTTCCGATGTTGTCGAACGTGTAGCGGCCGATGTTGCCCAGAAGCGCCGTGTTGCGGAGCTGATGGCG
>CAYMLQ010000490.1:0-3693 GCA_964390795.1 uncultured Lentisphaeraceae bacterium
TGGGCGCAACGAAGATCAACATCTCGACCGCGCTCAAGCACGCGTATGTCGGGGCACTTCGTCAGTACCTTTCCGAGAACGGCGGCAAGGTGAATCCTCTGAAACTGGACCGTTTCGTGACGGACCAGGTGGTTGCGCTCGTGGTTCCCTTCATGCGGCTGTTCGGTTCCAGCGGAAAAGCGTGAACAGGATCTCTCACAGAGGCACGGAGGCACAGGGATATGACGGAAAACGAGATAGGGACGATGATTGTGGATTCTGCGATACAGTTGCATCGGGAATTAGGCCCTGGTTTGCTTGAATCTGTTTATGAGGTGCTTCTCGCCTATGCTTTACAGAAAAGGGGTTTAACTGTCCAAAGACAGGTTTTCGTTCCAATTGAATTTGATGGCCATCGATTCGACGAAGGGTTTAGAGCCGACTTGATTGTTGAAGGAAAGGTGATTGTGGAGCTTAAATCAGTTGAGAAACTCAACCCGGCACATAAAAAACAAGTTTTGACCTATCTGAAATTGACGCACCTTAAACTCGGATATCTTTTGAATTTCGGGGAAGAGTTGATGAAAACCGGTATTGTCCGAGTCCTAAATGGTTATTTGGATGCTACTACAAACCCCTGTGCCTCAGTGCCTCTGTGAGAGAATATGATGACCAGTCAAGCCGATTACGAAATCGATCTGCATGCGCACACCACCCGTTCCGACGGCAACGATACGCCAGCGGAACTGTTGGAAGCCTCTGTGAGACGCGGGCTGAAGGTTGTGGCCATCACCGATCACGACGTGCTGCCGCCAGACGTGCTCGAAAAGGGCGGGGTTACGCTGGGCGTGGCCGAGTATGCGGCGACGCTCGGAATCGGGGTCATGCGCGGCATCGAGGTGTCGTGCGACACGGCGGTCGATGACGTGCATATCGTCGGGTTCGGCTGCGACTGGCGGTCGCCGGCCATCCAGTGGCTGCCGGAGTTGGCGGTGACCAGCAAGACGCAATCCTATCGGCTGCTTGTCGAACGGCTGCGCGCGGCCGGCATGGGGCGGCTCGCTTGGGATGAGCTGCTGGAGGGCGGTCGCAAGGCCGAGGAGATCCAGAAGAAGCACATTTTTGAGCTGATCGCGGCCAAGGGCTATGCGCCCAGTTGGCAAGCGGCCAAGATCATGGTGCGCGACAATCCCGCCTGCGATGTGAAGCGGGAAAAACCCGATCCGGTCGAAACGATCAAATGCTTGCACGAGGCGGGCGGCATCGCGATTCTGGCGCATCCTTACCTGATTGACGAGACCGTGACGCACGACGGGCAGACCGTCACGCGCGACGCCTACATTCGCAGGCTGATCGCGGCGGGCCTGGACGGGATTGAAGCTAGGTACACGTACGACAAGACGAGTTACAAGGGAACGGACACTCCGGACGCGATCTGCCGGGATGTGGAGGCGCGCTACGGACGTGCCGTTCCGTTTCTTTCCGGGGGTTCCGACTATCATGCGGATCACAAAAAAGGGGTTACGAATCCCCGGCAGCTCGGCGACGCGGGTGTCACCTTGGACGATTATCTTCAACACCCGGCTCTCTGCGGGTTGCTGGAAGGCGCGCGGCCTTCATAATAACCGGTTCCGTATAATGGGAGAGAGATGAATAGAACTTTGAGCATGATGCTGGCGCTGGGGAGTGCCTGGGCGGGAGTTGCTGCGGACGCGGCGCCGAAGTCGGTCTGGGATTCGGGCCTGCTGAAGGAGGCGGTTGTTGCACCCGAGGGGCTGCGGGCGGTGACCGACAAGACGCTGCTTCTCGCGGGGCGGCACGCCCTGCGCATGGATGGCACCTGCCTGCCGGAAAAGATGGAGGCCTTTTCGGTGAGCGCCTGGGTCAAGCCGGACGCGTTCGAGCAGTACAACGAGCTGTTCCGCATCGAATCCAACGAAGGGCGCGTCCTCTTCTCGTTCCAGGAAAAGGGCTCCGTGCTGGCGCTGGGGCTGGACGTCAGCAGCGTCTACCGCGAATGCGACGCCCGGAGCAGGCCGGAAAGCGTGCTGGACGGCTGCTGGCACTTCGTGGCCGCGACGTTCGACGGACGCGAGATGCGCGTCTACCTCGACGGTGTGCTGATCGGCCAATTGCCGCATGCCGGAAACGCCCGTGTCGCGCGCGCGGCGGGCTTCGTCGGCTCGCATGGCGGTCATGGCGAATTCTACCAGGGCGGGCTGGACGACCTGCGCCTGTATGCCGAAACGCTGACGCCCGACGCGCTGACGGCGGTTTTCAAGGCAGGGGCCGCGCGGCTGACGGCGAACGCGCTGACGGTCCTGCCAGCCGAGTGGAAGCCGCTGCTCCAAGAGCGCCCCACCTTCGCGGCGACACTGACGGAGGCCAAGCGCGCGCTCGCCCAAAGTTCGCGCGCCTGTCCGCCTGAAGTTAGAAACCTCTTCTCGATGACCTTGTCCGCCCGCTTCCCCAACGAGTGCGCCACCTATGCCCGGCTGTACAGCCAGGCGGCTTCGCTTTTCCTTTCGCTGCCGGACCTCGCCCCGCTGAAGGCGAGGCTGGCCGACCAGCTCGAGTGTCTGACCGAGTACATGCCTCTGACGGAGGGGCAGTGGGCGCGGTGTCCGGCTGCCGAGCGGAACCGGTGGAAGGCGCTCGAAGCGTGGGCGGGTGCGATGAAAACCCGGTTGGCAGCGGGTGGCCCGGACGCCGACAAGGTGGTTCTCGATGCCGTGGCCGCTGACTGGCCGGAGGTTCCGGAGCGCCCGACCGTGGCTGAGCCGGTCGCGCCCTATGTGCGGCCCGCGACGCCGGTCGCCCTCACCTATACGGCGGAACAGGCGCGGCAGGCCATTGAAAGCGACTGGCTAATTCAGGTCAACGGCACGCCCAACCTCGCGCAGGAGATCGCGCGGACGCGCGCTCTGGCGGCGCGGCTCTGCCTTTCGGCCGACGCGCTCGACGGTTTGGCCGCCGAAGCGGCGAAGACGCCGCTTTCCGCGGAGAAAACGAAGGAGCTGTACCTCTCGGCACGCCGTATTCGCCGCGAGCTGATGCTCCGCAATCCGGTGGTCGATTTCTCGCAGCTTCTGCTGGTGGACATGCCCTATCCCCAGGGGCGCGAGTGGCCGCACGAGACGCGCCACCGGCTCGGGTACATGGCGGTGCCCGGCGGACAGTTGCTCGTGGTCGACGGACTGTCGCTGGACGGCAAGGTCCGTCGGCTGATGCCGCAGGCGCCGCTGCACGGCAGCTTCTGGCGGCCCGACCTGTCGTTCGACGGGCAGCGCGTGCTGTTCTGCTTCAAGCCGCACAACGAGAAGGCGTTCCACATCTACGAAGTGGGCGTCGATGGGACGAATCTGCGGCAGATCACCTCCGGGATCTTTGACGACTTTGACCCCGTCTATTTGCCCGACGGCAAGCATTTCGTCTTTTCCTCGTCGCGCGGGCACACCTATGTGCGCTGCATGCCGCCCACCAACGCCTACATGCTGATGCGGTGCGGCCTCGATGGGGAGAACCTCTATTTCATCTCCGCGAACAACGAGCCGGACTATCTGCCTACGGTCATGAACGACGGGCGCGTAATCTACACGCGCTGGGAGTACACCGACAAGCCGCTGTGGCGGTGCCAGAGCCTCTGGACCGTCAATCCCGACGGCACGCAGCCCAACACCTTCTGGGGCAACCAGTCGGTCTGGCCGGACCTGC
>CAYMLQ010000491.1:0-3689 GCA_964390795.1 uncultured Lentisphaeraceae bacterium
GCAATTTGGCGGAGAGCGCGGGGCGGGAGGCGGTCACGCACGTGACGGCGTGCAATTTGGTTTGGAACACAGGCATGGGGGGTGTTCGCTGGCCTCATGGATCGCTGGCGGCGGAGCAGGCGGCGGGGCGCTGGATCGAAAGCATCGAGGCCGATCCGCTCTTCGCCGATCCGACCGGCGGCGACTTCACGCTGCGCGCCGACTCTCCCGCCGTGGCGCTCGGCTTCGAGCCGTTCGACTGGCGCGCCGCGGGGCCGCGCCGGCGCCGAACGCTGCCGGCAAGTTTCGCCGAGTATGCCCTCCCGTCCGCCCCCAATGGCGTGGAGTTAAGCGGATAACATCTGATAACGCGGATTTCCCCGTGTATTTCCAGAGTGAAAAAAATTCGTTAGGCCAGCGCTCTTGCATAGGGATGCAAGGGGATCCGAGGGAATGTCCGCCCAAGACGCACGCGGAGCATCCATCGACACATGGCACGCAGAGCTGAATCTGCTCTTCTTGTTATTTCTTCTACCACGAGTTGTGGTCTCGATATCATCGCGATGAGCGCATCCATGACCATGGCAATCGCCTCAAACACTCGTCGCGTGTTTGCCCGCCAGGCACTTTCTCCAATATGACATGGTGGATTTGTTGAAACGCTATCAACAGCGAATATAGCGGAGAAACAGAACCATATGAGCAATAGCATGAGTTCTTGACGGACAAAATCAACGTTTCGGCCATGCCACTGCTCGATCTTTGCAACTGCCTTCATTTCACGATAGATGGTTTCAATGCCCCAGCGGGTTCCGTAAAGTCGGCACAGTTCACGAGCGGTCAATGTGAGATCGGTAACAGATGTGATAACCACCATGGTTTCACGTTTCTGATGCTTATGTGGCCGACCGACATCAAAGGCACGAAGCACCATGCGCAGTAAAACGACGCGACGACTTTTCCCGATCCCGACTTCAACAGGAACAATTGCATCGCGCTTTCCGCTGGCCAGGAAGGCTGCGACTTCAGACCACGAAGCTCCTTCAGAGCACACCATTCGCGCAACAAAATGTCGTCCAGAAGCTAGGATTTCGCCAAATACCACGTCGGATGGATACCCTCGGTCCAAAATGAGCAGTGCGTTTTTGGGAAGTTGCGTCAATAGTTCAAGCAGAACACTTCTCTCACTACTGGCGAATGGCACCATTGACCACGCCAGGGGAATACGGCGAACGAGATCCCATGCTGTCACCAAGAGCGCTTGAGGATAATGACAGGTTTCAATGCCGAATCTATCTTTGGGAACACCGTATTCTTTCACCAAGGCATCGCTCCGCGGCATGTGCAGAATGGATCCGTCAACCCCTATCGGTAGCAATCCCCGCACAAGACGTTTAGTCCGTCTCAACGTATTGTGCGCAAGATTTTTAGCTGATTCCAGTAATTGCGTACAATCCTCTTCGGTAATACGTGCGCGTGCTCGCATAAAACCAGTGGCGTTAGGTTCACTATCCCAATGGAAGCGTTTATCTGCCCAGTTAAAGGCTGTCTTGCAGGCTAATTGATAACTTGAAGCCCGGCCTGGTTCGACCAGCGCAAAGATTGTGAGTAGAGTTTGCATTGGACCCCATACACGTTTTCGAAGCCATGACTCCTTGCACTTTTCGAAGATGTGGAGGATGGCAGCGAAGCTCGCTGCTCGGGGGTATGAATGACGAAGGGCCATGAGGCCCGAAAATTTTTTGGCACCTGATATTCTATGGCAAAATCACCGGTCTTTATGCAGTGTTTCACACATCGACGGCTTAACTCCACGCCATTGGGTCTGAGACCCGGGGGTTCCGCTATCTCACCCATGCGGCTCTCGCATACGCTGACAAGCCGACATGGCACGAGTGTGCTGGTCAAGCGGATACCGGACTCGGGTGGTTGAAGACATAGGAGAACAGAACCCATCGCGTTGGTCGCCCGGCCCCCTTGACGCCTGCGCGCGGCGGGCCTGATCGCCGTGGGCGAAGGGACCGATGCATGGCTGGCGAGCACGAAGACCTGTGGTCCCTTCGCCCCCGTCGAGCATGCCCTTCGTGCTCGGCGTCAAGGGCTGCGCGCCGACGCGGCGCTTGCCGCCTGCGGCGGGGCCTCGTCTGTCGCTGAGCAGGCCCGTCATCCGCAGGGGCTCAGCTAACCGCAGCATGGTGGGGAGGCAGGTCATGCGGCTGGTTTCGCTTTCCAGTAGGCTCGGCGCTTGGCGTCGGCCTCATCGAAGGTGGCCTTGCGCTGGGCGAGCTTGGCCGCGATGTGGGCAGGGCCGCGCAGCGCGTCAGCTGGGGTCAGATAGTTGATGGCGCTGTGTAGGCGGACGGTGTTGTAGTTGAGGACATACTCGGCGACGACGGCCCGGGCCTCCTCCAGATCACCAAGCGCCGTGCGACGGACGCACTCGCTCTTGATGCTCTTGTGCCAGCGCTCGATCTTGCCGTTGGATTGCGGGTGGCGGACTCGGGCCTTGGAGTGGGCGCAACCAGCGTCGCGCAGGAAGACCTTGAACTGCGACGACACGTACTGGCTGCCGTTGTCGCTGATGATCCGAGGCCGTGGCG
Source organism: uncultured Lentisphaeraceae bacterium (assembly GCA_964390795.1). GTDB lineage: Bacteria > Verrucomicrobiota > Kiritimatiellia > RFP12 > UBA1067 > CAYMLQ01. Next base: position 2,580 of record CAYMLQ010000491.1, read on the forward strand.
AGTCCTTGGGAAGCGTGTCCAGAGCCCGTTGCATGACGATCTCCACGTCCTTGGTCTCCATCTGAATGCGGATCTCGTGGTGGATGATCGAGCGGGAGAATCCATCGAGCACGCTGATCAGAAAATACTGAGTTCCCAGGATATTCAGGTAGGCGATGTCGGTGTGCCACTGCTCGTGTGGACGTTCGGGCTGGTCGAAACCCTTCTTGTGAGCCCCGGTGGTCGGCTGCTTCCAGCGCCCGATCAAGCCCGCCTCCTTCAAGATCAGATACACCGTGCTCGGGCGGACTGCCGCCACTCCCGCGTCAGCGATCATGAAGGCCAGACGCTTGTAGCCTTCCTCAAGATGTTCACGGGCAAAGGCGATCACGGCCGCTTGCTCGTCCGGCGTGATGTGGTGGGACTTCGGCGTCGTCACGACAGGGCGCGCCGCTTTGCCGCCAGTGCGGGCCCAGTCGAAGTACGTCGAGCGTGGCAGAGCCAGCACCGTCAACGCCTGCTTCACAGGGAACTCGGCCCGATCCTGGAGCCGCTGCACGACGCCGACTACTTCGGCGCTGATCTGGGGCGACACCTGACGCACGGTCAGGTCGCCCCACGTGCTTTTTTTAGTTGGAGGACCTCCATCGACAACTCTGCGGCAACCTCCTCCAGGTGGCGTATCCGATCCTCTTTGGCGGCCAGCTGTTTCTCCGCGCGCTGACCCTCGCGTTCCCGCTTGTCCGAGAGCACCAGGTCGGCACCCTCCAGCACAGTACGGATCCAGGCGTGGATCATGCTCGGCGAGGTGTCGTTCTCGTCGGCCAGGGTGGCGACGGCGATGCCGTCCCGGAAGTGCCGACGTACCAGCTTCGCCTTGTCGGCAGCTGACCAGTGGCGCTTGGGCTTGGATTCAGAAGTAGTGGACATGACCGGTTCCTTGTGAGACATGCTCACGATTGGAGTCCGGAATCAACTTAGGCAGCACAACGCGTAATCACGTAAAGGACAGCTAACGAACTCACCATCAACTGGAAAGAGTTTCGTCAAGTGATGGACAAAGAGCGAGCGTGGGCGTTGAACATAGCCGGCTTCGCCGGCGATCGGACGCCAGTCCCACCACGTATTGCT
>CAYMLQ010000492.1:0-3682 GCA_964390795.1 uncultured Lentisphaeraceae bacterium
TCGCAGGCGTAAGGGTCGGGATCAGCGCGCAGCGGCGAGAGGTCGCGGATGTCGGAAACCGGCGGGCGCACGCACGAGGGGGCGTGATCCTTTTCGTAGTGGATCTCTCCGCCGAAGCCCTGTACCTCGCGGTAGGGGTCGGAGATGGCGCTCACCTGGTCGAAGCCGAAGTCGTCGCGGCAGCGGAGGTTGGCCTCCACGAGCACGCGCCAGTCGGCGGCGAAAGCGGCGTAGTTCGAGCCGATGTGCTCGGCGGCGAACTGCATCAGGATCGGCACGCGCGGCAGGAAATCCGCAGCATGGCCGCTGACGGTGGCGAGATAGCGTTCGAGTGAGTTCATAGAATTTAGGAGTTAGGATTTAGGAGTTAGGAGTTGGGCGGGAGAGGGCGAACACGCAGGTTCGCCCGTACGTAGGGGCGAACCTATGTGTTCGCCCTCTTGTGTTCGCCCGCGTTTTCACAAAGCCCAGCCGTCGCGGCGGGAACACTTGATGTAGCGGTTGGCCTCGTCGTTGTTCGTCACGCGCATCGCGGCGTCGTCCCAGACGATGCGCCCGTCGACGCGCTTGGCGATGTTGCCGAGCAGGGTGAGTTCGGTGAGCCGCGCGGAGTAGGCGAAGTCGGCGCACGCCTTGCGGCCATCTAGGATCGCGCCTAGCCAGTCGCCTTCGATACCGCCTTTGGGGCGCTCCATTGTTTGCGCCGGACGCTCGAAGGCCTTCATGGCGGCTTCGGGAATGATGCGGGGGCTGTCGCCGTAGACGCCGCAGACGAGCTTGGCTTTGCTGCCGTTGAAGATCACGCCGCCTTCGCCGGGCAGCCGCTGGTCGTCCGGCAGTTCCGCCGGGCGCGGCGGGCGGGTGCCCTCGTACCAGGTGAGCTTCAGCGGCGGCTTGCCGTCCTGCGCGGCGAACTGGAAGGTGATGATGGCGGAGAGCGGGTGGGTGTCGGGGTTCATGCCGCAGGAGGTTGCGTCCACGGAGACCGGCATGCGCTGGCCGAGCAGCGTGAAGACCGAGTCAAGGGTGTGCGCGCCGCGGTCGCCCATCATGCCGTTGCCGAAGTCCCACCAGGCGCGCCAGCGGGCGGGGTGGTAGGTGGGGTGGTAGTCGCGCACGGGCGCGGGCCCGAGGAAGAGGTCCCAGTTGAGGGTGGCGGGCACGGGCTCGCCCTTCTCCGGCTTGCGGCCGAGCAGGGTGCTCCAGCCCGCGCGGCCCCACGGATAGTAGGAGAGGTCGCACCAGGCGTCGATGCTCTGCAGGTCGCCGATGCCGCCCGCGGCGATCCACTCGTTGATCAGGTAGAAGCCCGGGCTGGCGTGGCCTTGGATGCCCATCTGCGTGACCACGTTCTTCTCCTTCGCGAGGCGCATCAGCTCGCGGCACTCGAACACGTCGTGGCAGAGGGGCTTCTGCACGAAGACGTGCTTGCCGGCCTTGATCGCGGCGGCGGCGATCAGCGCGTGGGTGTGGTCGGGCGTGGCGATCATCACCGCGTCGAGATCCTTCTGCTTCGCAAGCAGCTCGCGGTAGTCGGTGTAGAACGTGGCCTGCGGGTACTTGGCCACGACCGGCGCGGTGTAGGCGGTGTCCACGTCGCAGAGGGCGGCGATGGTGTGGCCCGCGTTAGCGATCTGGTTCAGGTTGCTTTTGCCCATCCCGCCGATACCGATACCGGCGATATTGAGTTTGCCATTGGCCCCGGGCTTTGAACCTTGGGCGAAGATGTGGCGCGGCAGGACAGAGATCGTGGCGGCGGTTGCCAGAAAACGGCGGCGCGTGGTCGGCAAGGGCATGGAAGGATCCTTTCGTTTGAGTGTCAATCAGTGTACACGGTTTTGAAACAGTGTCTTGTATACACCGGCACAGAATTTGTATCATTTCACCATGAGCACTGACAAACAACGGTCCGCTTTCCTACGGCGCATCGCGCCGGAACACGGCGTGACACAACTGTTCGACATTCTGCCCGACATCTCCGTTTTCATGAAAGACAGGCACGGGCGCTTCATGTTTCTGAATCCTCGAGGGTGCGAGTACTGCGGCGTGCGGAGTGTCGGCGAGGCGCTCGGCAAAACCGACCGCGACTTTTTCCCGGAGGCCAAGGCGGAACGCTACAGGGCTGACGACAGCCGCGTAATGACAGACGGGATACCGGTGCTGAACCGCGTCGAGCCTGAGCCTGGGGGCAAGGGGTCTCCGCGTTTGGTGGTGACCAGCAAGATGCCGCTGCGCGACCTGAGCGGCGCGGTGATCGGTGTGATCGGGCTGTCGCGCGAAGTCACGGGGGCTGTTCCGGCCTCGCTGGGTGTGGGGCGAGTGGCCCGGGCTGTGGCTTATATGTACGAGCGCTACGGGGAGAAGCTGCCAGTCGCGCAGGTGGCGCGACATGTCGGCATTTCGGTCAATCAATTGGAGCGGCTGTTCCGCAAGACGATCGGAGAGTCGCCGCAGCACTGCCTGCTGCACATCCGGACGGAGCAGGCCGGACGCCTGTTGCGCGAGTCGCATGTCAGCATGGCCGAGGTGGCGCAGGTCTGCGGGTTTTACGACCAGGCCCACTTCAGCCACGCGTTCTCGGCGGAGGTCGGCTGTTCGCCGCTGGCCTACCGCCGGCGCCACCAGGCCGTCTGAAGTGATGTCACGCGGGCTGGCAAAGGCAACTCTTACGTACGGCGAGAATCTGTTGGGGGTGGGGGCTACCAGATGATGATCTGCGTGCCGCGATTCAGCGGGCGCACGCGTACTCCGCCCTCGACCAGAGCGATTCCGAACGCCTCGGGCTTGTCGGTGACAGTCCCGAACGCGGCGAACTTGCCTGCAAGAATGAACGCGCGCGCGGCCTCGATATCCGCACCCAGCAGAATCAGCCGGGACGCAGACGAAACAAAATTCAGTACGGCACCCTCCTCCAGCGTCAGCGCGGAGGTCTGGAGCGTATCCGAAATGGAAAGGCGGGTCCCGGCCGCGACCGCGACGGCGTCGGCTGTGACCGACACAGCCTTGAGTTCGCCGCCGCCGTTGACCGTCAGGGTAGAAGCGGTGACGGGAGCCGTCATCGTGAGGGTGCTGCGCCCCACGACAGTGCCCGGCGCGCCGTTCTCCGTACGGAAGAAGGCACCATCGCCCGTTTCAACGAACTCCCGGTAATCGACACGGTTCGTTGTGGCGCGGCCGAGAGGGTCGTAGACGAAGCCCCAGCCGTCCATCGCGCCGACATCACCGCCACCCTGATAGGCCCGCAGCTCGAAGGCATTCCAGCCCGGCAGGAGCACCGCCGTTTGGATATCGAGCACGTTGTAAGGCGTGTTGAACGCCAGTGTCACGCCGTTGATCGTGATGCTGCCTTGGTCATCGAATTTCTTGGCAAAGGCCCAGGTTACGCTGGTGGCTTCGCCGTTGTAGACCCAGCCGGAATAGACCCGCGCGGAGTAATCCTCCCAGAGGCCATTTGAACCGCCGGAGGTCGAATACCGGACATATAGGGCGTTCGAGTACTGGTTGTAGCACTCCACCGTCCAGCGGGGATTCGTCCCCAAGAGGAAGGAGGTGCCGGAAGGGATCGCAACGCGTCCGGCATACAGCCCTGCCATTGAAAAGGTGTTGCTGACCGTGACGGTGAGGGGGGCCGCCTGAGAGAGCGGAACCGCCACCGTATGCGAGCCCGGGCGGACCATGATGG
>CAYMLQ010000493.1:0-3643 GCA_964390795.1 uncultured Lentisphaeraceae bacterium
CGATCTTGTAGGGCGCGTTGACGGGCGACCGCGTAGACGTCGCGCCCGTGCAGACCAGCGCGCCGTTGCAGTAGATGCGCGGCTGGCGGTTCAGGTAGGTGACCGTCACGAAATTCCAGCCGCTTCCAATCATGTTCGAGTAGACGGCCAGCGCGGGCATGTAAGAGCCCGCATGCTCATAGACCGACACACCGTTGGTTCCGATTGACAGCCCCACGCCTGATGAGGTGCTCCCGCCGATTTCCGGGTCAAACGCATACCGCTGCCCCGTGGTTCCCGTGCTGCCTGAATTCAATTGCCCGTCACGCTCGTGGCCGTTGGCGGTCGAGAGCCAGGCTGAGAAGGTGAAACTGTCGAACGGCCTGCCGATGGTGCCGAAGCTGATCTGGTCATCCAAGCCATCGAACTGGACGCCGGAGCCGATCACGCCGGACACCCCCTGGACAGGGGCGCCGATCACGGTGACGGGGCTCGCGACCGTCGCCGAATTGCCGACCGGTCCGGCCGACTCCGACAGATGCGCGACGTTGACGTAGCCCTCCGACCAGGTCGCCCCGTTCAGCGTGTAGGCGGGAGCCGAGAGCCCCGCCCTACGCCACAGCATCCAGATCGCGGCGTTGTTGGTGAGCGCCGGAACCTGCACCCAGACACGAGACTGGCCGCTCGGATTCCAGCTTTCGATCTCATAAGGCAGCTCGCGGGTCATCGACCCGTCCGTAAAGCGCAGGTCGCCGTTCGCGCCCGAGAGGAACTGGCTATAACTGAAGCCCGGGATGCTTGCGTCCAAGGTCACGAGCGCGGGGAAATTGGTGAGCGTTTCCGTCCGGTTGTACCCCGTGAACCGCAGGGGCATGCGCTGGGACCACGCGCTCGGGGGAGCGTCGCCGTCCTGGATCGTGACGGCGGCAGAATTAGCCGCGCCGATCAGGTAGTTTCCGGCGGCCAGCGTAGCCACGACCGTTTCAGCGCCCTCCTGCCACACCGTATCGTCAAGCGGAGAAACCAAGAACTCCGCGCTGACGGCGCCATCGGGAATCACCACGCTTCCTGATAACTGAGCATAGTCCGAGCCGTTGACCGCTGTGCCGCTGAGCGTGTAGGCGACGGTCAGTGCGCCGTTGGTGGAGGTGTCGGGGCGGGTGACCCGGTAACTTCCCGTGTCCGGGCCTGCTTCAGACGCCGAGGCGTCAGCGGCCTCAAGCGTCATCGCGTCGGTCGAGAGCGTCGCCACATTCGAGGCCCAGGCGGTCGTCAGGCCGTTCGAGATAAAGAACGTATAGAAGTAGAGTTCGTTCGTCGCCAGACCGCTGATCGCCAAGCTGACGGGGCCGTCCCAGTCTTCGAACCGGCCGACCAACGTGCTCGTCTGCCAGTTCGCGGCCACATTTCCGCCGGACTCCGTGCCCCAGCAGGCGTAGACGTCAAAGCTCCAGCTCCTGCCGGTGAGGTCGCCGTTGAGCGTCGCGGTGCCGGCCGTCACGTTCACGGCGCTGACCGGGCTGTTCGCAATGCTCGCAGAGGGGGTAGACGCGCTCGCATACCGCCACTGGCCGGCTTGCGCCGAGGGATTGACAAACGCTTCGACGCCGCCGGGCGGCGTGCACCAGAAGTTGAGAGTATCGCCACCGGCGGACTCCTGGCTGAAGAACATGAAGTTGTAGCCTTGTCCGGCCGTCAGGGTCCGGCTGCCGAGCCCATCCCACGCGTACGTGCCCACGGCTTCAGAGCTGTCAAAGACGCCATTGTCATTGGTGTCGATGAACAGCCAGCCGCGGTCGTCATTGCTCCAGCGGAAGGTGTAGGTGCCGGTAACAGGCGGGAAGAAGCGCCCGGACAGCGCCGCGACGAAATTGTCGCCGGGGCTGCCGCCGAACTCGTTCCAGGTGGTGGCCGGGCCGGTCAGGACGATGTTCCGGCTGGGCATTTCGCTCGTCGCCAGGACGCTGCCGGGAAGCGTGCCGGTGAAGACGCGCGACGGCGAGACGGAGTAGGCGGCACCTCGCAGATCGACCGCCGACTGGGCAAACGTCACGGGCTGGAACACCGAGCCGCGCAGGCCGGGGGAGTAGGACACCGAATCGGCGACCGTCGGCAGCGCGAAGCTTGTGGAGGCCGGAGCCCAGGCGACGCCCGCCTCATTCGACGCGCAGCAGACGTAATAGTAGGGGAAGCCGCTCAGCGCGGCGACGGTCGTCGAGAAGGCGCCCTGCGGCACGTCCGTCATCTTAACCGCGTGCTCGTAGTTCGCCGACTGGCCGCCGTCGGTCAGTCCCCAGTACAGGTAGATGTCGGCGGTGCCGCCCGCCGTCAGGGTGCCGCGCAGAACGGCCTGGCCCACCGACGTGGCTGCGCCAGCGCCGTTGTCGACCGATGGTGTGGTTGCGGTGACGAAACTGCGCGAGGGCGTAGCCCATGCCGTCGCCACGGCGTTGGAGGCGAAGAAGGTGTAGAAGTTAGTCGCGCCACTGGCCAGTCCGGTGACTTGGCGCGTCAGGTTATGCGTGCCGTTCGAGTAACTCCCCAGAAGGGCGCTGTGGGCCCACAGCGAGGAGTTTGTACCTTGGTCGGTAGCGCCCCAGAAGGCGTACACATCGCAGGCGTTGCCGACAGACAGCTGGGCGTTCATCCAGCCCGAGGAGGCGGTCACGTTCGTCGCAGGAAGATTGATGACGCCGAGGGTCCGGACCAGGATCTGTAGCGTACGGATCGTATACGTGCTGATATTGGAGGTGTCGAAGGTCCAGTCAACGCCGCCGTTGACAGGCGTCGGGCTGTTGCCGAGCCCTAGGTTACTGGTTCCCGTGCCAGCCCAGGCGTTGTACGCGAAGAGCGTCTGCCCCGCCCCGTAGTTGTGGATCTGCATGCAGGAGTGGCCGGTCGAGGTAGTTGCACCGCCGTCGCCGAAGTCTAAGGTGCTCGTGTTCGCGCCGGGCACGCCATAGTCGTTGCCGCCCCCGTAGTTGCTGGGCCAGAATTCAAGGTTGACGGAGTTACAGCCATTGGTCTCGATGATGCCGCTCACGTTGGATCGGATCGTGGCGTTCGAAGGGTTCGCGGTGTCATACGCGTTGTGGCGGAGGATGTAGTTTCTCGGGATGCCCAACCGGGTCGCGTTGGTGGTGAACGCGGTCATCGAGACGTAGACCCACTGCGTCTGGCCGGACGCCTTGACCAGCTCCATGTAATAGGCCACGCGGTCGAACGAGCCGTTCGCGATCGAGGCCGTGTTGGTGTACGAATAGGGAACGGGGTTCGCGAACCAGCCGCCCGAGCTGGCTGGGATGGGAAACTCGTAAACCAGCGTGTACCCTGCCGCTTCCGGCACGTTGGCGATCAAGCCGGTCGCCGCCTTGGCCTCTTGACCCGCCATCAGCAGCGCAAACGCCGCCGCCGCAAACCGCGAAACCCATACGCCACTCCACATCCGTCCCATCAGTCCGCTCATTGTAACCTCCTGTCGCACGTTGAAAAGCAGTCCGCTTGACTCCATGCAGCTTTTTAATGACCTCTCCCGATTGGGAGTCTAAAACAAATTTCTTATCATGAACTATATCACGGAGTACCAGCGTGCCGTCAATGACTTTCGTAATGGCGAAGTGCAAAATGAAATGCACGCTTTTCAAAAGTGGGGTGGACTGCTGGC
>CAYMLQ010000494.1:0-3600 GCA_964390795.1 uncultured Lentisphaeraceae bacterium
GCATGACGAATCTCGTCCTCAACGCGTATGACGTAACCATCATCAAAGACGGCACGGATTCATGGAATTCCTCCGGTTTTCAACTGGTCTCTTGTTCGAATGTGACGGTCGCCGGGGCGTACCTGACCCAGAGTTTCCCCAGCACGCACCAGGGACGCATCGTCGCCAAAGGCGTCACGGGCGAGGGGAACAACTATTTCGACTGGAAGATTGACGCGGGCTACCCTGTTCCGACCGGCGGCGGTACTTTTGCATTCAATTTTGTGGATGCGTCCACACGGCTTCTGCGGGTTGGAATAGGGGACTATTATACCAGTTCAGTCACGGATATCGGAGACAACACCTTTCGAGCTGACTTCGGATCGTACCCCCTAACGTCGCTTGTGACGAATGATTTCGCTGTTTCGCGCGGCGGTGGCAGTTTCAAAATCCATCTGGTGTATTCCGTCAATTGCACCATCAAAGACATGACCATGAGCCGTAACGGGTATGGCGCGATCCGGGAGGAGGGGCTGGGGGTTGGCGGAAATCGCATTCTGAATTGCGTGTGGACACCGGGGCCGAAGCCGGAGGGCGCCGCAGAAGAGATTCTTTGCAGCGGCGCGGCTGACGGGCTTAAATCGACCAGCGCCAATCCCGGTCCGGACATTCGGCAGTGCCGCTTTGAGGGTGTGATACTGGACGACTGCATCGCCATTCATGGCTTTTACGGAACGATCCCGGAGGCAACGGTGACGACGAATACCGTGACAGTGGACAACGTCGGCGATCTCCGGGCAGGTCAGCCCGTGCGCATCAACAACATCAACAACTATCTGGTGGACGCCACCTGCACCGCGATTAACGGCAACGTCCTGACGCTGAGCACAAATCTGAGCGTGCCGGCCGGCTCTAAAATCAGCAACCCACTCGCCAACGGGCCGGGTTACAAGATCATCAGTTGCCGGATTGGAGGCACTCGCTCGCGGGGCATCCTGACCAAGGGGGACTACGGTCTGATCCAGAGCAATACCATTAGCGGTTGCGGCATGTCCGGCATCTCCTGCGGGCCGGAGTTCTATTGGGGCGAGTCGGATTATGTCTATGGCACGGTCATTGACGGGAATCGGCTGGAAGGTAACGGCTTCGTCAATAACGGCTCACCCGCCTTGTTGTTTCACGGAGAAGGGGTCACTTATGGCAATCGTGACACCACGATCAAGAACAACACGTTCGTAGGCAACTACAGCGGCGATATCGCTTTTTGTAACGCGCAGATCGCGTTGATCTCCAACAACGTGATGACTGGCCTTACGCCCTGGCCCAGCGGGTTCAGTGCGTTTCCGGTGATCAGCCTGTATACCGCCGACCTTGTGACGCTGACCAACAATCTGGTGTATCAGGACTCGGTGTACAGCACACTGGTGGCCGTCGGCAGTGGCGTGACGGGTTTGGCGGGCAATCATTCCAGCGGGATCAGGTCAATGGTCCCTCTTACGTGGGACGGGACCATCAACAACTGGAACGCTGCCCATTGGTTGCCGGGGAACGAGACGGGCCCCACGGCGATCGGCTCGGTCGCCACCATCAACAGCGGCACGGTGACGTTCCAGGGCAGCGATCTGTTTGGCAACTGGGACGCAAAGGCCACGCCCGCCCTCTTCCTCAACGGCGGCACCCTGCAAAGCGAGAACACCTTCAATGTGCTTTGGAACCTCAACATGGGCGGCGGCACGCTGCTGGCCAATGGCGGAGCCAACAGCAGCGCACAAGCCTTCCAACTGGCGGGCACATTGACGGTGACCAACGCTGGCGCGCCCTCGACCATTCAACTGGGCGGCGGCAACGGGTTGAATGCGGTGAATGTCGGTGGCCTGGGCAACAATGTCCTTACCCTCAACGTCGCCGATGTGACTGGCAACGCAAGCGCCGACCTCACCATCAACACCCCGCTGCAGAATTACAATAACAACGGCGGACAGCTTCTTAAGACCGGCTCGGGCACGCTGGTCCTCAGTGGGGCCAACACCTTCAGCGGCGGAATCCGGGTCAATCAGGGTCTGGTGGAGTGCACGGCGGATTCTCTTTACGCCGCCAGCGGGACGATCACCGTGTCCTCCGGGGCGGTTCTAAATGTTCGTTCCGGGTGGACGGGGAATTACCAGGCCTCCGCTCCACTCTCCCTGTCGGGCACCGGCAATGGAATATATGGTGCGCTGAATGGGGGCGAGAACTTTACGCTAAACGGGGTCATCACGTTGAGCACCGATTCAAAGATCAGCCACGACTATAACAATTTCACGCTCAATGGAAACATCACGGGGACTGATCGGAACCTGGAACTGCTCAGCACGCAGAGTGGCCAGCCCGCGTTGCGCGTCAGCGGAAGCATCCAGACCGGGAACGGCACGCTGACCAAGACCGGGGCGGGAAGCGCGGTGTTGGCGGGCATGAACACCTACACGGGGGAAACGCTCGTTCAGGACGGCACGCTGCAACTCAATGTGAACTGCCTGAGCAGAAAAGCGGCGGTGCGCCTCGCCAGCGGGGCGGTGCTGAGCCTGAACTTCGCGGGCACCAACCTGGTGGGCGCGCTTTACATTGGCGGTCTTCGCCAACCCGTCGGGGTTTATAACGCCACCAGTCATCCCGGCGTCATCACGGGAACGGGTGCCTTGCTGTTGTCCAACAACACGTGGACCAACCTAGTCAGCGGCGATGCGAGCGGTTGGTGGGGAAACTCCGCAAGCTGGTCAAACGGTATCCCCAGTGGCGTGGACGCCGTGGCGGACTTCAGCACGCTCAACATCACCGCTGATGCGTTTGTCAACAACGAGGCGGCGCGCACGGTCGGGCAGTTGCGCTTCGGTGACACCTCGCCGAGCCATAACTGGGCGCTGACGAATGCCGCGCTGACGTTGGCCGTGAATTCCGCGACGCCGACGCTCACCGTGGACAACCAGACTGCGACGATCGACGTGGTACTGCAGGGAACGCAGGGGTTCATTAAGGATGGCGCGGGCACGCTGACGCTCAACAAAAGAAGCACGGTGACGGGTGATATCACGGTCAATGAGGGGATGCTCATCAATGCGCTTGGCGGACTGCGCGACACAACAGGCTGCGTCATCGTCGAAGTGGGCGCAACGCTGTTTGTGACATCAGGCTGGGGTCCCTCCGGTAGCTATGAGATGATGAATCCCATCTCTCTCTCTGGTCTAGGGTCTGGCAGCTTTGGCGCGTTGCATGGCCAACAGAACTTATCATGCAACGGCCCCATTACCTTGTTGACCGACTCGAAGATCAGCCACGACTGGAACGGCTTTGATCTAAACGGCGCAATCAGCGGAACAGACAAGAGCCTTATTCTCCAGGCGGCCAACGCTCCCGGCCAGCCGGGAATCACTGTCAGCAGCTCTATCTCGCTTGGCAACGGCGCGCTCTCGGTGAGCGGGGACGGCTATGTGAATTTAAACGCGGCCAACAGTTTCAGTGGCGGGACAACGGTCGGCCTTACTGGCAGCGGCGCACTGGTTCTCGGACATGTCAACGCACTCGGCACCGGCGACTTGACGGTGAACAGCGGCGTCGTTAATCTAAATACACGGAGTATTTCAATTC
>CAYMLQ010000495.1:0-3598 GCA_964390795.1 uncultured Lentisphaeraceae bacterium
GTCTTTCCGAGCAGCGCCTTCTGCAGATCCTCAAACGAGTGGGCCACCGTCACGTCGGCCTGCCTCACGATGATCGCCTGCTCATCCGCCGTCAGCGCGTCGAGCTTGCTCTCTTCGGGGTTCTCCATCACGCACAGCGGAAAGGAGTCGCTCGTGTTGGCGAGGTGCCCGAGCCACGTCGCGGCCGCCGTGGGCACCTTCACTTCGTAAAGCCCCTGCATCAGCGGGCTGTCGGTACGCAGGGCCAAGCCCTCCTCGCCGTACCGGATCTTGGCGAAGAGCGTGCGTCCGCCGGGCGCCAGCACCTGCGTGTCCACCGCCTCGGCCCACGAGTCCGCATCCCCCCGCACAGGCACCAGAAAATCGCTCGGCAGCCGCGCACGCGGGAAGCCCGGCCCTTCCATGTCCACCCAGACGCCGGCCTCGCCGGCATCCTCGCCGAACTCGGCCAGCAGCGGATACCGCTCACCCGCCTTAAAAGTGCCCCGCAGTTCAGCGGACTGCCCGTATTCCTTGACGCGCGCCTCGTGCGAACCGATCCGCAGCGTCAGCCGGTCATCGGCTTTCAAGAAGAAAGCGTAGGCCCCGGTCTGTTTCGGCACAAAAGAGCCGGTCCAGCGTGCGTTGTAGTGATCGCGCGGCACCTTCTCGCCCGGGCTGTTATCGCCCCATGACAGATCCAGTGAGGGGTCGATGCGCGACAGCAGCACCTTTTTGAAATTGCCTTTTTTGAAATACTCGGCGAAAAGCCCGTTGCCGCTCATCTGCGTCAGCGCGGGCGAGGAGAGCTGCACCACCGCGCCGCGCGAGGGCGGGATGTTCAGCGACGCGATCACGGGCTGGGCGAGGTACGAGGTCACCTCCTGAATCAGCGGCAAAAACGACTGACGCGCCACCAGGTTGCCCACCGTGCGGTCGAGCGGCACGAAGAGCTGCACCACGCGGCCCTTGCCCAGCGCCTGCTCCGCCATCAAGGCCGCGCCGTTCTGCAGCCGCGCCACCACGCTGGACGTCGTGTTGGTCTCCACGGCCTTGCGGTAGCACTCCACCACCGCCTCCGTCAGGTCGCCCGACTCGCGGAACAGCGCGAGCGCGGGGTGGCGGAAGGTTCCAGGATCGATCTTCACGCCCGGTTCTCCGCGTTCCGTCGCGGCAACCGCGCAGTCGCCGATGGGCAGCGGCAGAACCGGCTCGCCCGACGCGCGCCAACTGTTGTAGAAGGCCGCCTCCGAACGCGACCCGTGGATCACGAGCAGACTGCCGCCGAACCGCACGAACTCCGCGAGTTGCGCGGCCTGAGCCTCGGGCAGCGACGGCACATCCGCCAGCACGGCCACGGCATACCCGGTCAGCGAGCGCTTGAGCCCCAAGCCGCTTACGGCGGTCAGCTCCGGCTCCATCAGGTAGAGCGGCCGGACCGGCTCGCGCCCCTTCTTCTCTTCGCGCTCGAGCAGCCCCTTGGCCGAGGGCATCAGCCCCAGCGCGACATAGCCGCCGGGCCTGTCCAGCAGCCGCACCGCACGCCCGTCGTCCGCGACCAGCACCTTGAGCGTCCGCATGATCTGGATCACGCGCCGCATGCTGTCATCCGAAGCCATCTCGTCGTCCGCCGCCACGCGCGCCTCGACCACCTGCGCGCCCGGCGCGTCAAAGCGGTGCAGGAAGGAGACCACCCGCTCCGCGCCCGGCTCCATCTGCCCTACCGAGCGGTCGATTTTCTCTTTGCCGCCCACGAGCAGGGTCACGTTCGCGGGCGTCACCGACTCGCGCCCCGTGTTCGCCAGCGTCACGTCCACGCGCACGTCGCGGTCGGTGCCCACCACGGGGCGGGAGAACGCCACGTTCTTGAGCGTCAGATTCCGGATCCCCTGCGGCAGTTCCAGCGTGCGCACGAAGACGCGAGGTTTGGACGGCAGCCGCTCGAACGCCTCGTTCAGATAAGTCCAGCCCGCGAGGTCGCCGGTCTGCCAGCCGATCGCCTGCCCGTCGCCGATCAGGATGATCTGCTTGGTGAGATGCGAGCCCTGCACCAGCGAGGCGGCAGCCGCAGCCAGCGCGTCCGGCACCTGCAAGACGCCATGCACCGGAATCGCCTGTTCCAGCGCCGTCTGCACGTACTTGCGGTCCGTCACGGGCGCGGGCACCAGCGGATCAGGCACCGCGCCCGCCACGATCACGCTGAAGGCCACGCCGCGCGGGGCCTCCTCGATCAGCCGCGCGGCCTCCTTCAAGGCGCGGTTGAAGTTGGTCGCGCCGTCCACCGTCAGCGTCATGGAGGAGGAGCCGTCGATCACGATCGCAATGTCGCGCGCCGTGCCGCCCACGAAGCGGTTGAGGCTCAGGCGCTTTTCCAGCAGAACCGACGCCGCGCTCACAGCCAGGCAGAGCAGGCAGGCCAGCCACGCCAGACGCTGCCATTTGCGGTAGCGGCCCAGCGCGAAGCTCATGCCGAAGAAAACGATGCCCAGCAGGCCCAAGGGCAGCACCAGCCACCACGGGAAGGTCGAACCCGCCGGCACAAAGGGACGCGCCATGGCCAGCACCGCGCAGCCGGCCAGCAGGCAGCGCGCAGCCAGCAGCAGCATCTCTTCCATCAGCAGGCTGCGCCTCCGGCTCATCAGGCTGTCCAGAAGGAAGCGCATTGCGCCCCAGTTGACCTCGCGGGCGTTGCGCCGGTTGAACAGATGGATGATGACCGGGATCGCGATCCCGGCCAGCCCCAGCAGTAAAAATGGATTCAGAAACAGCATTTAACGTCTCTTCATCAGATACGCCGACAGCGCCTCGTCGTACGGCACGCGGGTGTTCATCCGCACGTAATCGATCTTCATGCGGCCGCAGGCCGTTTCGATGTCGCTCAAAAACGCGTTCATCCGCTCCAGATAGGTCGCGCGGATCGTGCGAGGGTCGATCGGCAGCATGTTCTCCATCTGCTCCAGGTCGCGGAACTTGGTGAACGAGTCGAACGGGAAGGTCAGTTCCTCGTCGGCGACCACATGGAAGAGCAGCACCTCGTGGCGGCGGTAGCGGAAATGGTGCAGCGCCTTGATCAGCGCCTCGGGGTCGTCGTACAAGTCGCTGAGGATCACCACCAGCCCGCGCCGCGGGATACGCTCGGCGATGTCGTGGAAGATGTCGGCCAGGCCGGTCTCGCCCCCCGCCTCGGTCTTCTCCAGCGTCTCCAGGATGCCACGGATCTGGCTGGCCCGCGCGCGGGCCGGCAGGTAGGTCCTCAACTTGGTGTCGAAGGTGACGAGCCCCGCCGCGTCCTGCTGGCCGATCAGCAGATAGCCGAGCATGGCCGCGATGTGCTGCGCGTAGGCGAGCTTCGTGCTGGGCTTGCCGTTGCGGTGCGCCGCCTGGTCGCCCGCGTAGGCCATGGAGCCCGAGGCGTCGAGCAGCAGCGTGGCCCGCATGTTGGTCTCTTCGATATACTGCTTGATGTAGTAGCGGTCTTTGCGGGCTAGCACGCGCCAGTCGAGGTTGCGCAGATCGTCTCCCGGCGCATACTGCCGGTGCTCGGAAAACTCGACGGAGAACCCCTTGAAGGGGCTCTTGTGCTTGCCGGAGACAAAGCCCTCCATCATCCCGCGCGCGA
>CAYMLQ010000496.1:0-3589 GCA_964390795.1 uncultured Lentisphaeraceae bacterium
TCGCGGCGGCGATCGTGGTCTTGCCCACGCCGCCCTTGCCCATGGTCATCACCACGCCGCGCCCCGCCTTCGCAAGTTCGTCGACGAGTTCGCTAAGAGTCCCTGCCTTCTTGTCGATAACTTCAAGTTCTTGGTTCTTCGTTCTTGGTTCTTGGTTGAACGTTAACCCCTCGTTTGTTTCCGCCCTGTGGGCGGCGGGCTTTCCGACAGGTGGCAGGCTCACACATTCCTGATTCGCAGGCTCTTCTTCCGACGTCTGGAACAGCGTTCGCAGACGGTCGATCCCGACCACGTTGCCGGCCTTCAGGTACACCCGCGTGACAGGCAGACCAGCCAGCCACGCATCATACTCCTGAAGCGCCTCCTGATCCCGCCGCTCCATCGCCATCGCGAGCCGGTCATCATGGTGCAAGGTCTTGAAAAGCCCGTTCAGGATCAGCCGCTGGTTGGTCACACCCAGGAGCGCAAGCTCCTTGCTGGCCCGCTGCGCCTCCTTGAGCGTGGACTTCTGAGCGCGGCTGACCAGCACCAGCGTGGTCCGCGACGCGTCCGCCAACGCGGACAGCGTCCCCTCGTACAAGCCCCGCTGCTTGTCCAGCCCGGCCAGCGGCCCCAGGCACGACGTCCCGCTGGTGTTGGTGTTGAGGAACCCCGTCCACGCTTTCGGCAGCGTTAGCAGCCGCAGGGTGTGGCCGGTAGGGGCCGTGTCGAAAATCACATGGTCGAAGGTCTCGGTCGCTTTCGGGTCGCCCAGCAGCCGTGAAAACTCGTCGAACGCCGCGATCTCCATCGTGCACGCTCCGGACAACTGCTCCTCCATGCTGCGCAACGCCGTGTCCGGTAGCTTGCCGCGCAACGGCCCGATGACCTTTTCTCGGTACAGCCGCGCGGCCTCTTCGGGGTCGATGTTCAGGGCGGACAGGCCCGGAGCGAGCGGGATCGCGGTCGGCTCCGCGCCCAGTTTCTGTCCGAGCACCTCGTCAAGATTGGAGGCCGGGTCGGTGCTGACCAGCAGGATCCGGCTTCCCCGGTCTGCCAGCGTCAGCGCGGTCGCGCAGGCCAGCGACGTCTTGCCGACGCCGCCCTTTCCCGTGAAAAATAAATGCCGGGTCACCTGCTGGAAGAAACTCATTCAGCCACCTTCTTTCAACCGCAGCACGGCGACCCTTGCACCTTGAAACCCATCGATGACGTGCAACAGCAGCACGCCTGCGAAGCATCCGGCACGCAGGGTTTCGATACCGGAGCAAGGCCCAGCGAGGCCGCCAAAACATCCCGCGCGGGATATGTGCCGCGGCTCACGATCTTCCCGTCTGCCAGCACCAGCGGCAGGCAGGCTACATCCTCTTTCACGAGAGCGTCCCGCACGGTCGCGTTATCCGCGAAAGCCATCGGCTGCTGCGCGAGGTTATACCGCGCCACGGCGACGCCCTGCTTCTTGACCCATTCCAGATCACCGGCAAAGCGCGGCAGAACCGGGTCGACCTTCGGGCCGCACACGCCCGAGGAACAGCACATCGGAGGATCATATACGTCGAGTTTCTTCATTTGCATCACCCTTGCCATTTCGTTGTGTGGCGAAATATAGCATCAGTCACAGCGCATGTCAAGTGCCGTTCTTGTGTGAAGCACCCTGGGAGCGGGGACACTCCTGTCCCCGCCGCATGACACGGTCGCCTCTCGTCCATAACTTCACGTTTTGGTTCGCGATTAAGGCGAAAGATAATGGCAAAAGATAGAGGTTTGCGACTCCCCACCCCTAATCTTTTGCCCCAATCGATCACCATAATCTTCCCACTCCATCCCACTACCCATTCCTCGCCGAGCCGCCCGCGAAACAGGACGGCGTCCGCGCGGAGGCCTCGCCACCGCCGACGACCTTTTCGGCATACTCCCGCATCGCCGAGCCCGCTCCCTTCTCGACTTGCTGGCCTACCGCCACAGCCGCCCGTAGGTCCTCCTCGCCGATGCCGTTTTCCCGCGCTTTTCCCACATGGTACGTCACGCACGGCTGGCAATGGGCACTCACCGACGCGCCGATCGCGATCAGTTCCTTCGTCCTCTCATCCATGACAAGCCTCCTTCTTTTTCACATCCGGCTCTTCGGAACAGCAGCACGCTTGTTCACCGCCGCAGCAGCCCGACGTACGCCCGAGCTTCGCGTTCAGGATGCCGACCGCGCAGCCCACCCCGTTCTTGACGAACAGCGCGCAGACGGGACAGTTGCGGGCGCACGCCCCGCACTCCATGCACGCGTCACGGTCATTGATCTGGGCCTTGCCCGCATCCACCGCGAAAACACCGTGCGGACAAACCTCCACACAGCGGGCACAACCCACACACGCCTCCTGGTCCAGCCTCAGCGTCACCACATTCTTGAGATATTTCACGTTCTCAGTCCCCCCCAAACTTGAGCGTTGAACGTTCAGCGTTGAGCGTTCCTCCTAAACAGAACGCGACGCAAGCCACCCGATTATTCCCACACCCGCCAGTACGCCCTGCACCGGCAGTGCCCAGCTCATCTCGCTGCGCACGCCGGACGCTGACGTATAGGGCGTGCAGCCCGTGAACATCAGCCCCAGAAACGAGCACGCCGACACACTGAGTAACCCGACCGAGACGCCCGCAAGCCACCCGACAGGCCACAGCCATGCGAGAGCAACGCCAAGCGCCGCGCCGGGCATTGCACCCTTAACCGCGAACGAACGTCCCGGCAGCCAAGGCAGCAGCGCTGGGGTCAGCACGATTCCCGCAAGATAATTACTGACACCCGCCAGCGCGATCCAGGCGCACAATCCCGCTTCCAGCCGATATCCGTGACGCCCCAGCCCCGAAGAGGCAATAAACAGAGCCAGCACGATCAGCATTGGGACAAACCGGTGAACCAGCTCGATTGGCGTGACCGCGAGCCGCTCACGCAGCGTGAAGCCCACGCGCCGCAGCTCCGGCGTGGCCTTCATGCCATCCCGCAGGAACGCCGGCAGGTCTCTCGCATAGACAGGACCGTAGATCACCTTGAATCCCGTGCGCCGGCTCACCTCGTGCGCGGCGACGCCCGGAGCCCCCAGTTGCGGCACAATCAGCTTCCGGTGGGAGACAACCTTTGCCACCTCGCTTAACGCCACACGTTCGACCAGTTCATCCGTCCCGAACGTGCCCTTGCCGGCCGCGCACCAGACGTTCACGCCCCGGGTGTCCAGCACCAGCAGCCATGCGTCGAAACCGGCCAGCGCCCGCCGCACATGGTCAAAGGAGAGCTTGTAGTTGGCCGTCAGCAGAACAGGCGAGTCCGGCGTCGGACTCCCGATCGCATAAAGTCCCGGCGGTACCGTATAGCGCATGCGCCCAAGTCCCCAGCAGACCGCCCACGCGCCCAGCCGGTCGCGGCACGTCCACCGCGTGGCCACGCGCGGAGCGGAGCCAGACGCGGTCTCGACGCACCCGTCCGACCACCCCGAACCAGAGTCGCCTTTGCATCCGCACGCGCAACAAGTAGAACGGCTCATACGTCACCTCACACTTCGTTATATGTCGAAGTCTAGCACTGACACGAGCCACCTGTATATAGGAAAAACCGCTCCGCATGTAG
>CAYMLQ010000497.1:0-3578 GCA_964390795.1 uncultured Lentisphaeraceae bacterium
CGAAGGGCACCTTCTGCGCCACGGTCATCATGAGCTGCTGCAGCTTGGCCTTGGGCCCGAGGCTCACGAGCCAGACCTTGCTGCCGGCGACCTGCTTGGCGAGGTTGGCCGCCTCGAACAGCGAGTGCGCCGACCAGGGGTCGAGCACGGACGGCAGCATGGTTTCATTCTTCAGGCCCGGCCCCTGCGGGGTCGTCACGGGCTCAAGCGTCTGCAGCGGGTCAGGCACAAGGCTGCCGCACACGACAATTTGGAATCCATTCGTCATTCTGTTCTCCTCTTCGTGTTAACCATAAAAGGTCGATAGGCTGTAGGCGGGGAAGCAAAACGCGTAAAACCCCGCCGCATGCCATATACTATAGCAAACGGCGCGGCGGGTTGGGAAGCGTTCGGCTGCGAAGAAGTGCAGATGGCGCGCGACGCCTTTGTCGTCCGGCGCTACGAGCCGGACGCACCGGTGGCGGAACGCTTCTTGAGATTCGCCACCTGTTCCATGCGCTTGGCGATGGTGTCCTCATAGCCCTGATTGGTCGGGCGGTAGTAGGTCTTAACCACGGGCAGGTATTCCTGCTGAACCGTGTGCTGGTCGAAGTCGTGCGGGTATTTGTAGGCGGTGTCAAGCCCGTCGCGGCCGACGGCCTCGACGTGGATGTTCTTGAGGTGCTCGGGCACGGCTAGCAGCCGGCCGGAGCGGATGTCTTCCAATGCCGCGTCCACGGCAAGATAGGCGGCGTTGCTCTTGGGCGCGGTGGCAAGATAGGTGGTGGCCTGCGCGAGCGAGATGCGGGCCTCGGGCATGCCGATAAACTCCACCGCCTGCATGGCGGACACGGCGACGGTCAGGCCGCGCGGGTCGGCGTTGCCGATGTCCTCGGAGGCGAGGATGATCAGGCGGCGCGCGATGAAGCGCGGATCCTCGCCGGCCTCCAGCATCTTGGCGAGCCAGTAGACCGCGGCGTGCGGGTCGGAGCCGCGCACGGACTTGATAAACGCCGAGATGGTGTCGTAGTGCCCATCCTCGTCCTTGTCGTAGAGGATCATCTTGCGCTGGACGCAGTCCTCCATCACCGCCGGCGTGAGGTGTACCAGACCGTCCGCCGCAGGCGGCGTGGAGCGCACAGCGACTTCGAGGGCGGTGAGGGCGCGGCGGGCGTCGCCGTCGCAGACGGTGGCGAGGAAGGCGGCAGCCTCGGGCGTGACAGACGTCGGGATGGTGCCCATGCCGCGCGTCTGATCGGCGAGGGCGCGATGCACGAGCGCGGCGACGGAGGCCTCGTCGAGCGGGCGCAGCTCGAAGACCAGCGAGCGCGATGTGAGCGGGCTGTTGACGAAGATGTTGGGGTTGTGGGTGGTCGCGCCGATGAGGGTGACGGTGCCGTTCTCGACGTAGGGCAGGAGCACGTCCTGCTGGGACTTGTTGAAGCGGTGGATCTCGTCCACGAACAGCACGGTGCCTGGCCCGTCCTTGAAGAGCTTGGCGGTCTCGCAGATGTTGCGCAGCGTGGCGACGTTCGAGAGCACGCCGCTGGTGCGCTCGAAGCGGCGCCGGGTGACGCGGGCGATGACCTCGGCAAGGGTGGTCTTGCCGCAGCCGGGCGGCCCGTAGAAAATCAGGTTGGTGAGGCGGTCGGCCTCGATCACGCGGCGCAGGAGCTTGCCGGGGCCGAGGATGTGGTCCTGGCCGAGAACCTCCTCCAGCGTCACCGGCCGCATGCGGGCGGCCAAGGGCTGGCGAGGGGCCGCAGGCGAGTCGGCCTCGTGATCGGGTACGGCTTCGTCATCTGAAAATAGGTCCACGTCCGGCATAGTCTGTCCTGGCAGTGCGTATGGAGTCCGTACGCGTGTGAGAGAGCATAGCAGCGATCGCAATCCCGACTCGGTCGCTTGGGCGTCGGGATTGCTATCCCAACCTACTTCAGCGCCTTCTCGATGGCCTTGACCACTTCGGCGGCGAGCACCTTGGAACCGGCGTCGGTGTAGTGGACGTCTTTCGGCCTACCGCCTATCTTCGCGCGGTTCTCGGGCGTACCGACAAACGCGCACAGGTCGTTGACCGCCACGCCCTCGGCCTGCATCACGCGCAGCGCGGCGGCGTTGTACTTCACTTCGTCGCCCGGCACGCGCCCGTTGGCGCCCTCGGGAACCGGCGTCGTCGAGCACCAGATCAGCCGCGCGCCCGTCTGCTTCAGCCGCTGCACCAGCGCCTTCAGGTTCTGCTCGTACTGCTCGGCCGGCACCCACTGCTTGCCCGTGTCGACGGCGATCAGCTTCGCCATGTCCGTCCCCGCCGTCGCGGGGTCGACATACTTCATATCATGCAGCCCGAAGTTGAAATGGATCACATCCCATTTCTCGGCCCCAAGCCACTTGTCCAGTCGCTTGAGCCCGGTCACCGTCGCCGCGTTGTTGCCCGGCGCGTGCACCACCACGACCCTGTTCGTCAGCATCTCTCTCACAAACGGCGTGTAGCCGATCGAGATCGAGTCGCCGATGATCAGCGCGCGCGGCAACAGGTCCGCCGCCTGCGCCAGCCCCGCGACCAGCGCCGCGCCCATCAGCACGCCTAGCATCCTCTTCATGGATTAGCTCCCTTGGTTTTTCCGTTTTGGCGTCGTCGAGATTCTCGGGTTCTTCGAGATCATCGGGCGGGGCGACAAGCTCCGCTAAAACTCAAACAGCGTCAGCTGCCCCGGAATATCCGGCGGCCGCTTGCGCGCTCCGCGCTTGGCCAGCTTCGGAACCCCCGCCTCCAGCTCGCCCTCCTCGAGGTTGGCCAGAATCTCGCGCGAGCGGTCGATCACCTCGTCCGGCATGCCCGCCAGCCGCGCCACGTGGATGCCGTAGCTCTTGTCCGCCGTGCCTGGCGCGATGCGCCGCAGGAAGACCACCGAGTCGCCATGCTCGCGCACCTGCACCGTGTAATTCTTCACCCCGCTCAGGGTGATCTCCAGATCGGTCAGCTCGTGGTAGTGCGTCGCGAACAGGGTCTTGGCCTTCACGCGCGGCGTGTTGTGCAGGTACTCCGCCACCGCCCACGCGATGCTGATGCCGTCGAAGGTGCTGGTGCCGCGCCCGATCTCGTCCAACACGAGCAGACTCTTGGGCGTGGCGTTATTGAGAATGTTAGCGGTCTCCTGCATCTCCACCATGAAGGTGCTGCGGCCGCGCGCCAGATCGTCGCCCGCCCCCACGCGCGTGAAGACGCGGTCGAGCAGTCCGACCTTCGCCAGACGCGCCGGCACAAATGAACCGAGATGAGCCATGATTGCGATCAGCGCGACCTGCCGGATGTAGGTGGACTTGCCGGCCATGTTCGGCCCGGTGATGAGCATGATCTGGTTGCGGCGGCTGTCAAGCAGCGTGTCGTTCGGCACGAACTGCTCGGCGTCGGGCAACTGCTCGATCACGGGGTGCCGCCCGTCGCGGATCTCGAGCGCATCGCTTTCCAGAATCTGCGGGCGCACGTAGCCCAGCGCCAGCGCGCGGTCGGCGAGCGAGGCCAGCACGTCGAGCTGCGCCAGCGCGTCGGCCGTCTCCTGGATCAGCGCGGTCTGCGCGACCACCTTCTCGCGGATCTC
>CAYMLQ010000498.1:0-3571 GCA_964390795.1 uncultured Lentisphaeraceae bacterium
GTCGCCGCCCTTGCGGATGGCGTCGCTGACCTCGTTGGCCTTGCCGAAGCCGAAGCCCACGCGCCCCTCGTGATCACCGACGACCACGACCGCGCTGAAGCTGAACCGGCGTCCGCCCTTGACGACCTTGGCGCAACGGTTAACGAATACGACGCGCTCGTCGAACTCGCTCTGCGTTTCATTGCGGGAGAATCTTTTTGCCTCTGCGCTCACTTCGCCTCCTCTGCCACTTCGGCGGCACGATCCGTGATCTTCAGTCCAGCAGCCGTAGCAGCTTCAACGATCTGCTTGACGCGGCCATGGAACTTGAATCCGCCGCGGTCAACGACCACGATCGAAATGCCTTTTTCCTTCGCCACATTGGCTGCCTGCTCGCCGACCAGCTTGGCGGTTTCCAGATTGCAGTGCTTCGCCTCTTTCAAGGTGGAGGTGGAAGCCAGCGTATGCATGGCGGTGTCATCGATGAACTGCACATACATGTGCTTGTTCGAGACGCAGACCGCCATGCGCGGCCGCTCAGCCGTGCCCTTGACGCGCTGACGCAGGCGCTGGTGGCGACGGGAGCGTTGTTCTTTACGGTTAAAAATCATGTTTCATCAGCTCCGTTGACGCGTTAAGCGACAGTCTTGCCCTTCTTGCGGCGGACCACTTCGCCCACGTACTTGATACCCTTGCCCTTGTAAGGCTCGGCCGGATAGTAGCTGCGGATGCGGGCCGCCGCCTGACCAACGAGTTCCTTGTCGATACCCTCGACCGCCACATTGACACCGGGCGCATCGACCGTGATCTTGATCCCTTCCGGAATCGGGTAATCCTTGGCGGATGCAAAACCCAGCGAAAGGCTGAGCTTCTTGCCCTGCAGCACGGCCTTGAAGCCCGTACCCTCGATGTTCAACGCTTTCTTATAGCCCGTCATCACGCCATCGACCATGTTCTTGACCAGCGTGCGGCTCAGCCCGTGGCAGCTCTTTTGCAGACGGGAATCATCCGCGCGGGAGACCAGCACTTGGCCGTTCTCGACAGTCACGTTGATCCCGCTTTGGAAGACGCGCCCCAACTCGCCCAGCTTTCCCTTGACCGTCACCTGGTTACCGTTAGCGGTAACCGTAACGCCTGCGGGAATCGCGATCGGTTGTTTACCAATTCTCGACATCGTTGCAGCCCTCTTACCAGATTGTGCAGATCAGTTCACCGCCGAGCTTGCGCTGGCGAGCTTCCTTGCCGCTGATCACTCCGCCCGAGGTGCTCAGAATCGCGGTGCCCATACCGCCCAGCACGTTCGGGATGTCCTGCACGCCGCAGAATTTGCGGAGGCCCGGCTTACTCTCGCGGCGCAAGCCGCGGATCGCCGCTTCGGCGTCGTCGTTATACTTCAGTTCGATGCTCAGCACGCGGGGAACGGTGTTGGTCATCGTGAAGTTCGTGATGTAGCCTTCAGCCTTCATCACGCGTGCAATCTCGCCCTTGATACGGGAGCCCGGAAGCTCAATCGCGGGAAGACCGGCCTTCAGCCCGTTGCGAATGCGCAACAGCATGTCAGAAATCGGATCAGCCGTCATTGTACTCTCCTCACCAGCTTGCCTTGGTCACACCCGGGATCATTCCGGAAACAGCCAGCTCGCGGAAACAGATACGGCAGAGCTGGAACTTACGAATATATGCGCGCGGACGACCGCACCGACCGCACCGGTAGTACTTGCGCGAAGAAAACTTCGGCGTGCGCTTGGCTTTTTCCATCAAACAGGTTTTGGCCATAGTGGAAATCCTCCTTATTTGCCGGCGAACGGCATGCCCAGAATCGTGAGCAACTCACGGGCTTCCTTGTTATCCCTTGCCGACGTAACGAATGTGATGTCCATGCCGACGTCTGCGGCAGGGTTGCCGGTGTCCACCATCTCGGGGAAGATCGTGTGCTCTTTCAAGCCCAACGTATAGTTGCCGCGCCCATCGAAGCCGCGGTTGGGAACCCCGCGAAAGTCGCGGATACGCGGCATCGCGCTGTTCACCAGGCGGTCGTAGAACTCGAACATCCGATCCCCTCGCAAGGTCACCTTCGCGCCGATTACCATGCCTTCGCGCAGCTTGAAATTCGAAATGCTCTTGCGCGCCTTGCACAGCACCGGCTTTTGCCCGGAGAGCTTGATCAAGTCGTCAATGATGCCCTTCTGCACATCTTTTTCGACAATGCCGAAGCCCATGTTGATCACCACCTTTTGCAGGCGGGGAATCAGCATCTTGTTGGTCAGGCCGAGCTTCTCCTGAAGCTTCGCCGCCAATTCTTTCTTGTATTGATCTTTGAGTCTGGCCATCTCCGCCCCCTATCAGTCCAGGTTCTTACCCGACGCCTTGGATTTGCGCACCGTTTTATCGCCCTCGCGAACCTTGCTGATGCGGACGCCCTTTTTCTTGTCAGGGTCATACGGCATCAGGTTCGACAGGTCGATCGGCGCCTCGCGATCGACAAACCCGCCATTCGGCGAGGTCTGGGACCGGCGGACGGCCTTCTTCACCACGTTCAGGCCCTGCACAACCGCGACGCCCTTTTCGGCCATCACGCGGAGGACTTTGCCTGTCTGCCCGGCGCTTTCGCCAGCAATGGCGATCACCGTATCATCCTTCTTGATTCTCGCTACGCTCATGCTGTTTCCTAACTCGTAACCGTTTTGACGCTCCGTCAGCCAGCGACGGCAGACGGTCATCATCGGCGTTACGGTCGCTCACTGGTTCAGACGACTTCCGGCGCCAGTGAAATGATCTTCATGTAGTTCCTGTCGCGCAGCTCGCGGGCGACGGGCCCGAAAATGCGCGAACCGACCGGGTTCATCTTGTTGTCCACGATCACGCACGCGTTCTGATCGAACCGGACATACGAACCGTCCTCGCGGCGGATAGGCTGACCGGTGCGCACGATCACGGCCGTGCAGACCTGCCCCTTCTTGACCGCGCCCGTGGGGGCTGCCTCCTTGATGGCCACGCGGATCACATCGCCCAGATGCGCGTACTGCTTGCGCTGGCCCAGGATACGGAAACACATCGCACGCTTCGCGCCGGTGTTGTCCGCAACAACCATTTCAGTCTGTTCCTGAATCATGTTACTTCGCCTCCGGCTTCACAATGCGCCACCGCTTGGTCGCGCTCAACGGACGGGTCTCCACGATGGTGACGTTGTCGCCGACCTTCGCGGTGTTCTCCTCGTCGTGAGCGTGATACTTTTTAAACCGCCGCACGACTTTGCCGTAAACGGGATGCCGCTCACGACGCTCGCCCTGCACGATCACCGACTTCTCGCCGCTCTTGCTGACCACAACGCCCTTACGGACTTTGCGCCTGCCGCGAATTTCTGTTGTCTCGGCCATTTACTTAGCCTCCCGCTGAGCTTTCACCGTCTTCATGCGTGCGATCTCATGGCGCATCGTACGCATACGCACCGGCTTCTCTACGCCGACGCCGGACTTGTGCTTGATCCGCAGGTTATTCAACTCCTGCGACGTCTCGCTAATCCGCTGGTCGAGCTCAGCCGCTCCAAGTTCTCTCAAGTCTCTTGCTTTCATCGTTCCGTCAGACTCCCGTT
>CAYMLQ010000499.1:0-3564 GCA_964390795.1 uncultured Lentisphaeraceae bacterium
GAATATTTCCACGGTGACAACGGTGCCGGGCTGGGGGCCAGCCACCAGACCGGCTGGACCGGCGCGGTGGCCAAGCTCGAACAGCTTTTCGGGCTTCTCGATGCAGAGCAGTATCTGGCGGTGGGCAAAAGCGAATCCTTTGTCAAGATCACCCACAATATTTGGGGAGAAGAAAAATGACACCCCCGCGTTATCCCTCGCTTTATCAAATCAACACCCGCGTCTGGCTCACGGACTTGTCACGAACGCTGGGCCGTCCGGCCACGCTGGACGACCTGCCGGACGCCGAGCTGGACTGTCTGGCCGAGAGGGGTTTCGACTGGGTCTGGCTTCTGAGCGTGTGGTGTACCGAACCCGCCGGTCAGCGGGTCTCGCGCGCAAACCGCGAATGGCGCACGGACTTTGAGCAGACGTTGCCAGACTTGCGAGAGGAGGATATCGCCGGGTCGGGCTTCGCGATCACGGGCTATACGGCGCATCCCGGTTTGGGCGGTGACGAGGCGCTGGCGCGCCTGCGTGCAAGGCTACAAAAACGCGGACTCAAGCTGATGCTCGACTTTGTCCCCAACCACACGGGGCTGGATCATCCGTGGGTCGAGGAGCACCCCGAATATTATGTGGCCGGGACAGAGGCTGACCTGGCGCGGGAGCCGCGGAATTACATTCCGGTCAAGCGGGCCAAGGGCGATCGGATTCTGGCGCATGGCCGTGATCCCTACTTTCCCGGTTGGCCGGATACGCTGCAGCTCGACACCAGCAATCCGGACACCCAGCGGGCCATGCTGGGCGAACTACAGAAGATTGCCGACCGGTGTGACGGCGTGCGGTGCGACATGGCCATGCTCGTCCTGCCCGAGGTGTTCGAGCGCACCTGGGGGCGCCGGGCGGAGCCGTTCTGGCCGCGAGCCACGCAGCAGGTCAGAAGCGCGCAGCCCGGCTTTTTATTCATGGCGGAGGTCTATTGGGATCTGGAGTGGACGCTCCAGCAACAGGGCTTCGACTACACGTATGACAAGCGGCTTTATGACCGCTTGGCCGAGGGCGCTGCCCGTCCGGTTCGCGACCATTTCCGCGCCGAACTCGGCTACCAGGACAGGCTCGCCCGGTTCCTGGAGAACCACGACGAGCCGCGGGCGGCTGCGGCATTCTCCCGGGACCGCCACGAGGCGGCTGCGGTCCTTACCTATTTGTCGCCCGGCTTGCGGTTTTTCCACCAGGGTCAGTTCGAGGGACGCCAAAAGCGGATCTCGCCGCACCTGGTCCGTGCGCCGGTTGAGCCTGCCGACGAAGCGCTACAGAGATTCTACGACGGCTTGCTGGCCGTGCTCCGGAAGCCTCAGGCCCGCGACGGCCAGTGGCGCTTGCTCGAATGCATGCCGGCTTGGGATGGCAACTGGACGTGGGACTGCTTCCTTGCTTTTGCGTGGGAGGGCGCCGGTGGCGGCCGGTTGCTGGTGGCGGTCAATTACGCTCCCAACCAGAGCCAGTGCTACGTCCGGCTGCCCTGGACCGACTTGGCCGGACGAACCATGCGGCTGAAAGACCTGATGGGCCCAGCAGAATACGATCGCGAGGGAGACGGCCTCTTGTCAACAGGCCTCTTTCTGGATCTGCCCGCTTGGGGCTTTCATGTTTTCACTTTATAACCCAGAGATCAGGAGGCTCCCTCATCATGAACGTGCTTGTTGTGGATATCGGCGGAACCGGCGTTAAGGTTCTCGCCACAGGACAGAAGGAACCCAGAAGGTTTCCGTCGGGGAAGACAATGACGCCGCAGATGATGGTCGCCGAGGTGAAGAAGCTTACGGCCGACTGGAAGTACGACGTCGTCTCGATCGGTTACCCGGGTCTCGTGCTCAAAGGCCAGATCGCTGTGGAACCGCATAATCTGGCTCCGGGCTGGGTCGGGTTCGACTTCGCGGACGCGTTCAAACGTCCGGCCAAGATCATCAATGACGCGGCCATGCAGGCTCTGGGAAGTTACACAGGCGGGACCATGCTGTTTCTGGGCTTCGGAACAGGACTCGGCTCAGCCCTGATCGTGGAGGGCGTGGTCGTGCCCATGGAGCTGGCCCACCTCTCTTACAGGAACGGAACGTTCGAGGACTACTTAGGTATCCGCGGAATCGAGCGGTTGGGCAAGAAAAGATGGTGCAAACACGTCGTGGTCTGCGTGGACCGCCTGACCGCCGCCCTTCACCTGGACGATGTGGTTTTGGGTGGAGGCAATGCCAAGAAGCTGAAGGAACTGCCCACGGGTTGCCGCATGGGAGATAATTCGTATGCCTTCCTCGGAGGCTTCCGGTTATGGAACAAATTCAAACTCTCGGCGCCGGCGCCAAAAGCCCGAGCCGGACAAGAAAAAAAAAGCTCATGAACACTCCGCACGCTGACGCCTTTGTTTTTTTCGGGGCGACGGGTGATCTCGCCTTCAAGAAGATCTTCCCGTCGCTGCAGGCGATGATCAAACGCGGGAACCTGAACATTCCAGTCATCGGTGTGGCGCGATCCGCCAAAGACCTGGATGCGCTACGGGCCAGAGCGCGGGCCAGCCTCGAGCAGAGCGGGAAATTTGATCCCGTCGCCTTCGAGAAGCTGAGCGGCCTGCTGCGCTATGTGCGCGGCGATAATGCGGATCCCGCGACCTTCCAGGCTTTGCGCAAAGAGCTCGGCGGCGCACAGCACCCCGCGTTTTACATGGCCATCCCGCCGTCGATCTTCCCGACCGTTGTGGAGCAGCTGGAAAAGGCGGGCTGTGTCGAGGGCGCGCGCATCATCCTTGAGAAGCCCTTCGGCCATGACCTGCCCTCGGCGCAGGCGCTGAACAGGACGTTGTCCCAAACCTTCGCGGAGCAGGCGATCTACCGGATTGACCACTATCTGGGGAAGCGACAGGTTCAGAACATGGTCTTCTTCCGGTTCGCGAATGCGTTTCTCGAACCCTTCTGGAATCGGGAACATATTGAAAGCGTGCAGATCACGATGGCCGAGCGTTTCGGCGTGCAAGGCCGCGGTGCCTTCTATGATGAGACCGGTGCCATCTGCGACGTGATCCAAAACCATCTGTTCCAGGTGCTGGCGAACCTGACCATGGAACCGCCGGTCCGAGCCGACTGCGAATCGATCCGGGATGAGAAGGTCAAGATCTTGAAGGCCATGCCGGTGCTGGAGGTTAAGGATCTGGTTCGCGGACAGTTCCGCGGCTATCTCGACGAAAAGGGAGTTGCGCCAAACTCACACATGGAGACCTTCGCCGCGCTGAAGCTGGAGATCCACTCGCCGCGCTGGCAAGGGGTTCCGTTCTACATCCGGGCCGGCAAGTGCCTGCCCGTGACCTGCACGGAAATTGTGGTCCGCCTGCGTGCGCTCCCCTCGATGTTTGAGCATCTGAAGCTGAACCAGAACACGTTTCGCTTCAGGATCAGCCCCGAGATCATGGTCGCCTTTGGCATGAACGCGATGGCGCCAGCGGAGGAGACGGTCGGCGTCCCGATTGAAATGGTGGCTAGCCGCCTGCCCCAGACCGAGGAGATGGATGCCTACGAGCGCGTGCTGAGCGATGCC
>CAYMLQ010000500.1:0-3560 GCA_964390795.1 uncultured Lentisphaeraceae bacterium
TCGCTCTGCGGCCAGGTGTCGCCGCGGCGCGCGGGGGAGGCCTTCCAGGTGTCCTGCACCTCGGCGGTGACGGAGAGCGGGGCCGTGAGTCCGAGGCCTTTCCAGACCGCGTCGAAGATGTGGCAGCCGATGTCGCCAGACCAGCCGGTGCCGAAGTCCTGCCACGCGCGCCACTTGGAGGGGTGGTAGATCTCCGGCGCGAAGTCGCGGGCTGGCGCGGTGCCGAGCCAGAGGTCCCAGGCCAGGGTGTCGGGCGCGGGGACGCCCTTCGCCGGCCGCGGCCCGACGAGGCGGTAGGCGTCGATCGCGCCGGGGCGGTTGGAGCAGAGGATAACCTTTTTGACCGCGCCGACCGCGCCCTGCCGCAGGAGTTCCGCTCCCATGAGGTCGCCTGCGCCCGAAGCGAACTGCGTGCCGAGCTGGGTGACGAGCCCCGAGTGCTTGGCGGCCTGGGCGAGTGCGCGGCACTCGGCCACGTCGTGGCAGAGCGGCTTCTGGCAGTAGACGTGCTTGCCGGCGCGGATGGCCGACATCGCGATCAGCGCGTGCATGTGGTCCGGCACGGTGGCGCTGACGGAATCGATCTTGTCGCCCTCTTTGGCGAGCATCTCGCGCCAGTCGGTGTACTGGCGCGCGTTCGGGACAACGGCGGCGGCCTTCTCCAGTTGGGTTTTGTCCACGTCGCAGATCGCGACGATGTCGGTACGCGGGTGCGACTTGAAGTTGCCGAGATCCGTCGAGCCCATCATGCCGCCGACGCCGATGCACGCATGGGCGACCTTGCTGTTGGGCGAAACGCGCTTAGGCGCTGTCGCGCATCCCGAGATCAGATTGAACGCCCCCGCCGCCGCCGATGCCGCCAGAAATTGCCGTCTGTTCATTGTCCGCTCCTTTTTGTGATGCCCCCTTTGAGGATTAGCCATACTGTAGCACAGACAGCAAACGGCCTGCCATGAATATTCAATGTGTTCGCCAGAAGGCGGCGGCCCCTGTATCATATGCGGGCACAAAGGGGGCTTGACGTTGATCCGGTCGTTTATTCTGAAGGAGTGGGCGCTGTTCGGCGCGTTGCCGCGGAACGCGCGGCTGATGCTGTGTACGTCGACCCTGACCGTTTTCGCGATGCCCGTGATCGGCATCTTCGCGTATGCGTTCATCCTGCGCAACACGCACGATGTGAACCTCGTGATGGCGTTCCAGTTCGCCTTATACGCCGGGATTCCCGTCGCCTTCATGCTCAACCGGTTTCTGGTGGGCAGGCTCAGCTTTGCGCACCTGTACGCGTTTGGGATCGTGCTGTGCGGGGCCGTGCTTGCCGCGATGACGTGGCTGGGCGAACTGACCTGGGTCATGATCGGCGGGCTGGGCTTTCTCATGGGGTTGGCGACCGGGTTTCACTGGGCGAACCGCAACTACCTGTCGCTGGTCTGCACGCGCGACGGCAACAGGAACTACTATTTCGGCGTGGAGAGCTTCTTCTACTGTGTGAGCGGCGTCATTGTGCCGAGTGCGGTGGGGACGTTCATCGCGTGGTGGAGTGGCCACGGCGGAGCGTCCGCGGATGCGAGAACCGCCTACCAGTGGATCGCCGGCATCGTGCTCGTCTTGTTTATGGGGGGGGCTTGGGTTCTGCTGCGAGGCGATTTTCCGGCCGAGCGGCCCTCGATTCGCGTGCGCTCCAGATATGCTCCGGTGTGGCGGAAGCTGCTGCTGCTGGCGGCGCTCAAGGGAACCGTCCACATCTTTCTGCTGACGGCCCCTGCGGTTCTGATCATGCGGGTGCTGGGCGGACAGGAGAACGCGCTGGGCGTGGTGCAGAGCGTGGGCGCCGTTCTCGCCGCGGTGCTGATGTATCTCATCGGGCGGAACACAAGGCCGGAGCACCGGGTGGAGGTTTTGGCGTTCGCGCTGGTCCTGTACGGCTGTGGCGCGCTGGCGAATGCGGTCTTTTTCAACCGGTTCTCGGTGCTCCTTTTCATGGCGTGCCAGCTCATCGCGCAGCCCATGCTGGATCTGTCCTATGGGCCGATCCTGCTGCGCGTGCTGGATGCGGTGTCGGATGACGGGAAAGAGAGCCGGTACGCCTACATCGTCAGCCACGAGATCGGGATTTTTGCGGGGCGCCTGGTCGGGGCCGTCACGTTTATTCTGGTCGCCTGCTGTGCGTCGGGCGACACGGCGTTCCGGTATGTGCTCGCGCTGATGGCGCTTCTGCACCTCTTCTGCTGGCCGGTGGCCGCCTCCATCCGGCGCGAGCTTGAGAAAAGGACGCTTGTATAACCCGGCTGAGCTTGTTTTAATAGGCGCTGTTTCATTTCGGCATAAGGAGTCGTCTTATATGAAGAAAGCTGTCTGGCTGTTGGCGTCATTGGCGCTGGTTTCCGCGTGTACCTCTCTGTTCAAGGCGAAGGACCAGGATCTCACGCAGTATGTGAATCCCTATATCGGTTGCGCCGACAACGGCCACACGTTTCCCGGCGCCTGCTATCCCTTCGGCATGATCCAGGCCAGCCCTGACACGGGCAACTGCACCTGGCAGTACTGCTCCGGCTACATGTTCCTCGACACGAACATCTGGGGCTTTTCGCAGACGCACCTGAACGGCACGGGCTGCCCCGACCTCGGCGACGTGCAGCTGCAGCCCTTCACCGGCCCGGTCGAGCGCGATAATTATCACAGCGCCTATTCAAAGGACACGCAGTCGGCCAAGCCCGGCTACTACGCGGTGACGCTGGCCGACTTCGGCGTGGACGTGGAGCTGACCGCCTCGCCGCGCGTGGCCTTCCACCGGTACACGTACAAGAATCCCGCGCCCGCGCGGCTGCTGGTCGACCTGCAGTACGGGATCGTGGGCGGCAAGGACTCGCTCAGGCGCCATATCCTGGCCAGCGATGTGACGACCGAAGACAAATACACGATCACCGGCCATAATCAGGCCAAGGCCTGGGTCACCCGCCACTACTACTACGTGGTCAAGTTCGACAAGCCGTACACGGCGATCAAGACGCTGGCGGCGCAGGACGGCGAGAAGGCCCCGCGCTACGTGCTGGACTTCGATCTGAAGCCGGGCGAGACGCTGCAGGTTAAGGTGGCGCTCTCGACCGTGAGCGTCGATGGCGCGAAGAAGAACCTCGCGGCGGAAATTCCGGGCTGGGATTTCGCGTCCGTGCATCAGCAGGCGAAAGCGGCGTGGAACGGGCTGCTGTCGCGCGCCGAGGTGCAGGGCACGCAGGATCAGAAGGAAAACTTTTACACCTCGATGTACCATCTCTTCATCCAGCCCAACAACATCGCGGACGTGGACGGCCAGTACCGCGGGGCGGACGACAAGGTTCTGACCGCGCCGGACAAGACCTACTATTCGACGCTCTCGCTGTGGGACACGTACCGCGCGGCGCACCCGCTCTATACGATCCTGACGCCCGAGCGCGTGGACGGCTTTGTCAACACCATGATCGCGCACCAGAAGGCGCAGGGCTACGTGCCGATCTGGACGCTGGCGGGTAAAGAGAACCACTGCATGATCGCCAACCACTCGGTGCCGGTGATGGTGGACGCCT
>CAYMLQ010000501.1:0-3543 GCA_964390795.1 uncultured Lentisphaeraceae bacterium
CCGCGCGGGCCGAGCCCGATGCCTCCCAGCACGATGCGCTCGCTCGGCGCCACCGTGCCGTCCAAGCCCAGCGCCGAAGCCGGAATCAGCGTCGGCAGCGCAATGGCGCTCGCAGCCATGGCCGTCCGGCGCAGGAACTGCCGGCGCGAAACCGCAGCTCTGTTTAGGTTCTCTTTCACTGGTCCTCCTTCGCCTGTGAAGTCGGCGCGGACTGCGCGTCCGCACTCATCTGTACGTTTCGGAAATGGATCTCGTCGCCCTCGGCGGTCAGCACGATCCGGCCGGCCTGCGCGTCGCAGCCGGTGGCGCGGTTGACCTCGACCCCGTTGATGCGCAGCACCACCTCGGGCCCAAGCGCCTCGATCTCAGTGCGGTTCCACGCGCCGGCCTGCAACTCGGCGTCGGACGCGCGCTTAAGGTTCGTCAGCTTGCCGAACTGCGCGTGTTCGGCGCGCACGAGGCGCTCCGCCGGGCCTTCCAGCGAGTACCCTCCGAGCCCCCAGAAGTCGCCGGCCGCGCCGGCGTTGAGCTGCGCCTCCAGGCTGCGCGGCCAGATCTTGTCGGGCCCCGTGACGCGAATCAGCACGCCGGCCTTCCCGGGCTTGACGCCCTCCGGCCGTCGCCACTCGAAGCGCAGCGTGAAGTCGGCCTGGCTTTCCGCCAGCACCAGATAGCCGCGAGGCTTGCCGCAGCAGACGAGCACGCCGTTCGTGACCGTCCAAACCTCTGACAGCTTCGTGCCGGGCACCTCAGAAAAGTGCGTTCGCGTTTCGAGCGGTTGCGCGAGACAATCGGCCCAGCCGCCGCCCCTCGCGAGCGAAACCGTCGAGACGGCCAAAGCCAAATAGGTCAGGTATAGCCCTGTTGCCTGTTTCATTGCGGTTTCAGCTCCTTGAGCTCCATACACATCCGACCCTCCGTTGTTCTCCGTGCAGGCGCACCCGCGCCCACGCGTCCGACCGGCTTTCCCTTCCCGACCGGAAAACATCACCATGGTACGTCTCGCGGCGCCCGCCGTCAACGCCGAGCCTCAAAAAATGCCCGAACCGACCGGCCCCGCGCCCTTTCAGCCCGCCAACCGACTTGACGGAAGCGCCTTTATCCGACTGTGCCGTATCCCGCCCCGGCCAGAAAATGCAACTTATACGTCCTATCCGCTCCGCTCTCAGCACAGGCGGCGTGCCCAGCGCCGCAGGGTGCACGCCGCCGCAGTGAACTGGGCCTGGAGGCCGGTCTTGATGCGCACCCGCCCGATCTTGAGCAGGCGCGAGAAGTCGTCAAAGGCATCGGTCTTGGACAGCAGCAAGACGAGGTCGCCCGAGGGCTCGACCCAAACATTGGCGCCGATGTCGCCATTGCCGATCGGCATCGAGCCTAGCGAGTTTTCGCTGGGCGAATCCCAGACAACGTTGGCGTCTTCAAGGCTTCCGGCCATTGCCTGCGATCCCAGGAAAAGGGCTGCGATTGAACATTGTATTGTGGACATACAGCGAATACTCCTCGGCTGCGTGCGTCTCAATCGGCTTTCTCCACAACCACGTTGTCAATGTAGAAAACCGTTTCCATCGTCGCGAGCGAAATGAACCCGACCCAGTTGAGCCGCTTGAAGGCCGCGCTGCACGGCAGGTCGGCAAAGCGCTGGGGCGCCTGGCCAGGCAGCGTCACCGCGAGCTGCCACTTGGCGTCCGCCGCCGATCCGGCGTTGCAGAGGACTTCGACGTGGACCCACTGGCCGGGCGGCACGGTCAGCAGCTTCTTGCCGCCCGCAAACAGCGAGCCGTCCGCGTTCACACGCACGTTCGGGCCCGCGTGTAACCGTGCACGAGGCCTCGGATCTTGGCGGTCTCGATGACCTCTACGGGGAGTTTCGGGGTCGGCGGATGTTGGCCGACGTGAAGAGGATGAGCGCGCATTACAGGCCCATGATGCGCTTCACGCTGGCTGACAAGGAGACCCGCGGTTTCACCGTCGAACGTTACTGCTTCCGGGGCCGCATCGACGGTTGGATATTTATAGACGGCCCCGCAATGCTGTCCGCGCTCGTTAAGAAATACGTCAAGAACCTTGGCCGGGAGTCGTTCTTCGAGCTGTGCTGAACGGAAGCCTGTGCCTCTATACCTTGCACAGGGCGCGGTTTACGGTTTTGCGGCTGCGGTGCAGCCCGGCCCATTCCTGGCCTATCTGGTTTCCCTGGCGTTGAGCAACGGCTGGCGGCGGGCGTTGCCTGCCGTGCTGGCGCCGCTGCTGAGCGACGGCCCGATCATCGTGCTGGTGCTGATCGTGCTGAGCCGCACCCGCCGTGGTGGATACAGATGCTGCGGTTCGCCGGCGGTTTTCTCATTCTCTATCTTGCGGCGGGGACGTTGCGCTCCTGGCGCCACCCAGAGACCCTTGTGCTGTCAGACCATCCCAATCGGCAAAGCGTGTTCCGAGCCGCGCTCCTGAATCTGCTGAATCCCGCCCCCTACGTGTAGCGAAAGTCCGGTTAAGGCGCTCAGGATGCAGCGCGGCACGGACGGCGTTTTGTCCGCCGGCGAGTTTCGGCTCGTGGATTGGGACGAGGTGAAATGCCTGCGTGCAGCGTTCAGCGAGAACAACGAACGGCTGGATCTGTCGCCGGTCGACGAGGGCTGCTTCCTCAACCAACTGGCGGTCAGCCTGGGCAACCCCGGAGAACCGCTCAGCGACGAAGTGCTCCACAAAAAGACGGGGCTCGTCCGGCCGCGGATCACATGAGGAAGAGGTCGAACTGGCATCGATCAGGATGAGCCAGGTCGATTTCGACGCCGTGCCCGCCTACCTTGAACTGAAAGCGGCCGATGAAAAGAACCGGCGCGGCTCCATCATCCCTTTGCGTGCGGATCTGGTGAAGGAACTGCGCGAATTCGTGGCGGGGCGCGGCGTCACGCCCTTTACGGGCAAAGTGCGCGGGCGTGCGCGGCACCTAGCCGACCCGTCCTCTCCGCTGTTCGATGTTCCGAACGGATTGTGCAACATCCTCAACCGAGACCTTGCGGAAGCGGGCATTCCCAAATGCGACTGGAGGGGGCGCTTCGTCGACGTGCACGCGCTGCGCCACACGTTCGGGACAAACCTGTGCCGGGCCGGCGTGCCCCTGAGGACGGCGCAGGCGGCGATGCGTCATTCAGATCCCAAACTGACCGCGAACGTCTACACCGACCCGGCGCTTCTCGATGTCGCGGGGGCTGTCGCCTCCCTGCCCTCCCTGCCCACCGTACGCGGCGTCAACCCGACGGCCGGATACGCTGAAAAAAGAGGCGATAACACTCACGCGTCAAAAGAGGTCGGCAATGGTAAACCCGCTGTCGCGTGAAATGAGGTGCGCGATTTCTTGCACCATTTCTTGCACCCCCTTTGGTGCAAGAGATGGCAAAACGCGTCATCTGAAGTCAAACGGGGAAGAGCGGGTTTCTCGTGCTGCCGCTTGCGGAGTGTGCCGTAACCCGTTGATATGGCAATGTTTAACAACGGAAGTCAACGGGTGGCAAGAGGAAGGGGATGGAGCGGGCGATGGGAATCGAA
>CAYMLQ010000502.1:0-3540 GCA_964390795.1 uncultured Lentisphaeraceae bacterium
AGCTCCTCGCGCGGCAGCCGGTAGGCGGGAATCGCCTGCACCAGCATGCCGCCGGGACGCGGCTCGGCCTCGAACACCTCCGGACGGTATCCCAGCCGCGCCAGAAAATACGCGCAGGAGAGCCCAGCAGGGCCCGCGCCGATGACCGCGACCTTGCGCTTCGCGTTGGCCGCGCTCTCGCGCACCTCCGGCACCTGCACCGTCACCTCCTGGTCCACCATGAAGCGCTTGACGCCGCGGATCGACACCGGCTCGTCGAGCGACGCGCGGCGGCACTTGTCCTCGCACGTGTGGAAACAGACGCGCGCGCAGACCGACGCGAAGGGGTTCCGCTGGCGGTGCAGCCGCAGCGCCTCCGCGTACCGCTTCTCGCCGACCAGAGCGACAAACCCGGGAACGTCCACGCCCACCGGGCAGGCGCTCAGGCAAGGCGCCCGCACCAGCCCCGCGCAGACGCCCGCGCGGCAGTGGCGGTCGCGGATATGCTCCTCGTACTCCTGCCGGAAGTGGCGGATCGTGGACAGCACCGGGTTGGGCGCGGTCTGGCCGAGCCCGCACAGCGACGCGGTCTTGATGAAGTGGCCCAGCTCGATCAGCCGGTCAATATCGGCCATCTCGCCCTTCCCGGCGCAGATGCGCTCGAGGATCTCCAGCATGCGCCGCGTCCCCACCCGGCAGGGCGCGCACTTGCCGCACGACTCCTCCTGCACGAACTCGATGAAGAAGCGCGCGACATCCACCATGCAGGTGTCCTCGTCCATCACGATCAGCCCGCCCGACCCCATGATCGCGCCCAGCTCGGCGAGCGGCTCATAGTCGAGCGGCACGTTCAGGTGCTCGCGCGGGATGCAGCCGCCCGAGGGCCCGCCCATCTGCGCCGCCTTGAAGTGCCGGTTGTTGCGGATGCCCCCGCCGATATCGTAGACCACCTCGCCCAACGACGTGCCGATCGGCACCTCGACGAGGCCCGTGTTGCGCACCGCGCCCGCCAGCGCGAACACCTTCGTACCCTTGCTCTTCGGCGTGCCCATCGACGCGTACCACATGCCGCCCTTCAGCAGAATCGCGCCTACATTGGCGTAGGTCTCCACATTGTTGAGCACCGTGGGACGGCCCCACAGCCCCTTCTGCGCGGGGAACGGCGGCCGCGGCCGCGGCTCGCCGCGCTTGCCCTCGATCGAGGCGATCAGCGCCGTCTCCTCGCCGCAGACGAAGGCGCCCGACCCCATACGGATCTCCAAGTCAAAGGTGAACGGCGTGCCCAGAATATTTGCGCCCAGCAGCCCGCAGGCGCGCGCCTGGGCGATGGCCGTGGACAGCCGCTCGACCGCCAGAGGATACTCGGCCCGCACGTAGACGTAGCCCTGTTTCGCCCCGACGGCATACGCCGCGATCGCCATGCCTTCGATGACGCTGTGAGGGTCGCCCTCCAGCACGCTGCGATCCATGTAGGCGCCGGGATCGCCCTCGTCGGCGTTGCACAGGACGTAGCGCACATCGTCAGCAGATTCGCGCGCCAGATTCCATTTGAGCCAGGTCGGGAAGCCAGCCCCGCCGCGCCCGCGCAGGCCGGACACCTTCATCTCCTGGACCACAACCTCCGGCGTGTACTCCGTCAGCACCTTGGCCAGCGCGGCGTATCCGTCACGCGCGATCGCGTCGCCGATCCGCTCGGGGTCGATCCAGCCACAGTTGCGCAGCACGACCTGCGTCTGCCGCTTGAAAAACTCGAGATCCTGGCGGCAAGGCGCGGGCGTTTTGCCTGTCGCGTCTTGCACCAGCAGCCGCTCCACGCGCTTGCCTCCGCAGATGTGCTGCCTCACGATGTCGGAGGCGTCGCCGGGTTTGACGCCCTGATAAAAGGTTCGGTCCTCGCCCACCAGCACCACCGGCCCGACTACGCACGGCCCCATGCAGCCGGTCTCAACCAAGGAAACCTGATCGCCGAGCTTCTCCGTTTCGAGAGCTAGGCGCAACGCGTCGCGCACCTCTTTCGCACCCGACGCCAGGCAGCTGCCGCCGAAACAGACGAGGATCTGACGCGTCCCGGAACCGCCTCCGCAGGGCGCTGTGGCCCGCAGCCGCTCGCGCAGGTCGCCGAGTTCGGTCACACTACAAATCCGCTTTAAGACAGGGGCTTTCATGCGTGCTCCTTTTCTCCGGTCACGGCTGCACCGGAAAGAATCTGGTTGACCATCTCGCCGACACGCGCCGGCTTGACACGCTGGTAGACGGTGTCGTTGACCATCACCACCGGCGCCATGCCGCACGCCCCGAAACACCGGCCGACCTCCAGCGAGAACGCCCGGTCGGACGTCGTCTCGCCCACGTCGATCTCCAGCCGCTTCTTGAACGCGTCCAGGACCTCTTTGCCCCCGCGCACATAACACGCCGTGCCGAGACACACGCGCACCAGATACTTCCCGCGCGGGTGAAGCGTGAAAAAGGAGTAGAAGGTCACCACGCCGGCCACCTCGCTCACGGTCTTGCCGAAGCCGTCCGCAATCCGCCGGATCACCGGTTCGGGAAGGTAGCCAAAAATGGATTGAGCCGTCTGCAGGGCGGGAATCAAACCCCCGGGTTTCTCATGATACTCGCCGATCACCTCGTCGAGCCGTTTATACAGGTCTGCCTCCGTGGGCTCGCATGCACACGCGCAGCCACAGGGCGCAGATGCGGATAGAGAAGTCATGCAATATCTCCAGACTGCTTCGGACAACACACCGAAAGCGGTTAACAGGACGCGCGTCCGCCGGTTGCGCACGCCGGCGCGGAACCCTTCGGACGGAGCCCCTGACGTGTCAGTTAGAGCGAGCCCTCAATGTATTTTTCGAGATTCCGGATCAGGGCGTCCTGCTCCGAAGCCACGAACTTGACGAGGTCGCCGATGGAAATCATGCCGACGATCCGCTCGCTCCCGTCGAGCACCGGCAAGTGGCGGATGCGTTTCTGCGTCATCAGCGCCATGCACTCGTCCACCGTCGTCTCGGGCGAAGCGTAGACCACCTTCTTGGTCATCGCCGTCTTCACCAACACATCCCGCGGCGATTTGTCGGCCAGGATAACTTTACGGAAACAGTCGCGCTCGGCAAAAATACCGGCGATCTTTCCGTGCGCGTTCAGCACGAGGAGTGAGCCGATGTTTTTTTCATCCATCAGGTGGATGGCTTCAAAGACCGATGCCTGATGCGAAATCGTGATAATCTCCCGCCCCTTCTGCATGAGAAGCTGATTGATCGGTGTGTTCATTTCGCGTTCCTCCGTTATGCTGAATGAAACGGGCGTGATGCGCCCGGGAGCCACTCCGCGCAACACCCGGCATAAAAACGGTATGATGGGCGCAGCGAAGCCCCATAAAACACTCACTTACATTGGCCGGGCGGATCTACCATCATTACCGCCATTGTTAGTTTATGGCATCTTTCGCCATCGGTCAAGCGCAAGATTCAGTAATTTTGTTCTTTCACCAACCACCCGAATGACGGGGGGTGCGATTGAAAAGAATTGAAGTCTGATGGCCGGTTTAGAGTGATTTCGATG
>CAYMLQ010000503.1:0-3528 GCA_964390795.1 uncultured Lentisphaeraceae bacterium
AAGATCGCGCACACGGCGCGCAACAACGGCGCGTGGGGCGACCCCGCAGAGGACTCCGTGCGGCACTACCTCGCGGTCGGGCACTACGCGCTCGGCATGGGAGCCTCGTTTACGGCGAACTGGAGCTGGAAGGATTTTCGCGACAGCGTTTTCCCTTGGGGCGTCAACCACGCAGACCTCACGCCCAAGCCGGTGCTGGAGGCCTACCGCAACATGCTGCTGCTCTTCCGCACGGTCGAGCCGCGCTACGAGCCGCCGAGCCTCTACCTCGTCCTGCCGGACAGCTTCCGGCTCGGCCCCGAGTCCGCGCGCATCCACGAGGGGTTGCGCCTTGCCACCGACGCCCTGCTTCGCGCGAACGTCGCGTTCGGAGTGATCAACGAGGAGTCTCTCGACCGCCTGCCCGCCGCAGCGCAGGCGCTGGTGTGGCCGCTGACCGTGTGCCCGTCCGACGCCACGTTTGGGCGCGTGGTGCGGTTTGTGGAGAAGGGCGGGCGGCTGCTGCTCACCGGCGACCCGCGCTTCGACGAGAGCCGCAAACCCACGCGCCTCGACCGGTTGGAGCGGCTGGGCTTTCCGCCGGTGCCCGACGCGCCCAAACCGCCGTTCGCGTGGGCCCTGTCCGATGCGGTCAACGCGGTGCAGTCGAAGAACGGTCGTGTGATGTGGATACCCGTGCCGGTCGAGCTGTTATACGGAGAGGACCGTTTCCCGCACCGCGAATACCGCCACTTTCTCGACACGGTGTCAGGGGTCAGCCGTCTGAAGGTAAGCGGCGACGATGGCAAGGCTCTGGCCTTCGATGTTCCGCTGCGCAGCGGCCGTGCGGTCGTGGCGGTCAACACCACGGACGTGCAAAGCAAGATTGGGGTCGCAGAGCATGCGGGGTGTCCCGAGATTCGCGGGCTTGCGTTGGGTGGGCGCACGCTCTATGTTCAATTCGATGCGCAAGGGCATGTGGTGGCCGCCGCTTCGTCGCGCGGGCTTTACGTCGCGGGTAATGAGATCTTGCAGGAGCAGGGCGATTGGGCTCTGCTGTCGCTGGACGGGAAGGATCTGCGCGAGTCGGCGCAGGTGCTGGCGATGCCGTTCGGCGCGGGAAGCTTCGGGCTGGTGCGTGCGGCTGGCGCGCCTGCGCTGGTGGGCGAGGTCGGCGAGTTTCGCGCCGGGAAATGGACGCCGCTCGAGGTGCAGAAGCTGGAGCCTGCGGACGGCGCGGTTCGCGGTGCGGCCGATGCGGTCACCGCTTACGACCTGCGCTTGCTGGCGGTGCCGGAGCAGGTGGGCGACGCGCGCGCGAAGCTGGAGCGGCTGCTGCGTGTGCGGCGCTGAAGCCCCGTGCCCGCGCCACGTAGCGTGTTATTCCTGTTTCGGCTGATCGTTTGGCTTGGAACCGGGTGGGAGGGGCAAGCGTCTGCTTGCCTGGACGAGCAGACGCTCGTCCCTCCCGTGCCTTCGCGCCCAACACGCATCAGACTCGCGTCCCCCGTCACTGCCCGTCACTGACCGAGTACGTTTTCGGTTGCAGTTCCATAGTCTATTTAGTAAATTATTGATCGGAATAGTTAACTAAATAATTTTGGGCGTTGGTTCAGATCCGGTCTTGCGCCGGGTGAAGGTTCGGCATGCGATGGCGGAGCAAGGAAAAAGCAGTGTTAACGCGGATTGCTTGGGTTACGGCAGACTCACTCAGAAAGAGATTGCCGAGGCGCTGGACGTGTCGCCCTCAGTTGTTTCCCTTGTCATGAAGAACCCCGACACGCGGCGGGCCTCCGAGGAGACCAAGCAGCGTATTCTGGCGTTGCTCAAGCGGAATCCCGGATCGGGCAGGCACGCGAGCGATGGCGACACGCTTCTGGTGGTCAATAAGCCCGAGTTGAACGTCTATTATTTTCAGAGCAAGATGCTGTACGGAATCCAGTCCCGCGCCGCGGAAGTCAGGCTCAAGGTGCATATCGCTTCGCCGGCTCAGGACATGCGCTCCTACGTGTTCGGCACACCGCTGCGGGGTCTGCTGCTGACCGCTCCGGATACGGTCACGGAGCAGGTGATCGAACTGGCCAAGACGACCTTTGCAATCACGTTGAATCCGCAGGAGCACGGCACTTTTACAGGCGACGCGATCTTTCCAGATTATTATTCCGGGATGAACCAGTCCGTGAAGCATTTGCTGGATTTCGGGCATAGGCGCATCGGCTATATCGGCGAGCGGCCGGTGAAAGCCGATTGCCGTGCCCGCGAACGGTTGCATGATTTCCGTGAAGCCTGCGAAGTCCTAAACTGCGCACTCGACGAGTCCGATGTCCATTTGTACGCGCACGGAGAAAATGACGAGGGTGACTGGGCTGCTGTCGACGGGATTCTCGGCCAGTGGCAGAAACTGAAACGCCGGCCCTCCGCTTTTGTGGTGTATAACGACAATCTGGCGGTGAAGTTCTATCAGGTCGCCCAGTCGCTCGGCATCCGCATTCCCGACGATGTGAGCCTCGTCGGTTACGACAACGAACCCGTCTGCGAACACCTCTTGCCGAAGCTGACCAGTGTCTCGCCGGAGTTCTATAATCTCGGACGCATGGCTGTAGACCTGTTGATGTCGCGCAAAGAAGCGCCGGCGGACATGCCGGGTAGAAAGATCATTTGCCCCGTGCGGTTGATCGTGCGGGATAGCGTCTGCCGGAAGAAGGCTTGAAACACAGAAGGATGAAACAAATGAGCAAGAATGTGGGACAGTGGCTGGTCGCGTGTGTGGCGGCGGTGTTGGCGGTTGGGACGGCGTCGGCGGCGGACGGGACGTGGAGCAATACGTCGGGCGGCAACTGGAGCGACACCGCGAATTGGACAGGCGGGAACATCGCGTCGGGGGCTTCGGCTTCTGCCTATTTCACCAACGGCACCGGCATCACCGTCTTTCAGGACGTGGGCAGCCTGACGCTCGGCAATCTCTTCTTTGCGAACGCCAGCACGCTCGTCACGAACAACGCGATCGCGCTCAACGGAGGTGGCGCCTCGGTGTTCACGGTCAACGGTAGCGTGAACACGGCGAACGTGAGCGTTGTGCTGAATCCGGTGTCCGGCACCCTGCTGGTGAAAGAAGGCGCGGGAACGCTACAGCTCAACAGGCCTGCGGGTGCTAGCACTGCCTTCGATGGTATCACGATGAACGCCGGAACCGTGCTGCTCGACCGGGGCGTGGGGGGCGACGGCCTCAACGTCGGAACCAACACGATCACGATCAACGCGGGGGCGTCGCTCCGGTATTTGGACAACAACCTCATCAACAACACCGCCGTGCTCGACGTCAGGAGCGGCGGTGTGCTCGACTTCAATAACCAGTCGGACAATATCGGCGTGCTTTCGGGTGCGGGCGTTGTCACCAACCTGTCCCAGCCGATCCAGTTCTGGATGGACAACACGACGCGCACCTTCTCCGGCAAGTGCTACGGTGGCGGGACGCTGACGTTCCTGTAGCCCGGCGTGTTTGTGGTGGGGGCCTCGAACAGCCTTGAGAATGTGACGTTCAACCAAACG
>CAYMLQ010000504.1:0-1511 GCA_964390795.1 uncultured Lentisphaeraceae bacterium
GCGGCTGCGAAGCGGCATACCATAGAGCGAATCGATATGCGCGTGGTTGCGGAGAATGTGGAGCATATCAGACGGGTCATTAGGATATGCAAGAGCAAACAGGTGAAGGTCTGCATGGTGTTCCCACCCGCATGGGAGACCTACGTAAGCAGTCTTGATCAGCGCCAGTTGCTAGACACCCTACGGATCTGCGAGGGTCTCGCACAGGCCGACAACGTTATCTTTATTGACTTGCTCACAGACCGGCGGTTCACAGATAATGA
The DNA here is from genome assembly GCA_964390795.1 of uncultured Lentisphaeraceae bacterium. Lineage (GTDB taxonomy): Bacteria > Verrucomicrobiota > Kiritimatiellia > RFP12 > UBA1067 > CAYMLQ01. The sequence continues at coordinate 264 of CAYMLQ010000504.1, forward strand.
TTTTTTTGATGCGGACCATCTGAATGAATCGGGCGCACAAAAACTGGCACGCATCCTGTGCAAACCGTAAGCCAGTTCAGAGTGAGTTTGATGCCACAGAGAACAAACGATGTGCGGTATTGCAGGATGGTTTAGCGAGTTGGGCGGTGGTTCGCGCTATGCGTGCGTCGTACGCATGGTGGCGGCCATGCGGCACCGCGGCCCCGATAGTTCGGGGGCTGCGGAGGTCTCATTCGCGCCCGCAGTTGCGCTGGGCCAGGCGCGCCTGGCCATTATAGACCTCTCTCCGGACGGACATCAGCCGATGGTCGACCCGGATACAGGGAATGTCATCGTCTTTAATGGCGAGATCTATAATTTCAAGCACCTGCGCCAAGAATTGGAGACTCGCGGCTTTCAGTTCCGCACCCACTCCGACACCGAGGTTCTACTTAAGGCCTATGCCGCCTGGGGTGAGGGCTGTTGCTCACGGCTGCGGGGTATTTTCGCGTTTGTGATCTGGGACAGCCAGCGTCGCCGGCTCTTTGCGGCTCGCGACCAGCTTGGCGTCAAGCCGTTCTATTTTTGCGAGCCCAACGGCGGGTTCGCGTTCGCCTCTGAGGTGCGGGCACTTTTGGAGGCCGGTGCCGTGGAACGCCACGTCGACCTGCAGGGGCTCAACTCCTACCTGGCCTGTGGGTCGGTGCATGAGCCCTACACGCTGATCAACGACCTCCGCTCTTTGCCTGCGGGGCATTGTGCCACGTTTTCCGAGCACGGGCTCAAGACGGTGCGCTATTGGTCTCCGTTCGCCGGATCCGAACAGCCAGCGCCAAGCACCGCAGCAGCGGCGGCTGAAGAAGTCGCGGCGTGCCTGAGGGAGGCCGTGTCACTGCAAATGATCGCCGACGTGCCCCTGGGCGCGTTCCTGAGTGGCGGGGTCGACAGTTCCGCGATTGTGTCGTTGATGCGGCAGACGCATTCGGGCCAACTTAAGACCTTCTCCATCGTATTTGATGACCCTGGCTTTGATGAGCGGCGCTACGCGGCGGCTGTGGCCAGGCAGAACGGGACCGAGCATATCGAGCTTGAGCTGACCGGCAGCCTCGCGCAAGCCAACCTCGCGCAAGCCTTGGGTGCCTTTGACCAGCCCAGCCTGGACGGTCTGAACACGTGGTTTGTCTCCAAGCTGGTCAAAGAGGCGGGGCTGACGGTCGCGCTCTCCGGAGTGGGCGGAGACGAGCTGTTCGTCGGCTACGGCGGCTTTGA
>CAYMLQ010000504.1:1521-3515 GCA_964390795.1 uncultured Lentisphaeraceae bacterium
CCCTCGCCATGGGCCGCTGGCAGCAGCGGGTCGGCCGCCTGCCCGCCTCCTTGGGCCGGCTGATCGCCGGCCGAGCCCAGTCAGAGAAGATCAGAAAGTTTGGCCAGCTCATGGGGTACCCGCTCCCCGCCTACTTCCTGAGCCGGCAGGTCTTCTCGCGCGAACAGAGCGGCGCGCTTCTGCGCGACGCCTGCCGCTGCGGCTTTACGGAGTGGGCCTCCGCGGCTTTTGACCCGATGATCGCCGACGCCGGGCCCCTTGACCCCTTGGCCCGGATTTCTTGGTACGAGCTGAAGAGCTACATGCTCTCCACACTGCTGCGGGACACCGACCAGATGAGCATGGCGCACAGCTTGGAGGTGCGGGTGCCGCTGATCGACCACCGGGTGGTCGAACTGCTGCTGCGGCTGCCGGGCCGCTTTAAAAAGGATGCGCGTACGCCCAAGCCGCTTCTGGTCCATGCCGCAGGGCAGGGGTTGCCCGAGGCGTGTGTCCACCGCCCGAAGCAAGGTTTTGTCCTCCCGTTCGAGGCCTGGTTCAAAGGGTGCATGCGCCAAGAGGTGCAGGCGTTCTGCCTGGGCGGCGGGTCCGAGGTGTTTGACCCCGCCGGCCTGGCGGCGTTGTGGCGGCAATACGAGGCCGGGCAGGTCATCTGGAGCCGCATCTGGGGTCTGTTTGTCTTGAACCATTGGCTGAAGTGCCAGCGCATCACGGTTCGGTAGAAAGAGCCTGGAAGCGGCAGTTAATTGACCACAAAGAACACAAAGAGCACAGAGAAAGAGGGTTATGGCTGGCACGCAGGATGACCAGTTGGTTAGAAGCGCTTTTATTCCAACTTCTTCTCCCTCTTTGTGTTCTATGTGTTCTTTGTGGTGAAATCCCGGATTTAGGATGAGAGTATTACACGCCATCGCTGGCATTGACCCCAATTCAGGCGGGCCTTCACGTTCCGTCCCCGGGCTGTGCCGCGCCTTGTCGGATGTGGGAGTGGAGACCTGGCTGCTGAGCTTCTCAACACGGGACGAGCTTGCCGATCCACGCGGCGTCCATTTTCTCAAGGGGCCGGGGTTCCGCTACGCGGACGCCTTGCAGACGGCGCAGACAGCCTTGGATTCCGCAAGCCCCGACCTTGTCCATGTGCACGGACTGTGGACCCCGGCCAATCACGCCATTCTCACCCGTGCGCGCAAGCGGGGGATACCGGTCGTAATCTCGGTCCGCGGCATGCTCGATCCGTGGGCGCTGGCGCAGAAGCGTTGGAAGAAACGGCTGGCGATGCTCATCTACCAGCGTCGCGACATTCAAGCCGCCGCGCTTCTGCACGCGACAGCGCAACAAGAGTGCGCAAACATCCGCAAGCAGGGTTTTTGCCAACCGGTCGCGGTGATTCCGAACGGGGTCGACGTGCCGGCCGGCCTGCCGCCCGCGCGGCACGGGGCGGGCGAGTCCGCGGACCGGCTGCGCACGGCCCTTTTCGTGGCGCGCCTCCACCCCGGCAAGGGTCTGATGGACCTGGCCGAGGCCTGGGCAGAGGTGCGGCCGCAGGGGTGGCGGATGCGGGTGGTGGGGCCCGACACCCACGGCCATCAGGCGGAGGTGGCCGCCCGCTTGCGGGCTCTAGGCATTGAGCAAGAGTGGTTTTTCGAAGGGTCGGCTGACGATACGGGGAAGTGGGAGTATTACCGGCAGGCTGATCTCTTCATCCTCCCCTCGCACAGCGAGAACTTCGGCATCTCCATCGCCGAGGCGCTCTATGCCGGACTGCCGGTCATCACCACCAAAGGGACGCCGTGGGAGGAGATAGAGGGTGGAGGGTGGAAGGTTGAGGGTGGAGGGGGAGAGGTTGAGGGTGGAGAACGTCGAACGTCGAACGTCGAATGTCGAATTTTGAATGGGAATGGCTTCGCTGGTCCTGCCTGCGGCGGCAGTCCCCGATCGCACGAAGAAAGTGTTTGCGCATCTGAAAATGGTGATGAAAATAGCCTTCAACCTTC
>CAYMLQ010000505.1:0-3512 GCA_964390795.1 uncultured Lentisphaeraceae bacterium
GGGACAGGCAATCTGAGGACATCGGCCTATGGTTTTGCGAGACAGGACGGGGACAGAGACAGGACGGGGACAGGCAATCTGAGGACATCGGCCTATGGTTTTGCTGGAAACAGCCCTACCGGGCAGATCGGGCGCAATGGCGCTCGCGGGAGGGACACCGGCCCCGCAATCTACGGCCTACGGTTTACCCAGTCTACAGTTTATCTGTCCCTGATGCCGTCCCTGATGCCTGCTTGAGCGTTGAGCGTTTAACGTTGAGCGTTCATTCGCGGCGCAGCCGCGCGGCCGGCTTGTCTAAATCCGTGACTGTGCGCGGCATGGCTTGTTTCAACTTCGCAGGTGCGGCCGGGTTTGCGCTGCGCGCCGGGAGCCGGTTATAATCTGCGCATGAGCGAATACCAGTACTACGAGTTCGTCGCTTTGGATGGCCCAATCTCTGACCAAGGCTTGCACCTCGCACGCAGTTGTTCCAGTCGCGCCGAGGTTTCACGGTTGCGCTGGCGGAACACGTACAACTACGGGCAGTTCGGCGGCAGTGTCGAGGCGCTGTTGCGTCACTATGACGCTCACTTCTACATTGCCAACTGGGGTTCGGTTCGGTTTGGCTTGGCGTTTCCTGAGAACGCGCTCGAACTGGAGCGGGTGCGGCCTTATCTGCAGGGTGAAGAAACGGAGCATGCGTCCCTTACGCTTCAGAAGACCAAGGGACGCAGCATTCTGTGGTGGGATCGTCACGACGAGATGGGGTTTGGCTTTGTGGAGGGTGAGGGCGCCTTGGATGCGCTGGCATGGATACGGCAGAGTCTGTTGCAGGGCGATGACCGGGCGCTGTTTCTGGGATGGCTGGCGTGCTACAACCCTGACGAGTGGCAGGATCCCAGGGACAGCGCCGTGACGGTGCCGCCTGTGCCGCCGGGGTTGGCCGCCCTGACTCCGGCGCTAGAGAAACTTATAGAGTTTTTCCCGGTCGACGCCGACGCGCTCTCCGCTGCTCAGGCCCTGTCGCCGCAGGGGGAAGCGGCGCGCATCCCGCTGGAGGTCGCTCTGGACAAGCTTTCCGCCACCGAGACGAAGGCTTTGCTGGGTCGGGTGGCGGCTGGCGACGGGGCGCGTGTCTTGTCGGAACTGAACCGGCTGACGGTGCCGTCCGGCGGCCTCCGGGATGAGACCTCCCTCTCCTGCATTGCTTTTGCGAAACAGGTGCTCGCCGCACGCGCTGCGCGGATGGCACGCGAGGACGAAGCCAAAGCGGAGAAACAGAGGCGGGACGCCGCCACCCGCAAGCAGCGACTCGAAGCGCTTCTGGCCCGGGCGGATGCGATCTGGAGCGGGCTCGACGCGCTGATGGACAAGCGCGTGGCGGCGGCCTATGACCTTGTGATGAAGCAGGTGCGGGATCTCCGGGACGCCTACCGTCAGGGCGGACAAGACGCCGTGTTCAACGCCAAGCTGGCAGCGTTCCGCGAGAAGTACCACCGCCGCTTCGCCATGATGCAGCGCCTTGAGGGTCTCGCCAAAGCACTATAAAGGATACGCGAATGGGTGTGAATGAACGCTAACCAAGGCGCAGCGCGAACGGCCATACCCCTACGCGTCTTCAGTGGGTCCCATCGGCGGCTGTTTCAGTCTGGGTTGACACGCAGGCGCCGCCAGCAATAGAGTGCTGGCACTTGCGCATCCAGACTTTGGGAGGGGGCTGACCGTGCCAGTCGGTGGCGGGTAACGTCAATTCCATATCGGGCGCGGCGCAGAGCCTCGCGCACGAAGAGTTCCGAGCCGATGACCAGTCCGTCGGTCCAGTGTCTGACGCGGCGGATGGCGGAGAGGGTGAAAGCGATGTCGGGGGCTTCCGGGGGAGTAGGCTCTCCGGCTTTGTCTGCGGCGTCACGGGCGAACCGCAGCCGCAGCGCCTCCAGCGCGCCCTCTGCTCCGGCTTCTGCCAGTGGCGGCGGGAGGATCGGTGCAAGGTGCGCGGCAAGGGCTTCGGCAAAAGGGTGCCGGCCGGTTTGGGCCCACTCGCCGTAGGAGCAGAAGCGGTACTCGGCAGGGTCGCCGACGAGCCCGGCGCGGAAGGCATTGCGTTCGATATAGGCCCAGCAGGCCCAGACCGCAGCGCCCGGCTCCAGCACCGTGTTCTTGAATCGCCCGGCCCAGAGCGGACCCCGCCGTCGTTGCGCCCGGGTGCGGTTGTACCAAGCGGTGTAGAGATGCTGAAGATGGCGCATGAACCAACTCACATCTCTCAGGCGTAGCGTCCATTCACGACACGCCGCAGTTCCTGGCCAGAGTTTCCGGGCGCCTTTGTGGAACGCCGCGTAGCGTCTTGCAGCCTCCTCCTCTGAGGGGGACTCCTGTGGTGTTTGCAGCAACAGATGGAAATGGTTCGACAGAATCTGGCAGGCCACAACCCTCACGCAGTAGAAAGCCGCCAAGCGCTTCACTATCCGGATGAACTGCTCTTTGTCAGCATCATCGAGCGGACGTTCACTGTGCGTCCCCACAGTGTGGTTGTAGCAATGATGCCATGTGTCACTATAGTCAGGCTTCAGCCGTGCGTGCCGCATATACGCCCCTTTTAATGGCTTCGGCCCGCACAACGCGGACCTTACACCCCTATAAAGGAAATAAAGTGCATGCTTTCCACAAGATTTACGAAAATAAATTCAAGTTCTTCGAATCACAGTTTGCCTGTCCCCGTACGTAGCTTGTCCCCGTACGTAGCTCGTACGTAGCTTGTCCGCTTGTCCCTGTAGCTGTCCCAACATGTTTCTGACGGCGCGCTCGCGATTTGCTGACCTTTTGCTGTGATACTCCAAATTATGAACCTGTTCGACTACTGTACCGAAGCGCCGTCCGTAATGATTGACATGGACATTCTGAGCGTCTTTGATTTGGTGCGGAAGAGCAAGACGTTCTCGTTTCTGCCGGTGGTAGACGGTGGCGGTCGTCCAGTCGGTGTCATCAGGGAGAACGATCTGAAGGAGTACGCTTACGGGCGTTACGGTCACGAGTTGATCAAAAGACTTCCTCTTCACAGCTTTATCCGAAAGACGCTCGTGCTGCCGGTTTCTGTCAGCCGTGATGAACTGTTGGCATCTGCGGCCTCAAACCCCAATCCCGACGGGCTCGTACTGACTGACAACGGACGTTACCGCGCCGTTCTGCTCAACAACATGATTTTTCGGCTCTTTGATGAAAATCGTCTGGAGACGCAGGTGCGGCTCATCCAAGCGCAGAAGATGGAGGCGATCGGCACACTAGCGGGCGGTATCGCGCACGACCTCAATAACACGCTGACGCCGATTCTGGGTTATGCGGGCCTGTTGAGGCGAATGCATGCAAACGGCGAACCGCTCGACGGGGATATGATCGAGCAGATTCAGGTATGCGGCGTGCGCGCCCGTGACACGGTGGCACGCATCCTGACGTTCAGTCGCGAACAGAAGACTGAGCGACACTTGATTGCGCTTCCCGAGACCATCAAGGAGGTTGTTCGGTTGCTGGGTAACAGC
>CAYMLQ010000506.1:0-3477 GCA_964390795.1 uncultured Lentisphaeraceae bacterium
TGCCTGCAAAGGCCTTGCCGGGATGGATGGGCGTATGCACCGCGCTGTGCGGAAAATAGAGGAAGAAGGGCTTGTCCTTGTGGTCTCGGATGAAGCCGAGCGCCTCTTCCGTGTAACGCTCGACCAGCCGGCTCTGGCCCTCTTCCGTGAGCAGTTCCACGACTTTTTCATCGCGCACCAACGGCACAACCGACTCACCGGTCTTCTCCGCCTTCTTTTGCATGTCGTTCGAGTACGGGATGCCTAAGTAGTGGTCGAACCCTTGCTTCGTGGGCAGAAACTCCGGCTGGTCGCCAAGGTGCCACTTGCCTACACACTGGGTCGCATAACCCAGTGCCTTCAGCCGCTCTGCGACGGTGGCCTCCGAAGGATTTAAGCCGACAGACTGTCCTGGAAAGAAGACGCCCGGCACGGAGACACGCGCACCATAACAGCCGGTCATGAGCTGCGCCCGCGAGACCGAACAGACCGGCGCGGCGTAGAAGCTGGTGAACTTCATACCTTCCTTGGCCATGCGGTCGAGCTGCGGCGTTTTCTGCTGGGTCGCTCCGAACGGCCCGATGTCGCCGTAGCCCATGTCGTCGATAAAGATGATGACGACGTTGGGCTGGGGAGCAGCCGACGCCAGAAGCGGCAGCAGCGCGAAGAGAAGAACCATTCTGTTTTTCATAGTTGGCCGCCAAGCTGCATGTTGCACCGCCTTCAGGCGGCAACGCTGCACTGTCGAACATCCGCCTGAAGGCGGTACACCCCACGCGCGAGAGCGGTCACACATCCGGCAACTCGTACCCTTTGCGGTACGTGTCCCTGACCAGCGCGTTGGCCTCGGGCTTGTCGAAACTGTTGGTCTTGGCATCGTACGCCAAGGCGGTGTTGCCGGCGCGGTGCGCAATGTTGCCCATGTGCGCCACGAGGTTGCTGGCATGCGCGATCGCCACGTCCGCGTTGGGCTGCTTGCGGCTCTTCACACAGGAGATAAAGTTCCTGTAGTGCTCCAGATCTCCCGCCTGGCCGTACACCTTCTCCACGACCTGGCTGCTCGCCTTCTCAACAACAAAGCCGCCGCCGTGGCGGCCCAAGATCATCAGCATATCCTGCCCGTAGAACTCGATGCGCGTGGCGTTCTGCTTCCAGTCGCTCACGAGGTTCTTCTTGCGAATCACGTCGGTGCTCTTCTCCATGTACTTCGGATACTGGCTCATATCGAATGTCATGGCAAACGAGCCGAAGTCCCACGCGATGTTGAGCACATCGGGCACCTCGGCGTCATCGTCCTTATGCACGACATACCGCCCGCCGAGCGCGCGTACGCTCGTGGGCAGGCCCGGGTCGCCCATCACCATCAGCGCAAGGTCAAGCTGGTGGATGGCGTCATCGGTCAAGTCCCCGCCGCAGTAGTCCCAGTGGTAGTGCCAGCCGCCCTGCCAGATCTTCTGGTGATAGGGCCGCGCCGCAGCCCGACCCAGCCAGCGGTCCCAGTCGAACCCTTCGGGCGGCTTGCCCGGCTCGCCGAATTTGAACGGCGATCCGTTCTTCAGATTGAAGACCTTGACCAGCCCAATCTTGCCGAGCCGGCCGCTGCGCACGATCTCGCGCGCCTGCTGGTTGTACTCGGTCGAACGGTTCTGCGTTCCGACCTGCACGATGCGCCGGGTCTTGGCCGCGGCCTCCACCATCACGCCGCTCTCCCACATGCAGTGCGAGTGGGGCTTCTCGACGTAGACGTCCTTGCCGGCCTGACACGCCAGCAGCGTCAGCGGCGCGTGCCAGTTGTCGTGCGTCGCGATGATCACCGCGTCGATGTCCGGCGACTCCAGCACCTTGCGATAGTCCTTCTCGAAGCGCGGCTTGTTGGGCTGCACGGGCTGGATGAACTCCCACATCTGCTCGAGCCGCGTGTCGCTCAGGTCGCAGAGGCAGACGCAGTTCGCGCCCGCCTCCTCGATCATCACACGCATCACGAAGCGACCCCGCCCGCCGCACCCGATGATCGCCACGTTCACCCGCTCGTTCGCGCCAATCACCCGGTCCGCGCTCAGTGCGGTCCATGCGCTGAACCCCACGGCGGCCCCGGCGGAACGCTGCAGAAAGATCCGCCGCGTGAAGGCTGTTGTTCCGACATCGGTTGGCGTCTTCGCTTTGTCCATAGTCATCGCCCTATCCTTTTCGCACACTCGATTGATACGCTCACACCCGTCCATGAGACAATATCACACTCTGCATTCGTTGGGAGTGCCTGCGATACCGTCACCAGTGGCCGGATCACTTCGCAGGGATTTCGCGGATTTTGACCGTGCGGTACCAGGCCTCGTCGTTGTGGTCGGTCAGCATGATGTGGCCCGCGAGCTTCGAGCCGAAGTCGGGATACTTCTTGAACTTGCTCGCAGCCACGCCCGCCTTGACCGCGTCGCTTCCGAAGGTGTACTCGAGCACCTTCTTTCCGTTCAGCCAGTGCTCGGCGCGGTCGCCCTGCACGACGATGCGCGAGGTGTTCCACTCGCCGGCCGGCTTGAGCGGCTTGTCCGCCGCAGGCGCAAGCACCTCGTAGAAGGAGGCCGTCTTGGCCTTGGCGTGCAGATTTTTCCACTTGTCGGACTCGTCGTCGATCATCTGGTACTCGTAGCCAGGCGCGCCGGGGCGCGCCTCGGTGACCAGATATTTCACGCCGTTGTTCGCGCCTTTGGCCAGCCGCCAGCCCCACACCAGCTCGAAGTCCGTGTACGGCTTCTCGGTGATGATGTCGCCGCCCTTAACACCGGGCAGCTTATGCAGCATGCCTTCCTCGACCTTCCATCCCTCGGCGATCGGCGTGCCCGCGGGCTTGCCATATGGCCGCCAGCCCTTGAGCGATTTCCCGTCGAACAAGAGCGTCCACGACGCGGCCTTCTCTTCAGCCGTGAGGCCGTCGAAGAGCAACGCCTGGCCAACGCCCTTCTCGTCGGCGTTTAACACATCCTGCTGAGCCAGCGCCGGCAGCGCCAGCGCGAAAAGCAACATCGTGACTCTCATGTGTCCCCTCCCTTTATGACCGATCCGAACGTGACCGAACCGTTTTGAGATTTTAACCCCGTTCTGACGCGTGTACGATACCAAGAAAACAGGCCCCTCATCAATAGGCACAATTCAATTTTGCCTTTTATTGTTGAACAGGGTACGGGCTAGCGCCTGCAAAACAGCCCGGCTCCCGCGCCGCGGTCAGGTGCCGCCGAGACGCCGCTCGTGCGCCGTCCGCCACTCGTCGCCGAGGTCGCGAAGGCTTTTGCCTGCCCACGTTTTCCAGAGCGCGTCGTCATAACGGCCCTCGCGGACAGCGGCGTTGAGATTGCGCACGAGGTTCGGATCGTACGTCCGCGTCACCCAGTTTAAGAAATTCGCGCTGACCCGATAGCTGGCATCAAATTTTGCAGCCGCGAGGTTACGTTTCGTGATCTCGGCGCCGCCACTCTGCGGCTCATAGAGAAACCAGCGGACATAGTC
>CAYMLQ010000507.1:0-3474 GCA_964390795.1 uncultured Lentisphaeraceae bacterium
CCTGACCGGCCTGCTGCGCAAGGCCGCGCACGACACCGAGGTCTCGCTCTCCGACGGCGTGTACGCCTTCACGACCGGCCCCAGCTACGAGACGCCCGCCGAGATCCGCGCCTACGCCAGCATGGGCGCCGACGCGGTCGGCATGTCCACCGTGCCGGAGGCGATCATCGCCCATGCGGCGGGTCTGCGCGTGGCAGGCCTGAGCTGCATCACCAACATGGCGGCCGGCATCAGCGGCCCCCACCTCTCTCACGACGAGGTCCTTGAGCAAACCCGCAAGACCGGGCCGGTCATGGCGGCCCTGCTCGACGCCTTCCTCGCACGCCTCGCCGCGCGGGAGGGCTGACGCCCGTGCCGGCATGCGCCCATTTCTTATCGCTTGGCAGGTTTCAGAGCGTGCTTCTGCAGCAGCTCTTCGTACCGGTGGCCCTTTTCCCGCGCCTTGATCAGAATCTGCGCGCAGGCGAAAGCGTCGGACGCGGCGTCATGGTGCTTCAGCGGGATCTGCAGATGCTGCGCGACATCCGACAGCGTTGTGGGATGCAGGTCCCAGGTCGCCCGGGCCAGCTTGACCGTACAGAGAAAGGGCAACGCCGTCGGTTCGTGGCCGGCCGTTTCGCAGCAGGCCCGCAGGACGGATCGGTCGAACGACGCATTATGCGCCGCAAGAAAGTCCACATCGACAAGCAGCTTGGCAACAGCGGGCCACAGCTCCCCAAAGACCGGCTTGTCTTTCACATGGTTCCACGAGATCCCGTGCAGATAGGTGAATTCGAACGCTCTCCGCGGCGGACGGATCAGGCTGGTCCAGGTGTCCACAACCTTTTCATTTTCGACGATGACGACCGAAAGCGCACAAGCGCTGTCGCGACCCGTATCGGCGGTCTCAAAATCGAGCGCGGCAAAACGGCCTGTCAGGCTGGGTAGCGAGACGGGCGGCCGGGGAGCGCGGGGCTTGCTCAGGGTCGCAGATATTTTTGGTGTTTCCACGGTGGCCTTTCTTGAAGGTTCAGAGTACAGCGAGCAGACTGTCGGCTTGCGCGTCCGTGCCGACCGTGATGCGCAAATACTCTTTCGTCTCCGCCATAGGGAAATAGCGCACGTAGATCTTGGCGGCTTTGAGCGCGTCAAACACGCGCCGCGCATCCCCGTCCGGCGGGCGCGCGAAAAGGAAGTTCGTCTGCGAGTCGCACACGCGCCACCCGCGCCGCCTCAGCTCGTCCGCCAGACGCTCGCGCGTCGCGCGGATCCTGCGCACGTTCTCGCGCATATACGGCAGGTCGTTCAGCGCGGCCAGCGCCACCGCCTGCGCGAGCATGTCCATGTTGTACGAGTCTTTGATCTTGTAGAGCGCGGCGATCAGCGCCTCGGGGCCGATCACATAGCCGAAGCGCAGACCCGCCAGCGAGAAGGACTTCGAGAAGGTGCGCATCACCAGCGTGTTCGCGTTCCCCGCCGCAAGGGCGAGATCCATGCACGTCGAATCCGCGAAATCGCCGTACGCCTCGTCGAGCAGCACCACGCCGTCAAACGCCTGGCAGAACGCCGCCACCGTGGCCTTGTCGTGCATCATGCTGGTGGGCGCGTTGGGGTTGGTCATGAAGAAAAGCGAGGCCCCGTAGCCCTCCGGCAGGCGCCACGTGAAATCCGCGTTGAGCGCCACCGGCCGCTGCTCGACCCCGCGGATCTCCGCCAGCACCGGGTAGAGCGAGTAGGAGGGCACGAAATAGCCGACGCTGCCCTCGTTCTCCACAAACGCCCGCGTGCAGAGCGCGAGGATCTCGTCCGACCCGTTGCCGATGAAGACCTGGTTCGCCGAACACCCGTGGATCTCCGCGATCCGCTGGCGCAGAGCCACGAAGACCGGGTCGGGATAGAGACGCAGCCGGGCGTAGTCAAACGCCCTCAGCGCCTCCGCCACCCGGGGGCTCGGCGGATAGGGGTTCTCATTGGTGTTGAGTTTGATAATGCCCGGATCTTTAGGCTGCTCGCCGGGCGTGTAGGCCTCAAGGGCCTGAACATTTTTACAGATGTACATGGGACCGCTACAGGTTGATGGGTTGAGGTTGCTCATGATGGAAACCGTTGAAAGAGGAAAACACTATAACATATTGGGTCGGGGTTGTGACCCCCTCGGCGCGAAAACGTTTCAGCGTCCGCGGCAGAACAGGTGCGCAATCAGATAGGCCGCGATCGAGTTGGTGCCGAGAACGCCGAGCAGCCACCCCGTTGCCAGCAGCGCGACTCCGGCACACGCGAAGAGCCCGAGCCGCCGCATCGCCGTAAAATCTCCACGCAGAACCCCGCCCGCAAACAGTCCGAGAAGCATAGTCCCCAGCGTGGGGATGAAGTTCGGGGCCCATAGCAGACTCCCCAATCGTTTTTCACTCACTGTCCCAGCGTACACGACCCGGCTCCCGACCGTCCAGCGGTTTTGCTGGAGCCGCCTTTAAAAAGTTGTTTTACTCCCGTTTTACCCCTTGCCAGCGCCGAAGGCGATTTGCTACAGTGTCCCCCACTTTTGCGCCCATCGTCTATCGGTTAGGACACAAGGTTTTCATCCTTGGAAGCGGAGTTCGACTCTCCGTGGGCGCGCCAATCTAAAATATACGTCCTGTTTCTGTTGTATCACGTTGATAATCGGACTACTTGCGCCCGTTCCAAATCCTTCAGCCATAGAATAGGCCAATCCAGAGGGGAATAGAACGCGCTGAAACCGCTGCCGGTTGTCCAAGTCCAGCTTGTCCAAGATCAGCACCGTGTTCCGGAACATGTATTCCGCGCAGTTCAAGACCCCCTCGATGTCCAACTCATCAAGTTCCAAATCGTGGGCCTGCACGCGGGTGATGGCGGTCTCGGCGCTCAATTCGTCCGCCTTGTCTTGATAAACCTCGTCGGTTATCTTACCCCTGCACAGCAAGTCGAGCAACCGGCTCTGCTGCGCCTTCAAGTCCTCAAGCCGCTTCCGCTGGACAGCCTGTTCGGCTATAGCGGCGGCGTGTCGTCCCTTCCAAATGTCAATGACGCGGTCACGAAAGAGCCGCAGGCGGGGCGCGGTCACTTCGGTAACATTCTTCTGAAGGTGCAGTCGGAACGCCTCCTCTAGCCCGTCGCGTTTAACGTGAACCGCCAGGCACGCCTTGTTGCGGCAGCGGTAGTAGGGATACCGCCACCCTGACCCGCCCCTTGAGAATGACGCCGTCAGCGGACTGCCACACGCCCCACAGAGCACGAACTGCCGAAGCGGAAAAGCCTCGTTGTTGACACGGTGAGGTGTGGCCAAGTGACCCTTGCCGGCCAGGATCATCTGAACGCGGTCAAAGATCTGCCCCTCGATCAACTCCTTGAACCGCGCCTTAATCACCCGACCACCGACCAGCCGCCCCGTAATCCGGCCGGCGTAAACCGGGTTGGACAAAATATTGAAGGTTGTCGACGGACCGAGAGTGGTGCCAAACACCTCCTTCCAACCTC
>CAYMLQ010000508.1:0-3448 GCA_964390795.1 uncultured Lentisphaeraceae bacterium
CCGCGACCATCAGGAGCTGCTTGAAGAGCTGCGGGGCCTGCGGCAGCGCGTAGAATTTGCCGTGGTGAACGCGGCTGGGCACGAGGTAATCGCGCGCGCCCTCGGGCGAGCTGCACGTCAGGATGGGCGTCTGGTACTCGTTGAAGCCCTGCGCCTCCATGGCCTTGCGAAGGAAGGCGATGATCTTGGAGCGCAGCACAATGTTGTTGTGGATGCGCGGGCGGCGCAGGTCGAGGAAGCGGTACTTCAGGCGCAGATCCTCGGCTCCGTCCTCGTCGCCCGGCAGGTAGAGCGGTGTCAGTTCGGACGCGGCCTCGATGAGGCACTCGTTCGCGACGAGTTCGACCGTGCCGGTCGGGATGTCCGGATTGATCGTGGAGGGCTCGCGCAGCGTGACCTCGCCGACGACCGTGACGACGGTCTCCAGCCTGGCCTTGCTCAGCGCCTCGAAGAACGAGCGGCTGGGGTGGACCACCACCTGCGTCAGGCCGTAATGGTCGCGCAGGTCGATAAAGAGGATGCCGCCGTGGTCGCGCACGCGGAAGATCCAGCCGGAAAGTTTAGCGGTCGCGCCCGCGTCGGTCGCGCGCAGTTGGTTACACGTGTGAGAGCGATAAAGGTGCATAGTGTTGATTCCTTAAAAAAAGTGAACAACAATTTAACAGAAAACCGCACGTCGCGCCATGGCGGAATTTTTCAGAAAACGAGACGGTCTTTAGACGGTCTTTAGACGGTCTTTAGACAGTCTTTAGTCTTGCGGAATTAGGCGCCGATTCGGTATCCTCGCATCACCCGAGGGAGGGCGTTTAAGTATAAAGCGGAGGAGTGAGAATGGCGAAGTTCCGTGCGGCTGTCTGTGTGTTGCTCGCTGTGGCTTGTCAGGCCGCACCTCTCGGGGTGCCGCTTCCGGCCGGCGGGCCCGCGCGCTGGAGCGCGAACGCGGACGGCGGCAACGCGCCTGCGGTGTCGCAGGGCGAGCCGCTCGAAGGCCGCCCCGTTCTGCGTTTTGCGTACAAGAACGCCAAGGGATATGGCAACAGCCTTCTCGACTCCGTGAGCATTCCGACGGACGCGTACGGCATGCGCTTCAAACTTTTCGTCGAGGCGGCGGCGCCCGAAGCCGCCATGCACCTCTGGCTGCGCGAGCGTGACGGCGACATGTGGATGTGCGCGATTGGGCCCGAGGACGGGAAGGGAATCTGCGGGCTCAAGGGCGTTTGGCGCGACGTTTTTGTGCCCTTCAGCAAGTTGAACCACCAGCCGCGCGGTGATAAGAAGCGGCACTTTCTGAGCGTGGACCGGCTGCTTATGGGTTTCAATTACGGGGATCAGACCGTGCGGATCGCCGATCTGGCGTTCGCGGTCCGCGCGAACGCCACGCTGCCTGCGGAAGCTGCCACGTCCGTCGTCCAACCCGCCGATCCGCCGGGGCGGCGCATCGCCATTCTGCGCGAGCCGACTTTTGAGCGTCAGCCCGGCCATGCCGACCCCGAGCGCTTGGCGCGGCTCTTGCAAGAGGCTGGGTTTACGCCCGTTTTTCTGCGCGCGTTCGACCTGTGCGATCCGGACCGTTTCAGCCGTAAGACGGTTGATTTGGTCGTGCTTCCGAGCGCACCCTTCTTTCCGCAGGCGGCCGTGCCGAATTTCCGCGCGTTCTTGAAAGCGGGCGGCGCGTTCTTTTCCATCGGCGGGTACGCGTTTGACCGGCTCTGCGATTATTCTGAGCAGGGCTGGGGGAGCCAGACGCGCTGGCCGCTGGCCAAAGAGATCGACCGCGTGCGGCGCGACACGGGGCAGCTGAACACCCGCTACGGTGAGCCCGGCGACACGATGAAGTTGCACCCGGAGCAGATCGGCGTCTTCGATCCCTCGTTTCTGTTGCGCAATGTGGTGGCGGTGGTCGCCTCGCCCGACTCTTATGTCGCGCCGGAGAAGTGGCGCGCGGAGATACCGCTGGAAGGGCCTGCCGCCATCGCTATGACCGGCAACAACAGCCCGGTCTTTCCCGATGTGTACGGACGCTGGATTCCGCTGCTGGAAACCGTCGACCGCGTGGGGCGTCCGCGCGGGCCAGCAGCAGCGCTCGTGCTGAACCACAGGGGGCCTTACGCAGGCTCGAACTGGGGCTTCACAGGCGTCACCAACCGCGACCTCTTCAACGGCGATTTCCCGGCCGTTGACCGTCTGTTCGTGTCGGCCTGCCGCCGGCTGCTCTCTCCGTCTTACCTCGTGACGCTCAAGAGCGACTTTGCCTGTTACAAGCCAGGCGAGACGGTCGCGCTGACGGCGGCGGTACGCGCGCCAACGAACGCCCCGGCGCTCTCCGTGCGCTTCCGCGTCGGCGACGTGGTCGTGGCCGAGAATCCCGTGGCTGAAGGCGTCGCGACCGCGGCGTGGCCGCTCGCCGAGGCCTTGCCGGATTTCCGCGAGTTCTCCGCCGAGCTGGTCGCGGACGGCCGGCCCGTGGACGTGTTGCGCAGCGGCTTTACGGTGTGGAATCCGGCGCGTGCCGCCGAGGGGCCGCGCGTGGAGTTGGACGGCAACTACTTCAGTTTCAACGGGCGCCCGCTCTTCTTCGGCGGGGCCAACACCACCGGCATGATGTGGTACTCCGACAACGAGGACCCGCTGGTCTGGAGGCGCGACTTCGAGCGCATGGGCGACTTCGCCATGAACACGCTGCGCATCCTGCACTTCTCGCCCTTCTGCAACGCGACGAATCCGGCGGCCTCGCGCGGCTCGGCGCGAGAACTCGCCAACCGCCCGGAGAAGACCTGCCGCCAAACCGACGCCATCGTGCAGCTCGCCCAGCCCAATCAGGTCTCGGTGTTCCTCTCGCTTCACGACTGGTTTCCGCTGGATCTTTCCGGCGAAGACCTCAAGGCGCAGCAGGAATGGAACCGTTTCTGGGTCGGCCGCTACCGCGCTTTTCCGGGCATGATGTATGACATCCAGAACGAGCCGGGCACCTCGCTCAACAACGCGGCCGTGCTGCGCCCGCTGTTTGAAGGCTGGCTCGCCGAGCGCTACGGTTCGCTGCAAGCGGCGCTTGCGGCGTGGCAGGGTTCGGGGGCGAAGCCTGAGATCGACTTCAATGCGAAAGCGGCGGGCTGGGACGACCTGCGCTTTCGTGACAACGAGCGCTTCCGCGCGTGGGTCTATGCGCGGTGGCAGCGGGCTAACGGCGAGGCTGTTAAGGCCGCCTCGCCTCACGCGCCTGTGACGGTCGGCCACTTGCAGACGCTCACCGCGTCTGAGAAGGTGCTCGACACGGCAGGCATCGACTTCTCCAACATCCACCACTACGGCGAGGTGGGCCACCTGCGGAGCGTGCTCAAACTGATTGATCGCCGGTTCGAGAACAAGAGCTTCTCGCTGGGTGAGTTCGGCTCCAAGATCGCGCACACGGCGCGCAACAACGGCGCGTGGGGCGACCCCGCAGAGGACT
>CAYMLQ010000509.1:0-3444 GCA_964390795.1 uncultured Lentisphaeraceae bacterium
CTAGACCGTGAAGGTCTTGCGAATGCGATTCCACACTTTGCAAAGTGTGAATAAGCCGGTGAGAACTGCGCAGCACCAGACCGACCGATGGGGCGCATCCCCTGTTTCACTGACCGGTGCTCCCCCGAACGAAGCCGGAGGCGCTGCGGCTCAGCGAGGACGCTTCGCCCTACCTGCTCCGCACAGGATACGGCTTGGCCCAAGCGGTAGGGCGAAGCGTCCCCGCTGAGCCGCGGTGTCGTGACATGAGGGTTGACTTCCTTGGCGCGAGACGCCACACTTTCGGCGAATCATGAACCGCCAATAAAAGAAAGGTAACAGCGACCATGCGTAAGTTCTCTTCCTTCACCCGAGCCGAAGTCTGCCAAGCGACTGCCTTCGCCCTGTTCTTCGCCGGCAGCCTCGCCGTGCCGCTCAACGGACACGCGGGAGACCTGGTGCTCAAGAAGGGCGACCGCGTCGCCATCGTGGGCGACTCCATCACCGAACAGAAGCAGTACAGCAAATACATCGAACTCTATCTGCTGGCCTGCGTACCGGAACTGGAGCTGACGATGTTCCAGTTCGGCTGGTCGGGCGAGCGCGCGCCCGGCTTTGCGGAGCGCATGGAGAACGACTTCGTGCCCTGGCGCCCCACCGTGGTGACCACCTGTTACGGCATGAACGACGGCGGGTACCGTCCCTACGAAAAGGGGATCGGCGCGACCTATGAGGCCGGGGACCGGCGGATCCAGAAGCGCTGCAAGGAACTCGGCGCGCGCATGATCGTCGGCGGCCCCGGCCCCGTCGATACCGAAACGTGGCGGGCGACCGAGCCCGAGGCGGACACGTACTACAACGACAATCTGGCCAAGCTGAGCGAAATCGCCGGTCGCGCCGCAGCCGAGAACGGTTTCGTCTACGCGGGCCTGCACCCGCTCATGATGAAGGTCATGCAGGACGCCAAAGCCGCGTTGGGCAAAGCCTATCCGGTCTGCGGCGGCGACGGCGTGCATCCCGGTGCCAATGGGCATCTCGTGATGGCCTACGCGTTCCTCAAGGCCATGGGGCTGGACGGGAACATCGGCACGGTCACGGTGGACATGGCCGGCAAGGCCACGGCCACGGAAGGCCACCGCGTGCTGTCGGCCGACAAAGGCAAGGTCGAACTCGAGAGCACCCGCTACCCGTTCTGCTTTACCGGCGGCGAAAAGGATCCCAACGGCACGCGCAGCATTCTGCCCTTCCTGCCCTTCAACAAGGATCTGAACCGTTTCACGCTCGTGGTCAAGAACCTGACCGCTCCGTCCGCCGACGTCGCCTGGGGCAAGACGACCAAGACGTTCACCAAGGCGGAACTCGAGGCCGGCATCAACCTGGCCGACGCGTTCATCGACAACCCCTTCTCGGAGCCCTTCGCCCGGCTTGACCGCGCCGTGTCCGACAAGCAGAACCGCGAAACCCGGGCCGTCAAGGGCGCGATCACGCATTTTCGCGGCATTGCGGCTGACTTTGCCGGTGACGCGGAGGTCACGGGCGCAATCGACACCCTGCGCCGCAAGCTGACGGATCGCAGTGCCCAGGACGCCGCCGCCGCGCGGGCCGCGGTCAAGCCCGTGATCCACACGCTCCTGATCACACCTAAGTGATCTCCGTGGCGCTCGGTTAACGCTAGGCCATGGCGTCGAGTGCAACGGAAGAAAAGAGAGAGACTATGCGGAAGACCTACATGACTGAAGGAACCTGTTCCGACCGCATTGAGTTCGAAACTCAAGACGGTCGGATTACCTTTTGCACGTTCACCGGCGGTTGCTCCGGGAACACCCAGGCCATTGCCAGGCTTGTCATCGGAAAAGAGGTTGGCGATGCGATTCGCCTGCTGAAAGGCATCCAATGCCAGAATGGGACTTCGTGCCCGGATCAGCTGGCTCAAGCACTTGAAGCACAGCCGAGCATTCCCTAGGCCATCGCACGCGGATAACGCGCGGTCAGTTTCTCCGAAGGCACGTCATGGCCGCTCAAGGGCGATCCGATTCGTCCCGGCCTTCTAACAAGAATCGCCAGACCGGTGTGTTCGAGGTGTGAGCGTTGCTGGCGAACCTGTGTCGCAAGCTCGGGAGCGGGGACACTCCTGTCCCCGAAACGTCGGCCAAGCGTCGCTCCGCAGGATGCCGTCTCGTCGTATCCTGCGGCTCGGTGTTGCACAAACGTTCACAACGGGGACAGGAGTGTCCCCGCTCCCAGCGCTACGCGCACACCACGCGCGTTCCTCGATCTCCCGGCCACCAACCGCTACATCCCTGCTGGATCGCAGCGTTTCCGTTTCTTACGCCAAGGCCCCAAGATGCCAAGGAATCCAATAATCGTTACGTCTTCGGGCGTGAACCCATCAACCCTTTGCCAACCCGTCCGCCAATCTGTCGTCGTATTCACTCCTCATGAGATGTGAATAGGCATTTGCGCGACCTTCACGGTCTAGTAACCTGAATCTATCGGAATCTCAGTAATGTCATGCTTGGGCGTAATCATGACTAAGCCCCCACGAATATCGAATGTGTAGCCGGTAACGTCACAGACTAATCTGAGTGCGTCATATAGACTGATGAATCGGGCACTTATTGGGGGAAGAACGGGAGCGTCACAATCAGTGGCGGGAACAGCAAAAGGATCTTCATTATCGGCTAATGCGCGGGTTCCCGAGTCGTGTTCTCTCAATCTCAATACAAGGCTTACCCCGCGCTTCTCTAAAGGAATTTTCGGATCATCATAATCACGGCTTGCCTGCTTAAAGAAATCCATCGCATCAATCAAGGTTGCGGGAGGATCAAATTTTACCTCAGGAATGATGATCCTGCTAAGCATTACTTTTACTTGAAATGCTAGCAATTCGTCCCATGCCCCTTTACATGGACCGTCATCATCCAGACGCCGTTCAATATTCTCAAGCGCTCGCCTGTATTCCTGCAAAGCTGCTTCGTCAACTAGATGATCTTTCGCGAGGTCGATAGTCTGCAAATAGAATTTTCTGGATTCTTCATATTTCCTTCTTTTAACCGCCTGTTTTGCTTCGTTGAGAGCGCCATAAATATGCTGATCCAACGGTTTTCCAAAAACCCTCTCAATTGACTTCAACTCATGGTAAAGCGCGACCAAGTCCTTATCGATTGTCCGGTAGGCTTCACTGACGCTAGCGTCTTCTTTTTCAAAAGAGCATACATCTGGCCCATTACATCCAGACACACACACAAGCAAAATAAGAGTGAACAGAATAATTTTGGGTACGCGTTTCATTTCTCCGACTTCTGACCTCCGACCTCCGACCTCCGACCTCCGACCTCTGATCTCTTCACCTGACCTCCGCCCTCCGCCCTCTTCACCTGATCGGCGTGGCGGCGAGGGGCGGGACGTTCAGCTTGTTGAGGCGGATCCAGCAGTCGCCGCAGGCGCACCCGTTGTCGCGGCCGC
>CAYMLQ010000510.1:0-3438 GCA_964390795.1 uncultured Lentisphaeraceae bacterium
GCCGACGTCAATGCCAAGGGGATGGATGGGGCGACCGCTCTGGACGTCGCCAGCGAGAGCGGACAGGCGGACATGGCGGCGTTCCTGCTGAAATCCGGGGCGGTGCGCACACCGAGGAGGGCACACGCGGAATGAAGCGCGAGTCGCTTGAGACGGGAGCCCCGATAAGGATGCGTCAACTGGCCCGCGTGGGTGTGCTTGTGGCACTGCTCGCCGGGGTATCCTTGGCGGACGGGCTTGATCCGCACTTCGAGCGGCTCCCGTACGGCTGCCGGGTCACCCGGTCGGAGGCGGTCGGCAGTGAGCAGAGGGCGTCCGTCGGCACGCGACTGGGCGTTGCGCTCAAGGCGCTCTCGAGCACCGCTGTGACGCTTCACGGAGTGTCTCTTCAGGTGAACATTCTTGAGGCGGAAACCGAGGCGGACGCCCCGCGCCTGTATCAGGCCATTCTCAACGCGCACCGTGGAGACACGGCCTTCTGCCTGAGGGACGGGGACAAGGTCGTGGAGTTCTGCAAGGTGCTCGACTCTGCGCTGGCGACCAAGGCGGCCTACGAACTCGGCTACATCAAGAAGCCGGCGCGTGTGCGATACCGAATCACGGCCGGAATGGCGACCGTCCGGACAGCGGATTACGAGGCGTTCAACGAACTGTCGCAGGCCTTCTTCGCGGCCGATCCTGACAAGCCGAGCGCCGAGACGGTCAAGCGTGTCACCGAGCTGAAGAAAGGGTTCGCGTTCGGCGACACGCTTACGCTGCGTTGTGCGCCGGGCGCGGACGCTTCGCCTGTCTATCGCTTCGTCCCCGCGCCGGTCGGCGTGGAGACGCAGGCGGGCGACCGCGCCGTGTTCGCCTTTCGCGAGTTGCCGCAGGCGCTCGGGGTGCCGTATGTGAAGCTCACGGGCGCGTTCACATGTGACGCATCCGGGCTGACGCCGACGCGCCGGAGCGCCGATGCGGCGTTGCTGGCGGCGACGCCGTTCTGGCCGGTCGGCGACCCCGGCGTGCGGGCGCTCGCCCGCGACATTACGAAGGGCTGTGCGGACGACACGGCCAAGGTCGCGGCCTTGCTTGCTTGGCTGGCACCTGGCGAGAACATCAAGTCCGAAGGGCCGCCGGGTTCGCGGTGGGGCGTGAAGCGGGTGCTGGCGCAGCGCTACGGCCACTGCTGGGACGCCTCCGACGTGTTCGTCACGCTGGCGCGGGCGGTCGGCGTGCCGTGCCGTCAGGTGGGCGGCTGGCTGTATGGCACGGGCGGACACATCTGGGCCGAAGTGCTCGTGGATGGCAAGGGCTGGCAGCAGGTCGACCCGACAGGGGCCGGCCGGCTCGCCTGCGGGATCTACCACATTCCCTACTTTACAACGGAGGACGGGGCCATGCCGATCCTCTATGTGTCGCGGCCGCGCCTGGAGATCATTGAGGTGCGATGAGAAAGACGGCTACAGCGGGCCTACAGCGGGCTTACGAGCCAAATCGATTTGTGGTACACTGGATTAAGAAGTAGAAAAAACAGCGAAAAGTGAGAGTGACATGAAACCAACTGTATTGTCGGCAATGTTCATTTCGATGACGTGCTCTGGCTTCGCGCAATCCGCGGGCGAACTCAAGCAGAGGATTGAGAAGTTGGAGGCGCGGGTCGCCAAACTGGAGGCGGCGGCGGGTGGCGCGCAAGAGGCGAAAGCGACCAAGGAGCAGATCGCGGAGAGCGAGCGGGTTAAGGCCAAAGTCAGGATGCGCAAGGATCTCGAGATCTACTCGTCAGAGGATCTCGGAAAGATCGAGAAGCTCTATCAGGTCGCCAACAAGGACTGGCGTTCCGAGGAGTCGAAGAGCAGCCTGAAGGAGCTTATCTCCAAATACGATAAGGCGAACCGCACCGGCTGCGCGCTGTTGTACTTGGGGCAGATGAGCAAGGGCGACGAGCAGATCGAGTACCTGACGAAAGCCATCGAGGGGTTCAGCGACTGCTACTACGGCGACGGCGCGCAAGTCGGCGCCTATGCCCGCATGTACCTCGCTTACCGCAACAAGCAGGATGGCAAGGCGGATCAGGCGCGAGCGCTCTTTGAGGAGATTAAGGCACAGTATCCGAACGCGATTGACCACCGCGGCAACCTGCTGTCAGAAATCATCGAAAAAGAACTTAAGTGACGGTCACACGTCGCAGAGCAGGACGGCTTTGCGCAGGGCACGGGGACCGGCGGCGGGTTCGGGGACCCCGCCCTACCCGGGACGGCACGGCAGTCACAAGGAGTTAGCGTCATCCTGTGGGCCAGTCGGCCACAGGGTGAGCCGCGTGAGCAGTCAGCTCAGCGCGAGCCGAAGTAGAAGCTGATGACGCCGGGTAGGGCGAGCAGCAGCAGCGGGTTCGCGGCCTGCGGGCTGCCGAGCAGCAACGCAGACAGCCAGAAGGCGGCAGCCAGAACGGCGAGGCCCTTGGCGTGGCCGACGGCCGTCAGCGTGCGCGGGGACGACTGTTTGGAGAGCGCCTTGTTGAAGAGGTAACCGGTTACGAGGCCCGCAAAGATCGAGAAGAACTCAAGGAAGGCTGGCTGAACCAGACGGCCTTGGCGCCAGAGCAGGTAAGCCGTCAGCGCGAAGCCGCCCACCAGCACGTTGCGGATCAGACCTGGCGGCAGGAAGAGCGGCTGAGGCGTCTGCGCGCCGGCGTCGAGCGTCCGCGCCGGCGCGGCGGCTCCCGCCCTGCGCATGGCGAAGTAGTAGCCGGTCATCGTCAGCACCAGCGTCAGGATGTTCTGGGGGACGTGCAAACCCCGTTGCGCGAGGCGCCACACCGTGTATGACATGCCGAGGGTGACCAGCGCGCGGATGCTTCCGCGCGGCAGGAAGAGCGGCTCCGGCCCCGCGAGGTCTTCGGATGCGGTCAGCGAGGTCTTGCCGCTCGACCGGTCTACGGCCGACGGGAAGCGTGACTGGCAGCCGACGCACAGCAGGCTCTGTCCGTCGAGTTGGATCGGAACGGACTCCAGCCCGCAGCGCGGGCAACGCAGTAATCCTAGCTGAGCCATAAAGCCCTCCATTCCTTAAGGCCTACACGTCGCAGAGCAGGACGGCTTTGCGCAGGGACTCGACGCCGTTCTTGGGGCTGAACTCGTGGGCCACGTAGCCGGCGTATTTGCCCTCTTCCTGCAGCTTCGCGATGGCGCGCATGATGGGCGGGTAGTACAGCTCCTGATCCTCGTCGAGGTCCTTGCGCCCGGGGTTGCCGGCTGTGTGGAAGTGGCCGAAGTAGGCGATGTTCTCGTTGATCGTGCGGATGATGTCGCCTTCCATGATCTGCATGTGGTAGATGTCGTACAGGAGCTTGAAGCGGGGCGACTCGACGCGCTTGCACAGCTCGACGCCCCAGGCGCTCTTGTCGCACATGTAGCCGGGGTGGTTGACCTTGCTGTTGAGCAGCTCCATGCAGATGGT
>CAYMLQ010000511.1:0-3434 GCA_964390795.1 uncultured Lentisphaeraceae bacterium
AGGACGCAGTTCTCCGACAGGCGCCCCATTCCTCCAAACAGGAGTTGCGTCTTCCCCTTGATCAATATCGGCCGCCCGGCGAGATCCGGATTCATCTTCTCGGCCACCCGGTCGTCAATGGGCAACACCTTGTAGCGCGTCGCCTCGATCAGCCACAGCCGCTGCAGCTCGTGCAGTTTCTGAGGATTCTCCTTGGACAGGTCCTTGGCTTGGCTCCAGTCCTGGGTGGTGTCGTAGAGTTCCCAGACATCATCGTCGAGGGGCACAACCTTCCGGCCCACGAGGATCCAGGGCGTTCCGTGCTTGGTCACCGCAGTCCAGCCCTTGTGGTAGATGCCGCGGTTGCCGAACATCTCGAAGTACTGCGTCTCGTGCTGCTCCGCTGCCTCCGCATCGTTGAAGGCGTAGAGCATACTCGTGCCTTCGATGGGGTCTTGCTGGAGACCGTCCACCGAGACCGGCTGGGGAATGCCCGCCGCCTCGAGGATCGTCGGCGCCACGTCGATCACGTGGCTGAACTGCGAACGAATCTCGCCCTTGGCCTTGATGCCATTCGGCCAGTGGACGATCGTGCCGTTGCGCGTCCCGCCCCAGTGCGACGCAACTTGCTTCGTCCACTGGTACGGCGTGTTCATGGCATGAGCCCAGCCCACGGCGTAGTGGTTGTACGACTCAGGTCCGCCGAGTTTGTCGAGCCGATCCATCAGGAATTTCGACGTCTCGAGGGCAGCCAGACCGTTGAAGTTGGCCATCTCGTTGTACGCGCCGTTCAGCGTGCCTTCGGCGGAGGCGCCGTTGTCACCGATGATATAATAGACGAGCGTGTCGTCGAGGATGCCCAGTTTCTTCAAGCCGTCGAGCATGCGCCCGACGTGGTAGTCGGTGAACTCCATGAAGCCGGCGTAGACCTCCATCTGGCGGCGCAGCACAGGCTTCATATCCTCCGGCATAGCGTCCCACGCCGGGATCTCCGTATGGCGAACAGTGAGCTGACAGTCCGCCGGGATGACGCCGAGCTTCTTCTGCCGGGCGAAGGTCTCCTCGCGCAGTTTGTCCCAGCCGGCGTCGAACTTGCCCTTGTACTTGTCGGCCCACTCCTTGGGAACATGGTGCGGGGCATGGGTCGCGCCGGGCGCGAAGTACACGAAGAACGGCTTGTCGGGCGCGAGCGCCTTCTGCTGGCTGACCCAGCCCATGGCCTTGTCGGTCATGTCCTCCATCAGGTGATAGCCTTCCTCGGGGGTCTTCTTGGGCTCAACCTTGTTGGTGCCCTCATAAAGCGTGGGGTACCACTGGTTGGCCTCTCCGCCGATGAAGCCGTAGAAGTACTCGAACCCGCCGCCACCCGTGGGCCAGGCGTCGAACGGTCCGACCGGGCTCGTCTGCCACACCGGCACTTCGTGGCACTTGCCGAACTGCGCCGTGTTGTAGCCGTTAAGCTTGAGCGTCTTGGCCAACGGCGCCATGGTGTTGGGGAGCACCGAGCTGTAGCCCGGGGCACCGGTCGCGACCTCGGTGATTGCACCCATACCGGCGGAGTGATGGTTGCGCCCGGTCAGCAACGCCTGCCGCGTCGGCGAACAAAGCGCCGTGGTGTGGAAGCGGTTGAACTTGAGTCCTTCCGCCGCCAGCTTTTCCGCAGTCGGCGTTTGGCAGGGACCGCCAAACGCACTGGACGAACCGAAGCCCGCGTCGTCGATCAGAATGACCAGCACGTTGGGCGCGCCTGCGGGCGGCCGCAACTGCGGGATCGGAGGGAACTTGCTGTCCGGGTCCTTCGCGTCATACGCGATGAACTTCGGTTTTTCAGTGTTCGGCATCGGCAGATGCGAGCGGTGCTTCGTGTCTGGTGTGCTCATGGCTCGAGTCCTATCTCTCGTTGTTAGTAGTGGTGTTAGACTTAATCTGGGAATTCAATGCGGCGTCCTGTGGAACGTAAATCAGGTTGTTGGTCGCAAAGCCAAGGCGCATGGCTTCTGACGTCAGCCCGCATAAGACGGAGGCCGGGAGAACCTTCTCACGCGCGAGGATCCAGAGGTAGTCGCGGCTGGGGCCGCAGACCATCGCGTACGAATAGGCTTCACCATCCAAGGCAATCACGTTGTAGGCTCCGTAAAAGGGCCAGAAGAACGTCACCTTCAGGCGGCCCTTGTCCGCCCCTTCCATGAAATAGGCCCGTCCCTCGATGCTTTTCCAGCGGTTGCTCTTCGGGTCGTAGCCTCGGTTGTTTACGGCCACGCCGCCATCGTCTCTCGCCGTGTACGTTGCGGATACCTGCGTGAGTCCCCGTTCGAAACGGTGGTCCAGGCGGGCGATCTCGTGCCACGTCCCCAGATAGCGCTGGCTGTCGAAGGTGTCCACGACGCGCACGCCGGACGGGATGCCCGTGCAACCCGCGACAAACACAGAAGACACAGCGGCGATTAAGCTGACCTTATTCATCCAACCCCCTTTTGCGTAAGCATGATCTCGTCGGCGTAACGGCCCTGCTTGAGCAGGCTCGCCATCTCTTGCATGGGCGCCTCCGTGTGCGCAAAGAAGGCTTTCAGCCCCGCGCACAGCCAGTTCAGCCCGGGCTCGCCGTCCGCCGTGGTCAGCACCCGATTCTTCGGGCACTCCCCGTGGCAGGTGAAGAGGAAGCGGCACGCGCGGCACTGGCCGGGCAGGGTCGCTGTCTTGGCCTGGCCGAAAGCCTGCTGCCGCTCTCCCGTAGCGAGCGCCGTCAGCGGCGTTTCCGTGATGTTCCCGAGCAGATGCGCGGGCTCGACAAAGTGGTCGCAGGCGTAGAGGTCGCCGTTGTGCTCCAGCGCGAGAGCGTCGCCGCACGCCGGACGCAGGACGCACACCGAGGAGGTCCCGTAAACATAGGAGGCCAGAACCGTGTCGAAGAACGGCACGAACGTCGTTCCCACGTCGCGCCGCACCCACTCGTCGAAGATCGCGATCAGAAAACGGCCGTACGCCTCAGCCGGAACCGTCCGGTCCGTGACGGCGGCGCCCTCCTGGCGGCCGGTGGCGTTGTCGCGCTCCACGATCGGGATGAACTGGAGGTACTGCGCCTTCAGCTCGTCGCGGAAGAAGCGGTAGACCTCGAGCGGCTGCCGGCTGTTGGCCGCGTTGACCGTGCAGAGGATGTTGAACGCCACCCCGTGCTGCTGCATCAGGCGCGCCGCCTCCACCACCTTGTTGAAGGTCGGGTTGCCGGCCTTGTCCCTGCGGTAGACGTCGTGCAGGTGCGCGGGGCCGTCCAGACTGAGCCCAACCAGAAAGTTGTTGTCGCGCAGGAACCGGCACCACGCTTCGTCGATCAGGATGCCGTTGGTCTGAAGCGTGTTCTCGATCCGCTGTCCCGGCTTCAGAAACTTCCTTTCGACCGCCATGGCCCGGCGGAAGAAGTCGAGCCCCATCAGCGTCGGCTCGCCGCCCTGCCAGGC
>CAYMLQ010000512.1:0-3407 GCA_964390795.1 uncultured Lentisphaeraceae bacterium
GCGTGTCGGTGCGCGGCTCGCGCGCCAGGTAGACCTGGCCCATGCCGCCCTCGCCCAGCAGGCGCAGGATCTCGAAGCGGTCCAGGTGCCCGAGCGTGCCGGGCGTCATGGGCGGGTCGAACATGCCGCGCTGAAGCAGGGTCTCTTGGGGCTGCGCGTCGGACGAGGAGGAGATCGGCGGCTGCGCCATCAGGATTGTGGTGTCGGCGTTACTCATGGCGTTCTCCCGCTTGGGTGTTGAGGAACAGGAGGCTCTCTTCGGTCAGGCTGCGGGTCGGGGCGTCCAGCCAGGAGCGCGACAGCACCCAGCGGAAGCCTTCCGCCAGGGCGTCGTTGGTCAGGCCGGTGATGCGGCGGCGGCAACGCACCAGCGCGGCGGCGATGCTGGTGAAGTAGAGCACCGAGGCGATCTCGTGCGGGATGGGGCTGTGCGGGCTCAGGCGGCAGGCCTTGGCGAAATCCTTGGTGATCTTCAGCAGCTCAACGGGCGGGTTAGGGTGGGCCAGCAGGTCGCCGAAGCTCTTGAGCGTCAGGCCCTGCGCCTCGGCTAGGTTGCGGACTTTGAGGGCGAGCCCGCGCTCGAGGTTGATCAGGTCGACCTGCATCGGCGCGGTCATCTGGTGCCGCAGAAGGGCGCCCAGTTCCTCGTCGCGCCAGAGGCGCTCGGCGTCAGGTGAGAGATCGAGCAGCGTGGCGAGCTGGTGCCGGTCGGTGTCGAAAACAGCTTTTTTATGGACGGTCATGAGTTCAAACCTTTCTGGGGAGTCTTCGGCCTTCAGCCTACTTGTCCCTTCACTTTCTACTACGCATTCCGACCCTGCGATCCTGCGTGACAAAATGATAATTTTCGACATGGCTCGGTTGGCACACGCCAAGACCCGAAGACCCCAAGATGAGACAAGGCCAGTCTCCTCCCGTCTTTGCGTCTCCGGGTCTTTGCGTGCAAATTCCGGCGGTGTGGCTGCCTCGGCTGGAACACGCCAAGACCCGAAGACCCCAGGATGAGACAAGGCCTGTCTCTTCCCATCTTTGCGTCTCCGGGTCTTTGCGTGCAAAACAGATTGCACAGATCGGCGCTGCTTTTCTCACGCCAAGACCCCCAAGGTGAGACAGGGGTGCCCCATCTTTGGGTCTCCGGGTCTTCGCGTGCGAAAATCCCATCCTATTTCGCCAAAATCCTTTTCAGCTCCATAATCTCCGCCTCGACATCCGCCTCGTCCGCCACCGTCTCACTCACGACCTCCCGCAACACCCGCGCGAACATTCGCTTGGCCGTGATCAGCAAATTTGAAGCCTCGGACGGGGAGCGCAGTCCGAACTTCGCGACCAGTTCCTCATAGGGCATGGGCGGGGAGTCGTTAAGGATGGGGCCGAGAATGCGGGCCTCCATGATTCCCCAGAGAACCCGGCGCTCCTTGGACTGGCACTCCGCCCGCATGCGCTCAACGGTTCGTGCGAGAACCTGGCGCGCCCAGAGCACGTCAAAGGAGTCTGAGAGCGGGGCCTCGCCAGAGGCCAGCTCGGGCAGCTCGTCCACGCGTTCGGCATCCGGGCTTGAAGGCCTGCGTTTGTGCGCCTGCTGCTGGCGCATCTGATCCAGCATAAAATTGCTGAACACCTTCAAGAGAAACGACCGGAAACGGCCCTTCCGGGGCGAAGCCTGACGCAGAACATTCTGGCCGAGCAGTTTTTCGACGAGAAAGATCTGCACGAGATCCTCGGCCCGGTCGGGGGATACGCGCAACCGGTAAATCAGGTGGCGCACGAGCACCGGACGGTAGAGCCGGGTGATCGCCTCCAGGGCGACGGCCCACGTGTCTCCGGCCCGGTCGCCAGCCCGCGCGACCGCCGTCCACATCGTCGGCGGCAAGGCCGCCAAGCAACCGTGGGAGTGCGAGTCACTATTTCTTAAGCCGTGCATCAGGTTCCACTCCGCTGGGCCGGCATGGTCTGCTGCACCGCCTGATCCGAATCATCGATCTGCAGAAAGGGCTTATACGGGTGAGAGGCTTCGGCGATTTCGAACACCAGCGTGTAAGGGCCGACCATCAGCCGGTCGCCGTCCTTCAACAGGGTTTCCCGTGTCTTGCTGCCGTTCACAAACAGCCCGTTCCGGCTGTCCAGATCCCGAACGCACCATCCCTGCGGAGTCCGCTGGACAAAGGCATGGCTCTTCGAGACCTCGGGCAACATCAACTGCACCTCGTTTCCCGTATCGCGTCCGATACCCGCGCCAGCCTCGGCGATGGGGACGCAGAACTCCTGTTTTCCGTTCCGATAGACAACCATTCGTGCAGGCACAACCACCCTCCAAACCGTTTAGGGATTAAAACACGCGCATACCCACGTTCAAACCGATATTTGTATTGTCCCTATACCCGTTCGTAATTGCAACCTCATTCGCATGAAATTTCCCCGCTTGAATCGGGTTCTGAAACAGGATACACTGAGCCCACATTATGGAAACGAATAAGCGCAAATTGCTACTGGTTGATGACGATCCGAGCCTGCTTGAGACGCTGGGCGATTTTCTGAGCTTTGAGGGCTACGAGGTGCTGTGCGCCGCGAGCGGCGAAGACGCGTTGATCAAGATGCGCCCCTTCCAGCCGGACCTCATCATTCTCGACATGGGCATGCCCGGCATGGGCGGCATGGGCTTCCTTGACCGTATCACCAATCCGGACGGCGGCACGCTGGCCCCGGTGCTGGTGCTCACCGCGCGGGCCTCCATGGCCGAATTCTTCGCGGACAAGCAGATCGCGGGCTTCGTCTCCAAGCCGTGCGATCCGGCCGACCTGCTGATGGAGGTGGGCCGCATCCTCTTCATGACCGCCAGCGACGGGTACCACAGCGCAGCGCCGAGTGTCGCACGCCGCGTGGTCGTGGCCGAGGGCGAGCCGGCTCTGAGGCAGCGGCTGCAGGCGGAGTTCGCCAGCGCGGGCTTCGAGGTGGCGGCGGTGGCGTCGGGGCCCGAGGCGCTGGAGGCCTGCGTGACGTTCAAGCCGGATGCGATCGTGATGCGCCTGGAGTTGGACGGGATGAGCGCGGATGAGGTCGTGGCGATGCTCAGGCGGTTGCCTCACACGCGCGAGACGCGGGCCGTGGTCTACGGAATGGATTTGCCGGAGGCCCAGCTGGAACATGTGGCCAACCTCATCATCCCGCAAAACTGCATGCTGAAGGATCTGACGGTGAACACGATCGTTGACCGGACCATGGCCGTGACCGGCGGGGTGTGAGACGGAGGTCGGAGGTCAGAGATCGGAGATCAGAGGTCGGAGGTCGGAGATCAGACTGGATAGCCTAGCTATTAACTATTATCTATTAACTATTAACTGCTATGAAGTGTCCTAAATGCGGCCATCTGGATGACAAGGTGCTCGACAGCCGGGCCGCGCGCGAAGGCG
>CAYMLQ010000513.1:0-3389 GCA_964390795.1 uncultured Lentisphaeraceae bacterium
ACGCGCGCCCACTGCCAGTCGGGCATCCAGGGCTGACGCTTTGGCTGGAAGCGCTCGGCAAAGGCTTTGATCTGCTCCGGCGTCGGCATGACGGCGGTCGGCTTGCCGCCCGCGCCTTTGCGCAAGGTTTCGGCGAGCGCGGGAATGTTGGCAGCCGGCGGCAGCTTCGCCACGCGCTCGGCCTTGCTCTCCTTGGCAAACGTCACGACCAGCTTCGGCGGCTGGACGATGATGGCCCGTCCGCCGACGCCGGTTCCCCACTCGTAGGGACTGCCGTCGTAGTAGAGGTGGTCGTAGGTCTCCCACTTCTTGAGCGCCACGCCGCAGTCGGCCAGCGTGCGCAGCCGCTCGGCCAGCGTCTTGCCGTAGGCTTTGTCTGAGACGAGCGCCGTGAGATCGAGACGGCCCTCGGTCTGCTGAAAGGAAACCTCGGCCGGACCAAACGGCTTCGGCAGGCGGTCGGCATTGTCGTCCTGAGCGCCGAAATGCGCCCAGTAGCCGGCGCCGTTGATGTAGGCGTTATAGGTGGGGCCGAGCTTCGCGTCGGCCGTCCACGGTTTTTTCAGCGCCCAGGCCACGGCGTGCCAGCGGGGACGCACCACGCGGTAGCCCGACTCGATTCCCCAGCCGGAACGGTACTCGTAGCCGTAGCCGGGCTCCGGCGCGGGCGGGTTGAAGCCGCCGCCCTCCGGCCAGAGTTCCTCGTCGGCAAAGGGCAGAACCAGCTCAAGCTTCTCGATTTTGTTACCCGCGTTGATCTTGGCCGCGAGTGCCTCTGCCGCATCGGGGAACCGCACGAGCAACGTGCGATGGATGGCATCAAAAGCCAGTGCAGCCGGCTTGCCAGCCTTTTCGAGCGTCGGCGTCGCCCACGGGGCCACGCCGCCGCGGTCCTTGATGGCGTAGGACTTGTCGAGTGGCTCGATGATGACGCGAAGGCCGTCGGCCCCGGTCATCACAGGCTTGTCCCACATCTTGCGGTAGCCGCAGATACCGGCGGTCTGCGGCGCTTCGAGTGTCACGGTTTCGGCCGCATGGATTGAAGTGGCTGATAGCAGAGTGGCCAGGATGATGTAGCGGTCAGCGTGGATTGAATGCATGTTTTTACTCCCAGAGTGTTGCTAAACGATTAGAATTGATCCGCAGTCCGTCGCCGCGAAGGGGTGATCTCGAAGTCGTCCAACCAGGTCGTCCCCTCGCCCTGAGCCTCCACCGGCAGGCGCCAGAGGTTCACACCTTTTGACGACCGCTTTCTGGCTATTGGGATATCCACGACATGGACCGACGGACGCATCTGCGACGGCACCGCGCAGCCCTTCACCCAGAGATACACCTTGCCGTCGGCGCCGACCGCGTAGGAGTTTCCGGGCCAGTAGGTCTCGCCGTCGAAGCCGATCGGGTTGGCGGCTACCCGCGGAGTTCTTCTGCGCAGAGCATCGGCAGCAGCACCCGCAGGCGGCCCGTGGAACGATTTCTCGGCCTCTGCCATGACGTCCGCAGGCGGGGGTTCCTGTTTAATCACATCCGTGTCCCTCAGCCCTCCGGCGGAAGAGTGCAGGACGAGATCCGGAGCTTCCGCGTTCATCGCGGCAATAACGTGTTCGAAGCTGAATTCACTGCAGATCATCATCACGACCTTGAGCCCGTCCACCTCGAAGGTCGCGCGGGCGGGATCGGGCCACGGCGCCAGAAACGTCGGCTCCGTCTCGGCCCGGGCAGCCTTGTGCTGAACGAGCATCTTCTGTCCGGGCCGGATGATGGCGTGTGCCATGTTGATCTTATCCCCGTAAGGCAGGGCGAAGCCGATGGAGATCGTCAGCTCGTAGGTGTCGGCGATCTTCTGCAGGGCGGCGAACGCTTCGGGCTTGGCCTCCAACACGGCCTGTTTGTCAGCCCGGAAGGCGTTGCCTGTCAACGCGCCCTCCGGGAAGAGGACGAGACGGGCCTTCCTCTTCCCGGCCTCCTCAGCAAGGCGGCAGGCCTCAGCCATATTTTCCGGCGTGCTGTTCAGCTTCCCCACCATTTCGGCGATGGCCACCCTGAGCGCTTCCGGACGCGTCGGATTCGTTGCGGCGCAGAGGCCGTGGTAGATGAAGATTTCGTTGATCGTGCAGGTTTTCTCTTTGCCAACGTGCGGGAACCGGAGACGCACCCAACGCGCGGTGACGGGGCTGAACCGCGCCGTCAGAACTTTCTTGGTGCCGTTCGTGGTGGTAAAAACATTCTGCCAGTGTTCGGCGTCGGCAGAGACATCAATGACGCAAGAGCCCGGACTGCCGCCGATCTCCAGGCGCGAGACAGTCTGAGTCGAGCCGAGGTCCAGGGACAGCCATTCGTCGAACGGAATGGTCGCGGCGGTGCTGCGATGACCGTCCGCCACCCGTTCCGGACGGGTGCACGGGGCATGAATATCCGGCGCCGGCGTCCAGGAGGTGCGCACGGGGCAGCCGACGGCAAGATTGCGCCGCGACTCGCGCTGCGCTGCGGTCAGCACCTCGAAGTCGCGCAGGCTGTGGATGCCCGGCTGTCCCGGCAACAGCAGCTCCGCATCGAACGTGTAAGCGCCGGGTTCAACCGGCACGGCCACGGAGAAGCAGAGCCGCTGCTCGCCCAGCGCGGGGATGGCGGCCGGCTGGGTCTGCGAGGCGAGCACCTCGCCGCCGCGCAGCAGGCGCAGCCGCACCTCGCCGCCGCGGCTCTCATAGAGGTCGTTGATCAGGATGACCGGAAGCTTGCGCGTCTCGCCGGGCACCTGTTCATCGGCCCAGAAGTCGAGCATGAGGCCGACGGGCGAAAAGGCGTCGCGCATGTGCCGGAAGAAGTCGGGCTGCCAGATGAGTTTTTCAACATCCTGCCAGTCATCACAGGTCTGCCCGTCATGACGGGAATAGCCGAGTGCGGTGAAGTGCAGCACCCCGGCCGCCTGCCGGTGGGCGCGGAAGAACTCGGTGAGCCCCGCCATCGTGCGCGCATAGAACAGCTTGCGCTGCGCAGGTGTGATCGCAGGATCAGTCAGGTAGCCGTAAGAGCGCTGCGCAAGCGTGGTGGGCAGGCCGTCGCGCGTCAGCCAGAGACCGCCGGATTCATTGATGATAAGCGGATTCCTGCGCAGCAGTTTCTCTTCGGCATACGGTTGCGCGATCAGGAGCCCGGCCTTTGTGCCGGGGTCGTTGGCCAGATCACGCGGATGGAAAGGCTGGTTGGGTCCCCAACTGAAATGATAAGGATGGCACTCGTCTGAATCGTTTGTCGCGACAGGCACGCCCCAGCCGTTGTCCCAGGGGCGATTGGAGAAGTCGAGCTGCCGCACCTTCCTGATCGCCTCGCCGGTTTCTATGGCCGCTGTCTCGTTGCAGGCGTCCCAGATCACCACGCTCGGATGGTTCCAG
>CAYMLQ010000514.1:0-3353 GCA_964390795.1 uncultured Lentisphaeraceae bacterium
AGGTTGACCTCGTCCGCGCGGGTCTTCTCGCGAATCAGCTCCGCAGGCGTGGTCTCCAGCTTGCTGTTTCATTATTCCTCCTTCTCAAACCTCGCTACGAAACCGCCGTTTTTGCGGATCTTCAATTCCAGCTTGTCTTTGCGCGTGACGACGCGCCGCTCAATCGCATACGCATCGTCGCGGCCCTCGGCGTCCCCGTATGACACCATGCGGAACGTCCCCTTGCCGAGAAACACACACTCGATGGTCAGCTCCTGCGGCTGGCCGGCATTGATCACGCCCACGAACCAGTCGCCCCGGTCTCGCTTGGCGAACGCCGCCATCAGGCCGATCTCCGATCCCGGGAGCACACGGGTCTCGCTCCAGACCGGCGGAATCGAGCGGAACAGCTCCGCCGCAGGATTCTCCAAATACCACTTGGGATTGTCCGCATAACACAGGAACGGCGAGTGAAACACCACCGCCTGCGCCAGCTCGCGCGCCCAGGTGCAGCCGTTCAGCTCCGCCGGATTGAACACGGTTGGCGTGTAGTCCGCAGGCCCCTGCACGCTGCGGCAGAAGGGCAGGATCGTATCGTAGTTCGGAGGCTGCGTCCGCTTGTAGCGCGCGCTGTGCCACTCGTGACCGCGCACCGCCTCGCGCGTCAGCTCGTTGGGCCAGGTGCGCTCGCGCCCCGTCGGCTTCGTCGCGCCGTGGAAATCCACGAACAGCCCGATCTCCGCCGCATCGCGCAACGTGTCGTCGTACCACTGCACCCACTCGCTGTTCGCCGCCGGCACGAAGTCGATCTTGATCCCGGTCACGCCGCACGCTCTCGCCAGGCGCATATACGCCAGCCGCGCCTCCGCAGTCGTGATATCTTGACTGTGAACCCCGATCACCGTCTCCACCCCCACCGACTTGCCATAGGCCACACCCTCGCGCAGGCACGCCCACTTGTCCTTCTCTCCGTCGCCCCACGTCTTCCAGCCTGCGTCGATCAGATCATACTCGAACCCCAAGGCCTTGGCGCTATCGTACCACCACCGCTGCTCCGTCAGGTCAGGAACGTCTTCCGACGCCCCGTGCCACACCGCCCGCCCGGGCTTGTAGAAACCGGCCGCCGCCAGTTTTGCAGACGGCGGCGGACAGAGGTTTTTTACGATGTCGCTGTTGGCCAGCGCATTCAGATCCTTTGCCACCAGCGTCACGCGCCATGGCGAAACGATCTCGCCCTCGCTCTCCCAGCCCGTCCTGTCCGCGTGGAAAAAGGATGCCAGCATGCGGCCGCCCGCGGTCTTGAGCGCCATGTCGCTGTAGCCGACCAGATTGGCCTCGGTCAGCAGCAGATAGGCCGAGCGGTCCGCCAGCATCACCGTCACGGGCACGCCCATCACCGTATCTTTCGGCACCGACTCGGCGGCTTGTTCGATATAGATGTCCGCGTGGTCTCGGACGTTGCGCTGATACCAGAGCAGCGAACCGGCAGGCAGCACCCACGCGCTCGACTCGCCGTTGACCGTGCGCGTTCCGCTCCCCGGCACCCGGTAACGGTAGGCCACGCCGTCATCGAACGCGCGCACCTCCAGCCGGGCGACCTCCGCACGCTGCTCATCCAGCAGCGGAACAACCGCCTCGCGGTAGCTGTTGACTGCGGTATCGTGGAGGCCCCGCACCGGATACGTCTCCCTAAACCTGCAGGTCACCGGTCTGCCGAACGTCACGCCCAAACCCAAGTCAGCCCCATCCACCGTCACGCCCAGCGGCGACGGCGGCAGCACCTCTGATCTCCTTAGCCGCACGCAGAAGGTCAGCCGCCCCGACGCGTCAGGCACAATGACGGCAGCCACAGCGCCATCCGGGCTTTTCACCGTCACCTGCGCACCCGCCATCACAGCGGCCATCAGCGCGGCAGCACTAACCATCAACGGGTTCATCGTCATAATCCTGAGTCTTGCATAACCCCTTGGGGTTGAACCGATGGTAGGGCGGTTTCCCCGAAACCGCCGCGGACGGCTCGGGGAGCCGTCCCTGCCGATGGTAGGGCGGTTTCCCCGAAACCGCCGCGGACGGCTCGGGGAGCCGTCCCTACCAAAAGGGGTATGTTTTTCACCCCTACTTCTTCTCGCCAAACGCAAAGTCATCCAGATAGTACGCCACCTTGCTTTTCGCGGTCGAGCAGAAGCCCAGCCACTCGACCGCACGGAATGCGGGGTTGGTCACATACAGGTCTGCGACCACGACGTCCGCCTGCCCCGCCCGCGCGATCTTGACCGACCACAGCCCCGTCCCCTGAGTTCCCACAACCGCCGTCACGGTCACCTGCGCCCACGTGTCGGCCGGGATCTCCGCGATCATCCGCTCGACGCTCTGGAACGAGCCGTCCGCCTTCTTGACACGCGCCCGTGCGAACACCTGTCCTCCTCGGAACAGCAGGTGGGGACCCGTGACGTAGCCGTTGCCGCCGTCTTCCGGATAGTCGCGCCACTCGGCGAAAAACTCCGCGCCGGCCTGCATGCGCACAGCGAACGTGTTCTCGACCACCGCGTTTGTAAACGAGCACGAGAAGGTGAAGTGCGGATTATAGAAGTACGCGAGGTCGGCCGCATCCTGCACCTTGAGCGACTGCCTGCCGGAGAAGGCGGCCTCGTCCGTCACCCCGACGCCGTCCCCCTTCTTCTCGACATGCGTCGCCACATTCGGAAAAGGAGCCTTGAGCGGAAGCCCGTCGAAATTCTCGCTCAACCGCCGCACCACCACCCGCTCCGGCACGGGCGCGAACGCAACCTCGGGGTAGCGCCGGCTCGCCGCCAGCCGCCGCCACGCCCGCGCGCCATACACGCCGGCGAGCGACGCGTCGAACGGACGGAACCCGGCCTTGATTGCCGGAGAGCCGGACGCCAGTCGGTAATCGCCCTTCGCCGCATTCTTGAAAAGCGGGTCTGCGATCTGCGACTGCGTGTCCTGTCCGGACGCCTGCCAGTCCGCCCAGGTGCCGCCGTTGAACGCGTTTGTGGCGATGCCGTTCGGGTTCCAATAGGTGTTGGCGTTCACCACCACATCCGTCACCGTGCCATACGCCCCAACGTGGCCGCGCCAGAAGGCCGCCGACGGGTTGTCCCAGTAGACGATGTTGTTGGTGATGATGACGGTCGTGTGCGCCTCGATGCGCGAGCGCTGGATCTGGCCGTTCATGCTGGAGGCCAGAATGTTGTTGCGGAAGATGTTCTCCTGACCGTAGTGCTGATGGATGTTGCCCGTCTTCGTGTGATGGATGAGGTTGTTTTCAAACACCATCTTTGCGCTGCCCTCATCCGTATAGAGGCCCCAGCCGCCACGCCCCATGTAGTCGTAGGAGTAGACATCGTGAATGT
>CAYMLQ010000515.1:0-3324 GCA_964390795.1 uncultured Lentisphaeraceae bacterium
GGAGTTCATCGCCGAGGCCGAAGCCCTGCTCGGCCGCAACAGCCTGAAGTTCCTGGCGAAGAAAGAGATCTACAAAGAGCCCCGCCCCGAGCGCCGCTGGACCCGCGACCGCGCTGCTAGTTGAGCCGTACGGCCGGCGCTACGAGATGGCCGAAAAGCGCGCGCGGTGATCGGCCTGTTGATCGGCGGGTTCGTAGCGCCCGCCGTACGGCCACCGTCTCCCCAGCGTTGGGCGTTCGACATTCAGCGTTCGGCGTTCGGCGTTTCTCCCCCTTTCCACTTGAGAGTTGAGCGTTCATTCTCGTCTCCGCACCCTCGTCCGCAGCGGGCGACTCTTCCCGTATTCGCAAGCGACACCCGCACGGGAGAAACGCTGCTGTACGGATTCCACACTTCTGGAAGTGTGGAATGACATCGCTGTCGAAAATGCGCTCGCGTCCACACGCACGTCGTCATGACTCCCGTTCGAGGATGCGCACACCCGCAGCCGTACGCGACCCATCCGACGCAAGCGTGTTTGTCTCGATTTCTCTAACCCAATTCTTCCGCGACGAGCGCTGCCCGCTCTGAATTGTCTCCGCGGGGACTTCTTCGACGTCCGGCGTTGACGGCGGGCGTCAGAAGACGTATGCTGTGGCCGTTTTCCGGTCGGAGAGGGAAAGCCGGTCGGGCGGACAGGCTCGGTTGCGGGTACGCCTGCCCGGAGAACCACGGAGGGACCGGATGTGTACGGCGTCTTGAAATTGACGGATTGAATCGCTGACGGAGAATATCCGTGACCTATGATTTCAAATGGGATCCGAACAAGGCTAGTCTGAACCAGCGCAAGCATGGTGTCAGTTTCGAGCAGGCTGCAACGGTCTTTCGTGATCCGCGTGCCTTGTCTGTGTTCGATGACACGCACAGTCGGGAAGAGGACCGTTGGATTACCTTGGGCATATCTGCCGGAGGCGGGATTCTTGTGGTTCATCACACGTTCGAAGAAGTGGGCAGAAATGCGGTGAAGATCCGGATTTTCTCCAGCCGACGTCCGACAAAGCGCGAGGCCGAGCAGTACGGAGGGTGATAGCATGAAGAAAGAGTATGATTTTTCAAAAGGCACTCGGGGTAAGTTTTTTAGACCCGACGCAAAACTTAACTTACCGGTTTATCTCGACGCCG
Organism: uncultured Lentisphaeraceae bacterium; assembly: GCA_964390795.1. Taxonomy (GTDB): domain Bacteria; phylum Verrucomicrobiota; class Kiritimatiellia; order RFP12; family UBA1067; genus CAYMLQ01. The sequence continues at coordinate 1,162 of CAYMLQ010000515.1, forward strand.
AGGTCCAGGATTTTGTGCAACGTGTCGCGGAGCAGAAGCGAACCAATATCTCAGCCGTGGTCAATCTGTTGCTCCGGTCTGACATGAAGCTTGTTGATGTTGTGAACTGAGGTCGAGACGGCTGGCGCCCTATCCAGCAGACATGACCGCCGCCACGCGCGAAAGTTACCTCGCCTGTAACGAGTGGGCGCAGCGCCTCGCCAACTCCCCTCGCCCGCCGACACCCCGCTGACCGCGCATTTCCACTTCAGCGTTCTGCGTTCGGCGTTCGACGTTCAGCGTTCGGCGTTTCTCCCCCTCTCCACTTGAGAGTTGCGCGTTCCCCCCTCCTCTCCATCCTTCCTCGCCCGCAGCGGTCGACTCTTCCCGTCTTCGCAAGCGACACCCACGCGTAAGAAACGCTGCTGGTTCGATTCCAAACTTCTTGAAGTGTGGAATGACACCACTGTCGAAAATGCGCTCGCGTCCACACGTACGTCGTCTCGACTCCCGTTCAAGGATGCTCACACCCGCAGCCGGTCGCAACCCATCCGATGCAAGCGTGTTTGTCTCGATGTCCCGATACGTCCCCGATCATGTTTCTGATAGATTAAGGAAAAAGATAAGGGTGAAAGATGAGGGGTCCTTGCCGTAAATCTATCTCCCTCATCTTTCACCCTAATCTCTCTGGTCCCCACGATCAGCATCTGGCGCAGTTTGACCTGTTAAGCGCCTGCTATTACTGCATCATCGGCGGAACGATCTTGCCTTCGGCCTGCGCCTGAAGCTCCTGCTCGTGCCCGTGGAAGAGCCCGTTGGAATCCATCCAGATGGTCAGCTGCAGCATCTCCTCGTCGGTCAGCTTGACCTTGCCGTGCCCCGCCTCGAGCATTGCGAAGAGCTTCGACCCTTTGGCTCCGAACTGGCCGGGAATCGTATAGGGCTCGGTCCAGTCGGCCGGATTGTAGTACTTCACAAACGGCCGCAAGCTGGTGAGCGAGGTGAACCAGAAGTCGGGGTTCTTGAGGAAGTCGCCGCGCCGCAGATCCGGCGCCTTACCCTCGCGCTTCTCGCCGTGGCAGCTCAGGCACTTGGCGTCCAGCACGGGCTGCACCAGCCGGGCGAAGTGGAACGGGTTGGTGCCGTCCATCTCCGGCGCGATCTTCGAGGCCGCGCGCCGCATAGCCAGCGGCGTCGCCTTGGGCGGCGTACGCGCCGAACCCACGCGCTGGTCGTGGCAGCCGTTGCACATCAGCGTTTCGCCGGGCGCCGTATACGCCACGCTGCGCATGCCCTGTACGGCGCGGCCCTTCTCGTCCAGCGCGTGAAAGAGCACCGGCACGTTCACCGGCTGTTCCCAGAACGCGCTGCCGTCCTCCTCCACCGGCACCGTGCCCAGCACCAGCTTCGCGCCCTTCTGACTTCCGAGCCCGATGCGCGGATGATCCGCCTTCGGCGTGGTCTTGGGCAGCACCTGCCAGATGCGCAGCGCCTTGATCTTGGTGCCCTCGGGGAAGGGCCGGCGCGTGTTGTAGACGTTGATCAGTCCGACCTTGGCGAGCGTGGGCAGCGCCTCCGGCGGAATCGGCTCGGGCTTCTCGCCGCTGTCGAGGCGCGGCCGGCCGACCAGCGTGCCGTGCGCGAGCACCGGCGGCTTCGTGCGCGCGTGCAGCGGCATCGGGCTCAGGCAGGAGATCGTCGGGTGCGTGTAGAGCGGGATCTTGTTGCCGAACACGTCCAGCAGCGTCAGCGCGTAGCGCCGCTTGGCCGTGTCGATGCTGCCGTACTGCGCGTTGGCGTCGCCGTCGTACACGCAGAGGAAGTACTTCTCGCTCAGCGGCCACGGCGAGGCGTACGCGCCCGAGCCGCGGTCAAAGTAGTACTCCGCCTCGGGAAAGAGCTGGTCGGGCGTCACGCGCCGGACCTGCGCCATCGCGTCGTCGTCGGCTACGGTCGGATCGATCAGGAGCACCGAGCCGCGCGCCTCGGTGTGGTGGCCCGCCGCGATGGCCACGTACTTCGGCGAATTCGGCACCGCGCGCACATCCATCTGCATGTGCGGAGCCGTGCGCTGCGAAACGTGCGTGTTGCCGTTGATGGTGCGCGCGTCGCGGCCGTCCGGGAAGGTGGTCCAGGCGTGGTGCGCCTGGTTGAAGCCGCGGTCCACGTAGTCCCAGCGCGTGT
>CAYMLQ010000516.1:0-3287 GCA_964390795.1 uncultured Lentisphaeraceae bacterium
GTTATGGTATCGCTTTCATCGCCCTCCGCGCAACCGCTATTTCGCTGGGCACATCAGCAAATTTCGTCAGAAGGAACGTTGACTGCGAAAGAAAAGAGAACTATTATCCAAGGCTTAAGGAGTTTGAAAGAATGAAACGAATGATGATCCCTGTGATCGCGGTTTTTGCAGCAGTTGTCGCGTCCGCCGACGGACCCTCCGCCGACGCTTCGAAGGAGCTCCCGCGGTCTTCCGCCGAGGCATCCGGGAAGACCCGGATGCCGGTCGCCTGCAACATCGGCGACGTGCGGCTCAAGGGTTATCTCGGCGAGCGGCTCGATGCGATGATCCAGAGCCACGTGGTCGGGACGGACGTCGACTACATCACCGCGCCGTTCCTGGAAAAGACGGAGACCAAGGGCTGGTGGCAGACGGAGTTCTGGGGCAAGTACATGCACTCCGCCATGCCGTATCTGAAGTACACCGGTTCCGCGAAGCTGAAGTCGGATGTCGACCGCGGCGTCGCACGCATGCTCGCTTCGCAGGAGGCGTGCGGCTACATCGGCAACTACCCTGACGAGCTTCGCTGCGGCGAAGGGTGGGACGTCTGGGGCATGAAGTACACGATGATGGGGCTCATGCACGACTACGATGCGACAAAGGCTCCCGAAGTCCTTGAGGCGTGCAAGCGGCTTTGCGACTACGTGATCGCAGAGCTGGGGCCGGGCGGAAAGCGCGGCAAACATCTGTACCAGACCGGCAACTGGTCCGGCTATGCGAGTTCGTCGATCCTGGAGCCCGTGATGTGGCTCTACAAGCGAACCGATGACAAGAAGGTTCTCGATTTCGCGACGTATCTCGTCAAGGACATGACCGAAGCGGAGGACGGTCCGCGGCTTCTCGACCTCGCCTTGAAAGGAGTTTCCGTCGCGGACCGCAACGGCTACGGCAACACGCCGGAGACCAACGGCGCCTACGTGATGAAGCACAACCGCTGGAAATCCTACGAGATGATGAGCTGCTATCAGGGCATGCTCGAATACTTCGAGGTTACGGGGCGCAAGGATCTTTTCGACGCGGCGGTCGCGACCGGCAACGACATCATCAAAGAGGAGATCAACCTCGCCGGCGGCTGCGCGTGTTCGGAAGCGTGGTTTCACGGCGCGCGGAAGCAGCACCTGCCCTATTTGCGGCTCCAGGAGACGTGCGTCACGACGACGTGGATGCGCTTTTGCGAGAAACTTCTCGACTTGACGGGTGACCCGAAGTGGGCGGATGAGATCGAGCGCACGTTTTACAATGCCTACCTCGGCGCGATGAAGGCGGACGGTTCGGAGTTCGCCGGCTATACGCCGCTTTCCGGCAACCGCTATCACGGTCAGCACCACTGCTACATGCATACGGACTGCTGCACGGCGAACGGCCCGCGGGGCTTCCTCTGCTTCCTCAAGGAGCTTTTCCGCACAAAGGACGACGCGGCGGTTTTCAACTTCTATTCGTCCGCGCTTGTGAAGGGCGTCATTCCCAAGACCGGCAAGAAGGTCGCCTTCGACATGTATTCCCTTTATCCGCGCTCGAATGCCGCCCGGATCGTCAGCCACACCGAAAACGCGGGCGTCGTTCCGCTGAAGCTGCGCATTCCGAAATGGAGCGAAACGACGGTTGTGAAAGTGAACGGCCAGGAGCAGAAGGGCGCCGTGTCCGGGGCCTATTTCACGGTTGAGCGCGAATGGAAGCTCGGCGACATCGTTGAAATCAAGTTCGACATGCCCGTCATTGCCCACAAGTTGGAGCACAACATCGCCTTTACGCGCGGTCCGGTCCTCCTGGCCCGCGACAGCCGTTTCAGCGACGGTGATTTCAACGAGCCGTTCCGGCGGGGTCTCAAGGACGGACAGCGCATGCCGGGTTTCGCCGAAGTTCGCACGCCTTCGGATGATCTGTGGATGGCGTTTTCCGCGACGCTTCCGATCGGATCGCACCACGAGAACCCGGAAGGCGCGCTGCAGCAAACCGTCTTCTTCTGCGATTATGCGTCCGCCGGCAACACCTGGCATCGCGACAATTATTACCGCACCTGGTTCCCGGAAGAGTACGGGCCAACGGAATAAGCGCAGGTCACGGCAGTGCCAGGGCGAGGACTACGCCGCCATCCGCGACGTGGTCGGCCAGATCCGCACCGGCTCGGCTCCCCCGACTGCGAGTTTCTTTTCACCACCGGCGTCTTCGGCAGCACCGACCCGCGCTCCGACGCCGCGATGGCCGCGGCCCAGCACTCCGGCACCTCATTCTACCGCGACCGCGTCCATGCCAACCCCTTCGGAGAACAGATCCTCGCCAAAATCATGCTGTCGTGGTGGGCGCCGTAATCCTAATCGCAAGATGGACTTGACTAGTCTGACCCGTTTATGTACGGTGTTGACATGAAGAGTGTACAGAGCGTGTATGAGGCGAAGGCGCATTTATCAAGCCTGCTTGCGGAGGTGGCCAGTACGGGTGCGACGTTTGTCATCTGCAAGCATGGGCTGCCGGTCGCGGATCTTGTGCCGCACCGGCCCGTGAATGATCCGTTCGAGGTCAGGGAGTCGCTGGCAGGAGCCGAGTATCTGGCCGAGCCGACTGCTCCGCTGGCCGAAGACGACTGGCCGGAGGCGTTACGATGATTCTGCTGGATACGCATGCCTTTGTCTGGCTGGCCTCCACGCCGGAGCGGCTTTCGGAGGCCGCACGGACCGTTATTCTAAGACACTCATCCACCCTGCATATCTCCAGTGTTACAGCCTGGGAGATCGCCTTGCTTTACAGGAAGAAGCGACTTCTTCTGCCTCTTCCGCCCGAGCAGTTCATCGCGGAGGCGATCGCCCACCTCCATCTGATCGAGCTGCCCCTGACAAGAAAGACGGTGTTGCATTCAGTGAGTCTGCCGCCCGTTCACAATGACCCGTTCGACCGTGTCCTGATTGCGGAGTGCAGGTTAAACCGGTTCTCTCTGATCTCTGCCGACCGAGTGCTTCCGCGTTATCCGGAGGTCGATGTCATTTGGTGATCTTCCCGTTGACGCCGACGCCGTTGAAGCCGAATTGAGAACAGAGGGTTACGATTACGACCGTGACAGCGATCACAATCTGGAGGGCGAGCGTCCCTCCTTCGCCGAGGCTACTGAGGACAAGCCCCGTGAGCAGTAGGCAGTGGAGGAAGTTCTAAAGTTCGAGAGTTCTAAAGTTCGAGAGTTCTAAAGTTCTAAAGTTCGAGAGTTCTAAAGTGCGGGAGTTGGAAGAGAAGCGGAAAGCAGTGGACAATGGAAACAA
>CAYMLQ010000517.1:0-3267 GCA_964390795.1 uncultured Lentisphaeraceae bacterium
AGGCAAAACGATGAAATGTGAACTGTGTCATCAGGCGGAGGCCGAGAGGGCTGTCCGCAAGCAGGTCGACGGCGAGGAGCACGAGCTGTACGTGTGTCACGCCTGCGCCGGCGACCTGTCGCGCCGCGAGGCGGCCGCACCGGAGCGGCCTGCGGCAGGGCTGGCGGCTGCGGACGGTGCGGCGGCGCTGCCGCTGATGGGCATGATCCTCGATGCTGCGTTCGAGATCGTGGGCCGGGCCATGAACCTTTCCGAACCTGCGTGTCCGGTGTGCGGCATCACGCGGGCCGAGTATCGCAAGGCCTCGCGCCTGGGGTGCCCGGCCTGCTACGAGGCGTTCGCCAAGGAGCTGGACACGGCGGTGCTCGAGTTGCACCGCTGCCTGCAGCATGTGGGGAAGTCGCCGGCAAAGGCCCGGTCGGCGTGGCAGCGGCAGCAGCTTGAGGATGCGCTGGCCGAGGCTGTGAAGGGGCAGCGGTACGAGGATGCCATCGCGCTGCGCGACCGGATCAGGCTGCTGGGTGGGCTGGACGCAGAAAAAGGAGAGCGGGCGTGATGTTGAACCTCGAGTTAAGCTCCTCGTTGAAGAAAGTGCGGAGTGTGCCGGCGGGCGACATCGCGATGACCTGCCGCGTGCGGCTGGCGAGAAACCTGGAAAAGGAGCGCTTCCCGGACTGGGCGACGGAGAGGGATCGCGAGCGCGTCTTCGTCAACGTTCGCGACGCCGTGCGTGCCGAGGCACCTGATTTTCGCGTTAGTACCGTCGCGGCGCTTGACGAGCAGGACCGGGACGTGCTGTGCGAGGCGCACCTGGTCAGCAAAGATCTGCTGGAGCGCCAGGCGGGCGGCGGCGTGGCGTATGCGCCGGACGGCTCGGTGTGCGTGATGATCAACGAGGAGGATCACCTGCGCATCCAAGGGTTTGTGAAAGGCCTCGACCTGGAGTCGGCGTGGCGGGCGGCCGACGCGCTCGACACGCGCCTGGAGCGCCACTTGGATTATGCGTGGACGCCGCGTTTCGGCTACCTGACGGCCTGCCCGAGCAACGTCGGCACGGGGCTGCGCGCCAGCGCCATGCTGCACCTGCTGGGGCTGCGGCTCCTGGGTGAGATCGAGTCGGTGGTGCGCGGCCTGGAGCGGATGCGGCTGCTGGTGCGCGGCATGGCGGGCGAAGGGTCCGAGGCGGCCGGGCAGATCTATCAGATTTCGAACATGGACTCGCTGGGCAAGGACGAAGCGGACGTCGTGGGGCGCGTCGCGCGCATCTGCGCCGAGGTGGTGCGTCAGGAGCACAACGCGCGGGTGCGGCTGATTCAGGAGTCGCCGCTGGTGCTGGTGGACTGCCTGGCGCGGTCGCTGAGCGTGGTGCAGAACGCGCGGCTGCTGGCGTCGGTCGAGGCGCTGGAGTTTCTGTCGGCGCTGCGGCTGGGCGCGTCGCTCGGGCTGTTCACGCGGCTGAAGGTGGCGGAGGTCGACCGGCTGATCCTGCTGACGCAGCCTGGCCACTTGCAGAAGAGCATGGGAATGACGCTGACGTCGGACGAGCGCGACGAGATGCGCGCGGAGTTTCTGGTGCGCAAAGTGGCGAATGTGAAGCTGAGGTGCTGAGGAACGTGCGTCGGCCGGGGTTGCGATCCCGACTGACAGAGGAGTCGGGGTTGCGATCCCGGCCTACGGAAGAGGGCTTATGAACGGATTCGGCAATTTCACGGCGCGCGCGCAGCGCGCGATCCAGTTGGCGGCCCGCGAGGCGGACCGCTTCAATCACCCGTACATCGGCACCGAGCACCTGCTGCTCGGGCTGGTGGCGCTGGGCGAGGGCGTGGCGGTCGAGGTGCTCGAGGAGCTGGGCGTGGCGCTCGACGACGTGCGCATCGCGGTGGAGCGCATGGTGGGGTTCGGCGGCGAGACCAAGACCAAGGGCGAGCTGCCCTACACGCCGCGGACCAAGAAGGTGCTGCAGCTGGCGGTGTCTGAGGCGCACGCCATGCAGCAGCCCCAGGCGGGGACGGAGCACCTGCTGCTGGCGCTGCTGCGCGAGGGCGAAGGGGTCGCCGCGCAGGTCTTGCAGTCGCTGAACGTGCAGATGGACGAAGTGATCGAGGGCATCCGCCGCTGCCTGGAGGGGATGGAAGAGGACGAGGCTGAGGCGGGGTCTGACGCCGGACACGAGGCGGAAGGCGGCATGCCGCAGGGAGAGGGCGCCCCGTCAGGTTTCCCCGCTGGTGCGCAGCCGCCCGCCGCCGACGCGGCCAAGAAGGCAGGCAAGGAGAAGCCCAAGACGCCGGCGCTGAACGCGTTCGGCAGGGATTTGACGGAATTGGCCAAGAAGGGCGAGCTGGATCCGGTGGTGGGGCGCAAGAACGAGCTGGACCGCGTGATGCAGATCCTCTGCCGCCGGTCGAAGAACAACGCGGCCCTGCTGGGCGAGGCAGGCGTGGGCAAGACGGCGGTCGTCGAGGGGCTGGCGCAGGCGATCGTTGCGGGCGATGCGCCGGAGCGCATGCGCGACAAGCGCGTGATCGCGCTGGATATGGCGCTGCTGGTCGCGGGCACCAAGTACCGCGGCCAGTTCGAGGAGCGCATCAAGGCGGTGGTCGACGAGATCCGGCGCGAGAAGAACATCGTGCTTTTTCTCGACGAGCTGCACACCATCGTGGGCGCGGGCGGGGCCGAGGGCGCGATGGACGCGGCCAACATCATCAAGCCGGCGCTGGCGCGCGGCGAGCTGCAGTGCATCGGCGCCACCACGTTGACCGAGTACCGCAAGTACATTGAAAAGGACGCGGCGCTGGAGCGGCGCTTCCAGACCGTGCGCGTGGAAGAGCCGACGGTCGAAGAGACGGTCGCGATTCTCAAAGGGCTTGCGCCGCGCTACGAGTCCCACCACAACGTGCTCTACGATGTCGCGGCGCTGGAGGCGGCCGCGAAGCTGACGGCGCGCTACCAGCCGGGCCGGCAGCTGCCGGACAAGGCGATCGACGCGATCGACGAGTCGGGTGCCCGCGTGCGCATGCGCGTCACGGTCCGGCCGCCCGACGTGCGCGACCACGAACAGCGCATCCGCGAGCTCGGGCAGAAGAAGGACGTCGCGATCCGCGACCAGCACTTCGAGGAGGCGGCGGCGCTGCGCGATCAGGAGCGCACCGCCAAGCTGGAGCTGGAGGCGATTGTGGCCGCGTGGAAAGCCGAACACGCCGAGAAGTCGCTGACGGTGACGGTGGACGACGTGACCGAGACCGTGGCGCACATCACGGGCGTGCCGAT
>CAYMLQ010000518.1:0-3262 GCA_964390795.1 uncultured Lentisphaeraceae bacterium
GCGACGGTATGAAAAAATTGACTCTGTTGGCGGCGGCGATGGTTTTAGGGTGCGCGGGCGCGGCGCGTGCCGCAATCGGCACAGTGCAGGCCAGGACGGACGGGACGGTCGTCGCGCCCGTCGCGCTGGAAGAACGGTTGCTCGCCGTTGAGGCGGTGACGGGAGCCGTCTCCGGAATCACCGGCCCCTACGTCTCCTCGGTCAACGGCCTCACCGGAGCGGTCACCGTCGCCACCGCCGCCCAGGGCGCTCTCGCCGACACCGCCCTGCAACCCCACTCCATCACCGGCCTCGCGAGCATAGCGAGTGTGGCCGCCGCCATCGCGGCCATCCCTGCGCCGACCGGCGTACCGTTCTGGTACGAATATGGCAACTCCAATTTCTTCGCCACGTTGCAAGGCGGCACGGGCTACGTGTGGAAAGTGACGGCAATCGCCTCGCGCTATGAGGTCACCTTCTCGCCGGACGCCAGGACGCAGAACGACGGCGTGTATCCTCCCGCTTCGACGCTAACCTATCCGTTCACAAACGGGCTGTGGCGCGGCTACGTTTTGTCGGGATTGACAAACGATGTGCTCTGCCTCAACGGGAGCGGGACCGCCCGCTGGCGCGGCGTCGGCACGTCGTATCCACTCACGCTCACCGCCAGCCTCAATGCCCTTGGCACAGCCGTGGTCAGCAACTTCCCGTTTCACTTCACAACCAACCTCTACACCCGCCTCGCCTCCACCAACGACCTCGCCAACTACCTCACGCTTGACGACTACATTGCGGGGACCAACCTGCTGGCGGACCAGATGCAGGCCATCGCCAACAACGCCGCCATGGCCACCAACCGCGCCCCGGTTTATCTTTCGGTCGGCGCGGAGTACCCCGTCGTCAGCACCGTCACGCCGTCCAACCGCATCGTCGTCACCGACAGCGCCGGCAGCGCGTCAGGCTCCTGGGGCGCCTACACCAACCGCGCCTCCGGCTTCGAGGCCAACGGCTGGGCATGGTCCACCGCCGACGGCGGCAGCCTGCTCCACACCAGCCTCGCCTACTACGACCAGGGCGACATCCCCGGCAACTGGACCGGCTACGGCCCCGCCGCCCCCGGCTCCGTCCATGTCGAGTGGTACACCTACCCCGTGACCAACTGGAGCACCAACACCGTCATCTCCTCCGGCCAGCTCCAAGGCGCGCACATCGCCCCCGCGTCCATCCCCGACTCCGCGCTTGCCGTCCCACCGCTCTCCGCCTCCGCCGTCTCCAACATCGCCGCAAGCGCAGCGAGTGGCAGTGTCGTGCCACCCTCCACCCTCACGCCGATCTACAACGTCGCCACCGGCGCTGTCACCACCGTCAACGTCTCGACCAGCAACCTGATTTATTACATCGAGGCGTCCGGTCAGACCACGATCACCAACATCCTGCCTGCCCTAAACTGCTCCTCAAATCTGTCGTACACGATCCGCTACAACGCGACCACCACGAATGCGCTGGACCCCGTATGGGACCCCCGCATGCAATTCGCGGGCGGCACCCCGTATATGACCTGCACCGGCCTGCTCGAAATCGTCTGCCAGTCCGCCTGCGGCACGATCATCAAAGCGCGGCAGACATGGCCGACTGTATATCAATGGTCTTGGTGCCCGTATGTCGCGGGCGGATCGCTTGCGGTTAACGCGCAGGCGGACGGCGCAAATGCGCCAGCGACCACAACGCGATATTTCCGAAACCCCTTCTGTGGCACGCCGTTGACAATGATCCGCTCAAAAATTTGGTATACAAACAACCTGACGACCAACACGTTGATCTTCGGAACTTCCCATCGATCCGACACGATCCTTTCCGTGCAGTCGGCAATCACAAATGTCGTCGCCGGAAGCGCGACCTATGAATATCAAAAAACATTCGCCGCTGTGTGGACACCGGCCTCTGCTTCATCGGAATCAATGTTCTACGTCTCCGCAATTTCCACCTCCGGAACCACCGGCCGCATGTACCTGTCGCAACAACTCGCCCGCCCGGCCGACGAGAACGAGACCGCATACTTCAACTTCGGCGGCCGCGACTTCCGCTAACCCCTCTCAGTACGGGTCGGCGACCGCCGACCCTCACTCAAACAAAGGAGACCCCACCATGGACATCACACCCCGCGACCCGTCAGAGGTCAAGGCGCTTGGCATCGGCCAGCGCAACACCGTCGCCATGCCGCTCTCCACCACCTCCGCCTTTTTCCGCGTCCATGCCGACATCTTGGGCGGCGGCACAAACTAAATGTATTTCCCCGTCAACAACGGGATCGCCGCCTTCGCGGCAGGCGTCGCCGCCGCCCTCGCAGCCTACGGCATCAACCGTAAAGCGCCCTGATGAAAGGAACCACCGATCTATGGACAACGACATCCGCATCGAGACGCTGAAGCAAGCACTGTTCGCATCCGACATCGCGCCCGCCGAGAAGGACGCTCTCGCCGACGATCTCGAGTACGCGCAGCAAATCAACGGCTCTCCCGACGTAACACTGCAAGGCATCAAGCGCAGCGTGATCTCTGGAGTGCGTCGCGAGATGCTCGGCCATCAGCGGCTCAAGCAGCATGAGAAGGATTGCCCGTTTCGGCAGGGCGGGTCGGTCGACGTCTCCGCCTCCGCTCCCGGAGTCACCAAGACGCTCGCCGTGATCCGCGCCCTCACCCCCTTCCGCTGGCCCGCCGCGATTATGGTCTTCTCTCCGTTCGCAGGCGACGTCACATCCAAGATTCTTGGATTTTTCACCAACTGATTTCCGGCATTCCGCCGGACAGAAAAGGAGAACCATGAACGAATTGCTATCGAACCCAGCCGTACAGACGGCGCTGATTACGGTCATTGTCATCGGGCTTCAAGCCCTGGCGACGTGGCTGAAACAGAAGTTCCCGACCCAGGCCGCCAGTGTCGAGGCCAATTGGTGCTACCTCCAACCGGCGGTTGAGTATGCACTCATCCGTGTGCAGGCGGCTTCCGTGTCCGGAGCCGTGCCCTACGCCGCCATTATCGCACAGGCGGTGACCCAGTTCGCGGACTCATACCGCAAGCTGGAAGGTAAAGACGCCTCGACGGCTGAACTCAACGCCGCTCGCACCGAGATCACGGCGGCTGTGTCCCGCGCGACCACTGGAGGTTAAGATGCCGAAGTACAAGATCATCACGGAGCCGGACGCCGACGGTGTTGTCACCGTCCAGCGCGTGTCCGACCAGAAACTGGCCCGCGTCAAGCGGTCCTTTTTCAAGCCTTTCTCGG
>CAYMLQ010000519.1:0-1314 GCA_964390795.1 uncultured Lentisphaeraceae bacterium
CGCGAGCAGACTTCGACGACCAGCTCCAAGTCGTGCGTGGCGATGATCCGGGTGTGCTCGAACGACAGTAACAGGTCGATCAGACGGCGGCGCGCGCGTGGGTCGAGGTTGGCGGACGGCTCGTCCATGACCAGGATGTCCGGCGCCATGGCCAGCACCGTGGCGATCGCCACGGCCCGCTTCTCGCCGGCGGAAAGGCGGTAAGGCGGGCGATCCCGCACGTGCGCCATCCCCACACGCGCCAGCGCGGTCGCAACCCGGCGCTCGACCTGCTCCGGAGGCAGCCCGGCGTTCAGGGGGCCGAACGCGACATCCTCGGCCACGGTCGGCATGAACAACTGATCATCAGGGTCTTGGAAGACCATTCCGACCGCACGGCGAGCCAGGACCGCCGTCTCGCGGGTCACAACCGTATCCCCGATGCACACCTCGCCGCGCGCGGTCGGCAGGTAGCCGTTGAGGTGCAGCAGCAGCGTAGATTTGCCCGCGCCGTTGGCGCCCACGAGGGCCACCGCGCAGCCGTGCTCGACGCGGAAAGACACGCCCCGCAGCGCCTCCGTGCCGTCGGGATACGAGAAGAACACGTCCCGCACGTCAACAATGTGGTGACTCATGGTGAAATCCTTGTGAGCAAGAGACCCAGGCTGTCCGCGAGGTTCCACACACGCGCAACAGCAAAAAAAGACAGCCAGCCCCAGACAAAGCCCACGTCCTGCCAGCGGAACGCCGACCGCTGCAGCACGCGGACCTCGCCGTCGAAGCCGCGGGAGACCATGGCGCGGTACACGCGCTCGGCCCGGTCGATCGACCGCAGGAGCAGGTTTCCGACCAGCGAGCCGTACACGCGAAAGCGCAGCGTCCGCTTCACGTCCAAACGCAGTTCGACGCCCCGCATCATCTTGCCGCCCTCGTCCGCCACGACAAACAGATACCGGTAAAGAAACAGCAGTTGGACGACGAACACGCGGGGAACGCCCAACTGCTCCAGTCCCGCGCAGAGGCGGTGCATGCCGGTACAGGCGACCAGCGCCAGCGCGGCCCCGACGGTCAGAACGAAGCGCACCAGGAGCGAGGCGAAGGAGACCCAGCCGCCGGACACGGTCAGCGGCCCGAGGGTCGCCAACGGCTGCCGGTCCAACAGCGGATTGAAGAGGCCGATGACCAGTGCGAAAGGCGCGGCGATGAGGATCTTCTTCAGGACGTGACGCACCGGGACACGGCCGAGCGCAAGGAGGGCCACCGGATAGAGCAGAAAGGGAGTCAGCGCGGAAACCTCATGGCGGGGAAAGGACATCACGACGACGATGAACGCCA
>CAYMLQ010000519.1:1414-3261 GCA_964390795.1 uncultured Lentisphaeraceae bacterium
TCGTCCTTGCCGGTGACCTTGGCGATAGACCACTCCAGCCCGTCGGGACGCGAGGACGCGAACCAGCTTGCCAGGCCGCCCAGCAACACGGCCGCGGCCGCCAGGCCGACCAGCACAGGCCGCAAACCGCCGGACGCGCCGTCCGTCTGAGCCGCCTGAAGCGCCTCCGGGCGCGCCCGAGCGACGAAGGCGATCACAACGGCGGTCGCAAGGCCCTCGACGCTACCGATAGCCAGATGAATGGGTAACATCATGAGCATAAACGTGCCGAAGGGCAACTCTGAAATGCCGGACGCCTGGGTTTCCAGCACGACGCTGAACGCGCCCAGCAGCAGCCCCGCGATTGCGGCGGCGAGTGCGGCCGCCCACGCCCGCGACGTCGACTGCAGAGCCCCGGCGATAGGCCGGTAGACCAGCGGATAGGCGACGAACGCCGGGAAGAACCCCAGGTTGAAGATGTTGCAGCCCAGGGCCAGCAGGCCGCCGTCCGCGAAGAAGAACGCCTGCACGGTCAGAACCGAGGCGATCACCAGGAGGGCCGCGTGCGGCCCGAGCAGCACCGTCAGAAGCAGCCCGCCCCCCAGGTGCCCGCTCGAACCGGTACCGGGGATCGAGAAGTTGATCATCTGCGCGGCGAAGATGAAGGCGCCCAGCACGCCCATCAGGGGCACCAGATTGTCCCGCAGGCTCAGCGTCACTTTCCGCGCGCAGAAAACGATCAGCCCGCCCGACACGGCCCAGAGCGTCCCGCCCACCGCGGGTGAAATCAGCGCGTCTGCCATATGCATGCTCTGTTTCTCCTAGTTGTCCCCGAAGCCGAAGGCCCACGTCAGCCCCGCTGTGACAGTGAAGTCCGGCACATCGCCGCTGAGTTTCGCGCCTGAGGCGAAGTCCACTGTCAGCCCCTCTGCAAGCGTCCACCGCAACCCCGTATTGCCCTGCACGGAGGTGTCGGAGCCTCCCGCGAGTTCGCTCTCGGCAAACACCTCGCCGACCCATTGCACCGCATCGGTGAGCTGGTAGTCGAGCGCCACGCCGTAGTGCAACACGTCGTCATCCGGACCGCCAACCCACGAATATCCGAGATTGAGGTGGACGCCCGCCTTTTCGCCGAGGTCCCAAGAAACGATCCAGGTCAGATCATAGTCTGTCTCCCCGCTGCCCAGCCCGCGGTCCTCGTCGGCTGTCGGCAGCTTCACCGACGGCGCGAGCGCGTGACGCGCGCCCAGCGGGCACGCCTCGAGCACCTGCCACTTCGCACCCAGCGCCAGATCTCCGAACCCGTACTCATGGGCGCTATGCTCCGCACCGCTCGCTTCGTGGAACTCGGTCCGCCGCTCCAGCTGGCCGCCGAACCCCAGCCCCGCCTCAAGGCCCGGAAGCAGGCCATAGGTCAGGCCGAACGGGGAATCCCAGTGTTTGCAGTGCGACTCGTGCTCATAGAGGAAACCCGCTTCAAACTCGAAATGCCCGTGATCCACGGGGTCTGCGTCGTCAATCGTCAGCGGGCGCCCGGCGAACGCGCCGCCGGCTAGGAGCAGGCCGCCCGCCAGACAGGCGCTCAGGCGCCTCGCTTTTCCTTGTGCTTGTTCCCGCATGCGTCAGTCTCCCTTTGCGTTCGATGGCCGCCGCCCGTGCCAGACCCTCCGGCACCTCAAGGCGCGCGAGTGGTATTATTTATATCATATTCGTAATATTGCGCAAGCCCGAACACCGCCCGCGTCCGCCTTTTTTAACGTCGCCTTCTGTCACGACAGGCTCAGGCCCGTGGTCCCCGCAGCCAGCGAGACGTGCTTCAGCCCCTTGATGGACTTGAGGCGCTTGACGATGGTATCGATTTCGAGCGG
>CAYMLQ010000520.1:0-3255 GCA_964390795.1 uncultured Lentisphaeraceae bacterium
CGCCCAAGGTCTGAAGCAGCGTGTCGTGCAGGTTCGCGGCCAGCCGGTTGCGCTCCCGCAGCGTGGCCTGGAACTCCACCGCTGCCTCGTGGCGTCCGCGCATCTCCTTCGCCAGCCTTGCGGTCTGGACGGCCACCCGGCGGCGCAGCAGCGCGCTCCACCCCATGGAAGCGGCCAGCAGCGCAGCGATCATGGACAAAGCGATCAGAAGCCGCCGGACCGTCCACCACGACGGCGACCGGAGCACCGCGAGATCGCCCCGGCTGCGCAGCAGCACATCCACCCGGGTCGGCGGCCGGTGGAAATCCGGCAGGCCTTCGAAACCGAGCTGGGCGAGGCCGGTCACACCCAGCGTACTGCCGGGTTGCAAGCCGGTCAGCGACAGGGCCTCCGGATCATAAAGCACGGCCTGGATCGTGCCGGCATTTCCGTCGAGCGTGAGACGGTGCTCCCCCTTGTCCGTTCTGCGAATGTCCAGGAGCCGGGCTTCGAAGGTGATGAGTTGGCCGTCGTAGTCGCCGGGATTGGCGATGAAGGCCGTGCGCGCCGCCACTTCATTGACCTTCATGATCTGGTCGGGATGGATATGCTCGGGGACGGGAACCTCGCCGGTGCCCGTCTTGCGCACCATCGCCTCGGTGAGTCCCCGTATCACGCGCGTCTCGTCCAGGAACCCCTCCACCTCCACGCGGTCGCCCGGCTTCAGACGCTCGGCCGAGCGCGTCTCCACCCGCACGGCAGTCCGTCCCTCCTGCAAATAGAAGTGGCTTCCGGGAATGGCATAGGTCACGACGCCCTCTACGCGCTGGCAGTGTGCGTTCAACGGCTCCGCGCGGAAACCGGAGATGTCGGCCAGCGGAACCCGCGCCGACTCGAAGGGCGCGTGGCGTGGCGGCTTCTCGACCACCAGATCCTCGGCGCCATTCATGAAGAAACTGGGCATCAGGAACTCGCCGCGCGTGTTGAAGAGGGCATACGGCACACCGCGCATGCGCACCTCGGCATCGATAAGCGACTCGGGGTGCGGCAGCATGCCCGCAGGCAGCGAGGCCCGAAAGCGTCCGGGATTCGCATTCACGATCAGCGCCACAAAGGGCCCATCGGTCCGGATGCCCTGCACCACCGCCCTTACCTCCATCCACTGAGAGTCATCCGCTCCGCTGAAGAAACGCGCCGGCACCATGGGGCGCGGCGGCGGCAGCGGCGCTTCGCCCACAATCCGCAGCGTGCGCGGCATCATCGGCGGCGAGAATCCGCCCCGGTCTGTCACCCCCTCGATCTCCACGACCATACCGGGCCGGACGCGGGCGAACTCCGCCGCATCACCCTTCCAGATATTCCACTTACGCGCCACGCCGACATTCACGTAGATTCCGGCGGTCTCGTCCTGTAAAGCGAAGGCGTCTCCGCCGCGATAAGTGACCACGCCGCGCAACCGAAAGGGACGCGCCTTGGCCGTTTCCGAGCGCGGTAGCGCGCGCACGTCCGCCATGCGCGTGAGAGGCTCAAAGCTCGCCGTAGCCGCGTTCGACGCAGACGCTTCCAGCCCCACCTCGTCGCGCCCGGCGACAGCTCCCTGAACCGCCTGGGCGCCAAACGAGACAAGCGCAAACACTATCCGAATCGTTCTCTTCATGGTATTGATCATCAACATCAACAAGCATCACTCACAACACTTTCATAACTGTACCAACTCGCCCGTCGTTTGGCGGGGCGTAAGGCTATATGAAACTTTCCCCGCCCGGTCGGATTGTGTCGGGCGGGATTGCCGAAATGGAGGTTCAGCATGGACATGGTTAATAGGCCCCAAGACTCGGATTCAGGTTTTCACACTCTTTGTGGACACACAGCACCTAGCCATTCAAGGATTGCGGGGGAAACAACTCGCTTCTGATTGCGACAATCAAAGATTTCCTTGTCCTGAAGTTGGATGCGGCACACGGAAAACGCCTCTTTAGGCGTGAGGCTGTTAACAGCCAACGGCTTCTTAGATCGTTTTTGAGCTCCAAGAAAAGTAGTTACGGCAATATCTAACAGAGTCGGTGCCAGAGTCATCGGCTAGCCTCGAAACCGCGAATCGTAAGAACACCCCGTTCCCTCTTCCCGTTCAGTTGCCTAACGATGATAGACGGATTCTTGGGATCAACCGAAAACAACGGCACGTTTTTTCCAGCTAGGCTTTTTCTCCCACGCCAAACTTCCCTGAAGTTTTTGAAGAAGTTCCTGCCTCGTCTTGCGAAACACATAGTTACAATCCACGATGGAGTGCAGCGTAAAATCCGAATATTCTGCGGGGGTTATCTCCACCAGCGTACTTGTCGGAAGGTTCTGGCTGCGGTTTCGCACACCTATTATCTTTGACGAGGCGACTGCAAGGACTAGGAATTCATCACTGCTTGGGTCTAGATTGAGAACCACAAAGTAATGAGCCTTTTCAGAGGAAAGATCCCGGTGCTGGAGGTAGTATACCGAGCCACCACGCAGAGTGAATCTCAAAAGGCTGTCAGTCCACTGCGGAGACATGCCTCAACTCCACAAGGCGACAACGTCAGCCATTTCCCTCAGTTGCTCCCGGCGTGCCTCGCGTTCCTCTGCCGTAAGCGCATGGCAAGGATTCACGCCTTCCGGGGGGTCGTCCAAGAAGTCGAGGTAATCCATCGGCACGCGGGTGCTGCCACCTGCGATAGCTGATTCGTGCCGTTTCCACTCAGGATAAAGATGGGTTGTTTCGACAATCCCGGGGTTACGACCGAAATTCATCCATGCAAAATGCACAGCATCACGGTCGCTTTCTGAGAAGATGGCATTGTCCACAACAGCGACTGAGCGGACTGAATACTCTTTGCTGCCTTTTACAAGCAGGGAATCCGCGTAATGGCGCTCTTCATGGCTCAGAGAGTCCAGTTCGAAGAGGTCTTTGACTCCGGACGCGACTGGCCCAAATCGCATCGCCCAGTATTGGTCATTCGTGATCGGTCTGCCATATTTGCGCAGATGATACCGGTCAGCGAAAAAAACAAGTTTCAAGGCATGCAACTTGTCAATTTCCCCGCCATTCTCAATTGCGAAGTAGTTGAGCGCCTGAGCCGCTTTTTTGTAAGCGAAATGGAAACCGGTGTTCATTTTTGTGGGTCTCCGGCTTGGAAGACAGTTTTTTTTATCGCATAAAACCAGCTTCGGCGTCAATGGCAATCTTGGTTGGGTGCGATTTTATTGTGTTGAAGGTTAAGCGGCCTTGTGGTGCGAGCGGTAGCG
>CAYMLQ010000521.1:0-3254 GCA_964390795.1 uncultured Lentisphaeraceae bacterium
AGCAGGCGGTTGTATTTCGCCACGCGGTCGGAGCGGGAGAGCGAGCCGGTCTTGATCTGGCCGCACCCGGTGGCGACAGCGAGGTCGGCGATGAAGGCGTCCTCGGTTTCGCCGGAGCGGTGTGAGACGACCGAGGCGTAGCCGGCCTGGCCCGCGAGGCTCATGGCGTCGAGCGTTTCGGTGAGCGTGCCGATCTGGTTGAGCTTGATGAGCACCGCGTTGGCGGCGCTCACGTCGATGCCGCGCTGGATGAAAGTGACGTTCGTGACGAACAGGTCGTCGCCCACCAGTTGGCAGGTCGGGCCGAGGCGGCGCGTGAGCTCCACCCAGCCGGGCCAGTCGTGCTCGGACATGCCGTCCTCGACCGAGTCGATCGGATAACGCCCGACGAGTCCGGCGAGGTACTCGACCTGCCCTTCGCTGTCGCGTGCTGCGGGCGTGCGGCGAGCGCCGCGGGCGGGCGTCTCAAACTTGCCGTAATCGTACAGTCCGTCCTTGAAGAACTCGGAGGCCGCACAGTCGAGCGCGAGCGAAACCTGGCCCCCTTGTCCGGCTCGCCCGGGCAGGTAGCCTGCTTTTGCAATGGCCTGGAGGATCGTCTCGATGGCGTCCTCGGCGTCGGCGAACGCGGGGGCGAAGCCGCCCTCGTCGCCCACGGCGGTAGAGAGGTTCCGCTTTTTGAGCAAGCCGCGCAGGGCGTGGAAGATTTCTGCGCCCGCCCTAAGCGCCTCGCTGAAGCAGGGCAGGCCGTGCGGGCGGATCATAAATTCCTGGAAGGCGATGGGGGCGTCCGAATGGGAGCCGCCGTTGACGATGTTCATCATCGGCACGGGCAGCACGCAGGCGCCCTCGCCGCCGAGGTGGCGGTAGAGCGGCAGGCCGGCGGCGCGGGCGGCGGCGCGTGCGCTGGAGAGAGAGACAGCCAGCAGGGCATTGGCACCGAGGCGGGATTTGGTGGGCGTGCCGTCGAGTTCGATCATGCGGCGGTCGAGCGTCTCCTGGTCCGCTGCGTCCAGGCCGATGACGGCTTGGCTCAGCTCCGACCGGATGTTGGCGACGGCCCGCAGCACGCCTTTGCCGCCGTAGCGCGCGGGATCGCCGTCCCGCAATTCGAGGGCTTCGTTCTCGCCCGTCGAGGCGCCGGAGGGAACCGAGGCGCGCGCCGAGGCGCCGCAGGCGAGCCGGATTTCGGCCTCCACGGTAGGGTTGCCGCGCGAGTCGAGAATTTCACGTGCTGCGAGAGAGTCGATGCGTGTGTTCATGAGAGCCTCCTCTAGCCTATGCTTGCAGGTTACTAAAATCCATTACCCAACATGTCTTTCCATTAAAACACAAAGGCCTGAGAACTCGAAGGAAATACGAATGGGGAAAAACACCCCCTGGCGGCGGGCAGGGGTGAGGGTCGCTGGCTCCGCCCGCATTAGGCCAAGCCGCGCTCGTCGAGGCCGTCCTCGTCGAGGCCGAGGTAGTGTCCGAGTTCATGAAGGAGGGTGGTGCGGACTTCCTGGCGGAAGCGCGCCGGATCATCCTCGGCCTCATCGCGCAGATTCTCCACAAAGAGCCGGATGGCACTGGGCATGGGGTCGGAATCGCCGGAGGCCTCGGCGAAACTGGGGCCGACAAAGAGGCCGAGCAGCGCTTCGTCGTCACCCTCTTCGAGTTCTTCGTCGCGTGTCGGGCTCGCGTCGAGCGTGATGGCGAGGTCAGCAAGGCAGGCGCGAAGATCCTGCGGCAGTTCCGCGCAGACCAGGCGCACCTCATCATCCGCTAACGCATACCAGTCAGGAGTCATCAGGGGAGTCTAACAAAAGCGGCGCGCCGATGGCAATCATCGGGGCCCCGGACAAGACGGGGAGGGTGCGATTCAACTTTGTTGAATCCGCACCCGATTTAGGATTTAGGAGTTAGTAGTTAGGAGTTGCAATACCTTGAAGACGAAGAGCTTATACAATCAGGCAAACGGCAATTTATTGTGTCTTCATGTTGAGGGCACAAGTTTATTCCATTCCAAGGCCTAGCTGAGATGCGACAGAAACTTAAAAGGTCGCACTGTTTTCGCGGGTTGTTGCGCATTCAACTCCTAAATCCTAACTCCTAAATTCTCCTTTGGTGCGATTCAGTTTCAACTAAACTGAATCGCACCCAGACGGGGAGGGTGGCATTATTTTTGCAGACTTCACGTGCTGGCCGGAAAAAATAGCCCTACTTTTTGATTGCGGCGGCGCACTCGGACGGCGTCATGAAGACGACCTTTTGGGACACAAGGAAGTCGAGGATGCGCAGGAACTCGTTGAAGCGCTCGCCGCCCCACGCGGACGGATGGCCCTGCAGGACGAAGTACGGGCGGTCCGGGTGCGCGGCGTAGCCGTCGATCAGCCGCTGGCAGTCCGGCACGCCCACCAGACTCTCTAGGTTCACGTCCCAGACGCGGTCCAGGATCGTCATCTTGCCGTCGGACGCAACCTTCTTGCCCATGTCGTCGAGCGGCATGGGATAGAGGGCGACCTTCAGGTGCGGGTCGTCGTGAAGCACTTGCAGCGCGACCGCGTCGAGCCCCGGCCCGGGCGCGCCGCTGCCGGTCGGCCCGAAGGTCCTGAACGCGAAGCCGAGCTTGTCCAGAGCGGCCTTCTGGGAGCGGTCGACCAGCGCCTTCATGCCGTCATACGGCCACCCCGCGAACTCGTTGCGCGGCTTGCCGTCCACCAGATGCGGGCCGTGGTTCCAGCCATGGAACCAGAACTCCACCCGGCCGGCCGCGTGGCGCGTCTTGATCCAGTTCACGTACGTCGGCTCGGCCACTTCCAGCGTCTCGCAGATCACGCCGTAGGAGGCCTTGATGCCGCGCGCCTCGAAGACCTCGTCCACGCGTTTCCACGCCGCGTGAACGTCTCCGCGGACCTGCTTGACGTCGTCGAGCTTGATGACGATGATCGCGGGCTTCGCGCGGGGCGGGAGCGACGCGGGGTCGACCCGCGGCTTGAAGGCGGCGGCCTTACGCGGCGGGGGCGGCGGCGTGGCCGCCGCCCCCGCCGCGATCCCGGTCAGGACGAAGTCGTCGTAGTCGGCCCTGCCGATGACGCCGGGCGAGGCGTGGACCCAGACGGCGACGGAGGCGACGCCGGGGGGCACGACGGTCTTCAGCGAGCGGGCGGTCCACGTGTCGTTGGTCTCGCTGACCCAGCAGGCGGTGTTGCAGCCTTTGGGCGCGCTGACGACCTTCCCCGCGGCGTCGTAGAGCCACAGGTAGGCGCCGC
>CAYMLQ010000522.1:0-3247 GCA_964390795.1 uncultured Lentisphaeraceae bacterium
CCGCGGGTGCCGCCCTCCGCCTTCGTGGCCCCGAGCTTGACGCTCCAGACCGGAACTTCGCAGGTGTCCTTCTTCAACTCGAAAGAACGGACTGCGCCGAGCCGCTGGGCGGCGGACTCGCGCTTGACTTCGGGCGCAGCGACCGCGACCACAATGGGTTCAGGCGCTGCCGGTGCCACAGGTGCGGCGGCAGGCGGCTGTTCGCCGAGAAAGCGCTGGCTGAGCGAACCGATGATCTCGCGCACGATGTCCTGCGTGAGCGACGACCGGACCTCCTGCAGGATCTGGCCCTTGATTTGGGCGATCAGCTCAGGCGTCAGCACCGCGCCCTGCGCGGGCGCGGCGGTCTCCTTGACGGGCGCAGGCGCCTCGCTGGCGAGCACGGGTGCAACCGTTTTGGCAGGGGCGGCCTCGGCGTGATGCGACTCCGCGTAGTTCGTCATGTCGTCCAGGGTCAGGGCAGGATGCCCGACCTTTTCCATGAAGGCGCGGATCGCATGTCCGTCGCTGCCCACGGTCTCGTCGGCGATTTTGTCCAGCAGGTCCGGAGCGCCCTGTTCGTTGAAGCGCTTCTTGAGGTCGTCCGCCAGCAGGGTCTTGAGTTCCTTGGGCATCCAGACCAGGCGCTTGAAGCCGCCCTCGGCGAAGAGGAACTTGCGCGAGGTCAGGAAGACCTTGCCGCAGCCCATGAAACCGGGCGTCTGCTGGCCTCCGCCGACACTGCCGGCGAGGCTGGAGAAGGTCATGCCCGCGGGCGTCTCGCCCTGGAATTCGCGGTTCACGACCATCACGCCGTTGCACTCCGGCACGTAGGCCACGATCGCCTCGAAGCAGCCGCAGCTTGTCATGGGCTTGTCCATGATCGAGTAGGCGGCGAAGGACTGGATCGCCTTGTGGCTGGTGACGTACACGAAATCGTCGATGCCCTTCCATATGCCTTTGACCGGATCGAGGCACTCGCCCTTCTTCACCGGCTGGTTGGGGCCGGTCTCGTCGATCTCGTAGGCGGCCTTGCCGTCGAGCCAGTTGTAGGCGCCGCACAGACCCAGGCGCTCAGGCGTGATAATGCACACGTGGTTCGGGGCGAAGGACTGGCACAGCAGACAGGAGTAGAAGGTGTCGACCGCGTCATCGGTCATCGACTCCAGACGGCGGTTGCGCTCGTCGTACACCTTGCGCGCCACGGCCAAGCGCCGCTCGACCTCGGCCGCGTCCGTCACCAGCGTCACGCGAACCTTGTCCACGATGGCGGGATACTCGGAGAGCAGCTTGGCGTGCAGGATCTCGCCGTAGTGGCGCAGGCGCAGGCCTTTGGCGAAGCCGGCCTTGGAGACACGCGTCCAGACGATGTCGCGCTGGCCCATGTGCCAGATACCTTCCGCGCCATTGACGAGGTGGTGGATCTGACGCTCCAAGATGGGCTCGAAGTCCGACTGCATCTTGCGGCCCGCAGCTTCGACCCAGATGGCCAGCGGCAGGGCCGTGCCTTCGGGAACTTGGTCGATGTCGGGGCCGATGACCTCGATCTCGCCGTCGTTGATCTGGTCGAGGCCTGCGGAGGTCACGAACTCGAAGGCCGTGGTGCGGTTGCCGCCGAATTCGGCGTGGGCATCGGCCTTGCGGATGCGCTCGCCCTCGAAGGCCGGGCCGTAGGGCACGGGTATGGGCACGTGAGTGATCTTGATCTTGCAGCCGCGGATCTCCAGCGCGCGCTCGACCATGACCGCGTGCGGCACGTTCGAAACCACGTGCTCGTAGGTGCAGACGCCGGTGGGCAGGATCTGCGGGATGTCCGTGTCAGCGATGACCGGGAAGCCGTAGTTGATCGCGCCCGCCGCCACGGCGTACTTCTCCGGCGTGACCTCGCCCAGCGCGAGCACGAAGGCGAAGATGCGGTTTTTGTTGTAGCGCAGGTTGGCCGCGAAGTCGCCGGGCTTGACGCCGCCGAACGAGAGCGCGGCGCGGTTGGCGAAGCCGAGCGCGTAGATCGCGGCGGAGACGTCGCGCCCGAACGGCACGAGCCGCGTCTCCCAGCCCAACTGCACGCCCGCCTCGGCGAGCTGGTCGGCAAACTGCACGCCGTCCGTGCAGCCGGCCATAAAGACGTAGATATTCTTCTGCTGGAGTTCGCGGGCGATCTGGACCGCGATCTCTTTCGTGGGGGCCGCGCCGACGATCGCCGCGAAACCGGGCGCCGTGCCGTCAACGAACTCGATGCCGCGCTCGCGCATGATCACGTCATTGGCCGCGCCCAGCCAGATGCCGTCCACGGGACTCGGGCCGACGATGTACTTGCAGGCCTCGATGATCTCGCAGGCGAAGAGCGCCGCCGCGCCCGCGTCGAGGGTGTTGCCGAGGTAAGGCAGCCAGACATTCTCAGAGGGACGCTGCGGCAGCAGGTCTTTGGCGATCTTGAGCACGCGACCCATATCGCCGAGGTTGCTCACCTTCTCGCCCGTGAACGAGTAGATCACCGGAAGGTAATAGGCCGTGGAGGGAAACGCCACGGCTTGGCAAGGGCCTTTGGCACGGATGGTCTCCGCCAAGACCGCCTCCGCCTTGGCCACCCAGGCCGCGGCGCCGTCAATCGCGCTGGTGCAGATGAGTTTCGACATTACAGTCCTCTCCTATCCTTCATATCGAACAGCTTGCGCTCGGCCTTCTGGTTGATGCCCAGCTTGTCGCGGGCCTCCTCGATCAGTTGCATGATCTTCTCCAGCGCCTGCAGCGGGTCGGGGATGTTGTGGAACGAGCCGCCGAACAGCCCGCGTGTCTCCTCGTTCAGGAAGCGGGTCACGTTCTCCGAGCCGGCCACATGGAAGGGCAATCCCAGGATCACGTCGACGCCCGACGCCACGAAGTAACAGCCGATGGTGATGGCCTTCTCGCTCATCCATTCCGGCGCGACGCCCACCGCCGGCAGCCCGCCGAGGTCGTCGCCCAGACCGCCCTCGCGCACGATCTCGGTGGCGGCCTCGAGGATGCGGCCGTTGTCCACGCAGCTGCCCATGTGCAGCACGGGCGGGATGCCGACGGCCACGCAGACCTCGCGCAGGCTCTCGCCCGCCACCTGCAGCGCGGTCTCGGGCGTGAGCACGCCGGCCTTGGCCGAAGACTGCGCGGCGCAGCCGGTCTCCAGCACCAGCACGTTGCGCTTGATCAGCTCGCGGGTCAGGATGTTGATGTAGCTGTCGGCCTGCGTCTTGGGGTTGTTGCAGCCCACGATGCCGACCACGCCGCGGACGCG
>CAYMLQ010000523.1:0-3247 GCA_964390795.1 uncultured Lentisphaeraceae bacterium
CAGGTCCGCGCTCGCGTGGCGTCTGGGCGGGCTCGCGGCGTTCGGTCGGTGGCGTGACCACAGGTCCGCGCTCGCGTGGCGTCTGGGCGGGCTCGCGGCGTTCGGTCGGTGGCGTGACAGCAGTCCCCCCGTGCTCCCGGAGCGGCTGGCCCGTCTGCCGCTTTGACACGTCGGATTCCCAACGGCTGCGTTCATCGCGAAACGTGCGTACGGATGTCGCCTGCCGGGAGATCTTCTGTTGCTCGTCCGTGTTGATGCGTTCGAATTTGAAGGGGGTCTCCCGGCGGGCGACGGCAACGGCCATCGGCTGGGCCACCTGATGGGCCCGGCGCTGCGGTTCGGGCAACTTGGAGAGGCGGGACTCCTGTTCGCGGAACGTCCGGGCCGGACGGAGGGCGATGTCGGAACGGAAGCGAGCATAATCGTTTCGCCGGTGCTCTTCCCACCGCGGTGCATTACGCCGGTGGCGCCAGCGCTCATGCTCGAAGACCGGGTCGTACCAACTGTGATGCCGCCGGCTGTCAAACCACGGGAAGATCCCGATGCGCAGATAGGCGTCATCGTAGTAATCGCCGAAGAAGTAGTGGTTGTAACGCGGATAAGCGAACAGGCTGAGCCGCAGCAAGCCCACATCGAGAACGACGTTGTGCGAGAAAAAGAAGCCGGGTCGCCGGTAGAGCGGTGAAGGAAAATAGAGTGGCGCGAACAGCATGCCGCGCCGTTCAAACGCATAATCCCAGTGCCCCGCAGCAAAGATGTAGCCCCTCGGCGTCGCGACGTAGTGGGACGGCACCCAAGTCCAGTTGGGCTGCGCCGCTAGCCAATAGCCCGATCGCCGGACATACTGGCCCCGAACCCAGTACATGCAGGGCGGCACCCAGATCGTGTCCTCGTAGGGTGCGGCCTCTATCGGCTCTAGGTTGTCAACCGTCGGCGGAGGCGGCAGATACTCGATCTCGCGAGCGTCGGCCGGCGCCCAGTAACCGGCTACCCATTCCCACCCGCCGGGCGAACGCGACCAGTACCCGGGCACCCAGGACATGTTCGGAGGTGCGGCCCGCCAGCAGGCGCTGACCCAGATGTAGCTGTTTCGGTCCGCGTCCCATGACCAGTACCCCGGTATCCAGACGTATTCCCGTCCTGCGGGCCTGTCGGGCGGCGGCACTTCGCCGATGCTAGGCGGCGGCGCTTCAGGAGCGGTCAAGCCCGCCTGAACGTCCATGCTCACGGGCTCGGCAAAAGCCTCATGCACCGGCCCGCGGCTCAGAACCTCGGGCTGCTCTTGATCCGGGGACGCAGGTGGCGCACCCAGTTCGGTGAGCAGAGGCGAGGGGTCTCCCATGTCTGGCGCGGCCAGCAGGTTGCCCGCCAGCGGAGCCACGGCGAGAAGCATCATGACCCATGGCAATGAATGTTTGTGGCTGAGGTGTTTCATAGGTGCTCCCGGAGTTGACGTGTATCGGATGTGCTGGTGTTGATTTTTGATGCCCAAAACCGACGCTACCTTCCCCGATGATCGGGATTCCTGCCCTTGTCATGTCCAGGGGCGCCATCCCTATCCCGGAAATATGTATTTAGTTTACTCATTCGGAGCATCGCGCGCCATAGGGTAAAACCCTACTTGGTCTCGAGCGCAACGGGGTTGGTGAGCTCGCCGATGCCATCGATGGCGATGGTGACGGTGTCGCCGGGGGCGAGAAAAACGGGAGGCGTGCGCGCGAAACCCGCGCCGGAGGGCGTGCCGGTGAAAATGGCGGTGCCGGCGGGAAGCGTGGTGCTGCCGCTCAGAAAAACGATCAGGTCGGCCACGCTGAAAATGTGGTCCGCGGTGCTGGAGCACTGGCGCACCTCGCCGTTGACGATCGCACGCAGCGTCAGCACCTGCGGGTCGGGGAGCTCGTCTTTCGTGACGATGCACGGGCCGAGGGGGGCGAAGGTGTCGAACGACTTGCCGCGGCACCACTGGTTGCCGCCGAAGCTCTTCTGCCAGTCGCGCGCGGTGACGTCGTTGCCGCAGGTGTAGCCGAGCACATGGTCGAGCGCGTTCTCGCGCGTCGCGTTCTTGCAGGTTTTGCCGAGGATCACCACCAGTTCGGCCTCGTAGTCCACCTTCGTGCTGGCGAGGCGCGTGGGAATCAGGATCGGGTCGCCGGGGTTCTGCGTGACCCACGGGCTTTTCATGAACAGCACGGGGAAGTCAGGGATGGGCTGCTTCGTCTCCAGCGCGTGCTCGCGGAAGTTGAGGCCGATGGCGAGGATCACGGAGGGCTGGACAGGCGCGAGCAGCTTGACCACGCGCACGCTGCGGCCCGAGGGTTGCCACGCGCCGAAGAGGTCGCCGTCGATGGGCTCGGCCGAGCCGTCGGGATGAAGGATGCCGGTGACGGGTGAGGGGGTTGAGTCGGTGAGGAAGCGGATGAGGCGCATGGGGCTGAATACCTTTTGTGTTGACCGTTTGGTCTTTGCCTCAGAAGGCCTTGGGCTGGAAAGACAGGCTGTTGGTGATAGAGGCGCTGGAACCCGTGGCTCGGATTGTGAAAAGGCCCCGCTTGGCGGCCATGGCGGCCGCCTCGCCCGACTGCTGCAGGTAGGCCACCGCGCCGCAGATGCGCTTGTCCGCATAGAGCGGTATCCATTCGCGAACGTGCGAGAGTTCGTCGAGAAACTCCTTAACGTCGTGCGGGGTGAGCGTGGTCTTGACCTCAACGATGACGATGGTCTCGCCGTTCAGCGCAATAATGTCGAACTCGTAGTTCCGTCCGTTGTGGCAGCCCTCGTGGCGGCGATTGGTCTGCTGGACGTCAATGCCCCTGCTTCTGAGCAGAGGCACAAGGTCGCCTTCCACGAGAGATTCGACCAGCTTGCCCCACTGCGTAACGAACAGGGACTCCAGCTTGGTCATTTTTTTGTCGTGTTCCCTGAACTGCCGGTCCGTCTCCTTAAACTGCTGGGCAGTCTCTTGGAATTTCTTGTCGGTCTCCTGAAACATTCTCCAGACCGACTCGAACGAGAGCGGCTCCGCGGAATAGACCGCAGCCGGTTCACTCACGTTGCTGTCGGAAACCTTTTTCGAGCGTTTCGAGTACGTTTTCCTTTTGTCCGCTGTGATCATGACACGCTGCCTTTCAACGAATCGAATGGAAATAGTATAGCGTATGGCGTCCTGTCCTGCAACACGCACAACCCCGAACTCCAGGGCAAACGCATCTAAATTCTTCATTCTGTCGATTGATCTGGACCGGAACTT
>CAYMLQ010000524.1:0-3223 GCA_964390795.1 uncultured Lentisphaeraceae bacterium
ACGTGCTGTCTGCGGTTCACTGGCAGTTCGGCGGGCTGGAGGTGGCCAACTATCAACTGCTGTTTGCGGCTTCCATACTGCTGCGGCTGCCGGCGCTCCTCCTGCTGAAGCAACGCCGAACATCGAACGCCGAACGTTGAAGTTATGGACGAGCCCGCCTCATCAGAACGGCCGTGCGCCCTGCCCTGAACGCCCTGCCTTTCGCCTCTTGACGTAAGGGAATCCGCTTGGGTATAATACCATGCAAATGGATAAAAGGAGTTTCCGATATGCATGGATATGTCGTGCGTTTGGCCGAACAGGCACTGAAGAAGGCGCTGAGCCAAGCCCCGGTTGTGGCTATTTTGGGCGCGCGCCAGTGCGGCAAGTCAACCTTGGCGCGCACGTATCTGACTGCGCAGAAAATACGGCACGTTATGTTGGATTTGCAGGATCGGTCTGACCGCAACAAGGTGAATGAGCCCGAACTGTTTTTCGAACGGCATCGCGAGGCGTTGATCTGTCTGGACGAGATCCAACTCGCACCTGACCTTTTTCCGGCCTTGCGTGTGGAAGTCGACAAGCAGCGGAGGCCGGGCAGGTTTTTGATTCTGGGTTCCGCATCGCGTGATCTCTTGCGCCAGTCCACGGAAACGCTGGCCGGCCGTATCGCGTTTCTGGAACTGACCCCGTTCCTGCTGTCAGAAGTTGACCGGGCGGTGCCGTGGCAGGATCTGTGGCAGCGGGGCGGCTTTCCCGAGAGCCTTTTTGCGGCCGACGATGCAAGCAGTTATGACTGGCGCGAGAACTTTGTTCGCACCTTTCTCGAGCGCGATATTCCGCAGTTGGGTTTTGCGATACCCTCTGCGGTCATGGGCAGGCTTTGGCGGCTGCTGTCGCATTATCACGGGCAGACTCTGAACTTCAGCAAGACAGCGGCGGCGGCCGATCTGTCCGTTCCGACGTTCAGGAAGTACCTGTCGATCCTTGAGCAGACCTACATGCTGCGTCTGCTTCCTCCGTATGAAGCGAACCTGAAGAAACGTCTGGTCAAAGCGCCGAAGCTGTATCTGCGCGACAGCGGCCTGTTTCATTCCTTGCGAGGGATCGAATCGTTTGACGAGCTGATGGCGCATCCGGCAAACGGCGCCTCGTGGGAGGGCTTTGTGATTGAGAACCTGAGCGTGGCCCATCCCCGCTGGCAGGCGTCCTACGTGCGCACGGGTAACGGCGCCGAGGTTGATCTGCTTTTGGAACGCGGCAGACGCCGCGTCCTTTTGGAGTGCAAGCTATCAAAAGCGCCCAAGCCGTCGCGCGGCTTCCATACGCTTGTCGAGGAGCTTAAGCCTGACGCGGCTTGGCTTGTTTCGCCGGTTGACTCGCCCTACGAGTACGAAGCGGCTATCCGTGTGGGGCACATCCGTGACATCCGCTTGGACGACTAGGCATGGTCATTCGGGTTAAGAGAGGTTTGATGAAACCAAAAAATCCTGTTGTGAACCTGCGGCACATCGCGGAACGCGTTGGCGTGTCGCGGATAACGGTATCCATGGCCCTGCGCGAGGACGGCCGCATTTCGGAGGAGACGCGTGAGCGCGTGCGGGCCGTTGCGAAAGAGTTGGGGTATACGCCGAACCCCCGCATCGGAGCGCTGATGGCCGAGACCTCGCGTACCCGTCATGGCGTGTCGGGAGAAACGCTGGCCTATGTGACGAGCGAGCCAACCCGTGACGGGTGGAAGCGCTTTGGCACCGGACCCTACGAAACGGTGGAGCACCGGGCCGCTGAACACGGGTATCGTTTGGAGCCCTGGTGGATCGCCGACCCGGCGCAAACGCCTGCGCGTCTCAACCAGATCCAGTGGTCGCGGGGCGTCAGGGGCGTGATCATTCCCAGCATCAGCCATCAGTGCTTTGCCGACTGGGGCGGAACCCTGCCGATCGAGTGGGATCGCTTCTCTGTGGTGGAAATCGGGGGCAGTCTGCAGCGTCCGCTGGTCAATCAGGTGTTTCACAATCACCAGTCCGGGCTCTTCATGGCGTTGGACGAGCTGGAGGCGCTGGGCTACCGGCGGATCGGCTTGTGCTTGAAATCCGAGGACGATCTGAGGACCCATCATCGTTGGTCGGGCGCCTATTTCGTTTGGCGGTCGCTGCGGGGGTATGAGTCGGTTCTGCGCCCGTTGATCGTCGATGAGTTGACGCCCGCGTTAGTGCGGCAATGGGTCCGGACGAACCGTTTGGAGGCGGTGGTCAGCCCGGGAGTCCTGCCACTGAACGAGTGGGGGTTCAATGTGCCGATCAAGCTCGGCTTTGCATCTCTTCACGTATGGGGAAAAGAACTGGAGGGTTTGACCGGCATCGATCAGGAAAGTGACGGGATCGAGGCGGCCGCGGTAGATATGCTGGTTACGCTGTTGCGCCGCAACCAGAAGGGCGTTCCGGCTCATCCCGTGCGTTGGATGTTGAGAGGCCGGTGGGTGGCCGGCGAGACCACGCGCCAAATACGGCCGGTGCGTGTGCGTCCTGTGGGGATCGAGAACGAACTACTCGACATTCCGTCCGTCCTAGGCTCCTGAGACTTGCGCAAGCGCGCTTTTCCGGACGGCTCCGCATCAAGTCCCCGTCAGCCAACGTGCGCACTACCGCACCAACGAACTCACGAACTTAAGCGGGTGGCGACCGCGTTAGGTGTACGTACAATAAAGAACCGTTTGCATTTGGCGGATGGATGCGGATAATGCAGGACGAATTAAACATGGGTCAGGTCATGCGACGTTTCGCGGACCAGTGTCTTGCAGAAAACGGAAGGAGTGTGTGTTTATGAACGCAAGGATGATTCTCAGGCAGGCGGTTCAGGGAGTGATAGTCGCGGCGGTTGTGGTTCTGGCGCAGGGCGCTCTCGGCGCGGACGGGACATGGACGAACTTGGCAGGCGGGGCATGGAGCACAACCGGCAACTGGTTGTCGGGCACGGTTGCCGATGGCACAGATGCAATCGCGGACTTCAGCACGCTGAATATTACTGCCGGTGCATTTGTCAACAATGACGCTGCGCGCACGGTCGGCACGCTCCGCTTCGGCGACACGACGCCGAGCCACAATTGGAACCTTACGAATTCGACGCTGACGCTGGCGGTGAGTTCTGGCACTCCGACCATCACCGTGGATAACCAAACCGCGACGGTCGGTGTTAAATTGCAGGGAACGCAGGGGCTCATCAAGAACGGAGCGGGCACACTTAC
>CAYMLQ010000525.1:0-3222 GCA_964390795.1 uncultured Lentisphaeraceae bacterium
GGCACCGCCCTGGGTTGAGCGCACAAGTTCAATGCTCTTGAAGGCGTTGTCTGCAAAGGCCACGACAGCCCGTGCCTCCGGCCCGAACAGCCGTTTCAAATAGTCGCCTATCTTCTCCGCCAAAGGCTGCGAGAACCGGTCAGCCAAAGCGCGCTGCTCCTGCTGGAACAGCTCGTCGATCAGCGCGATAGCCTGCGCTTTGCGAGTGACGCCGGACAAATGCTCCTCGGCCGAAGCCTGCTTGGCCTCAGCTTGCGCCAGTGCGGCATGGGGATCTTCCGCGCCGTCCGAACGAAGCGCGGCCTGACCTACGGCGCGTCGCGTCTCTGCATCCTGGCGCTCTTGATCCTTCGCCGTCATCGCCCGCTGCAGCCGGTCGCACGTTTGGCTCAACTGATCGGGTTGCAAGGCTGCCAGCGCCGTCTGGGTTTGGGCGAGCAAGGCACTCGCATCCTGCCACGCCTTGCGAGTGCCTGCAAGCGTCTTCGCTCGCGCGTCATCTCCGCCATGGTTATCCAGCAGCATTCTCAACTGCGCCTCAACCCCCGTGAGCTTCTGAGCGTCTTTCGCAATGTCTCCTTGAAGCGTCTTCAACTTTCCGGCCAAGCCGTTCTGTTCGGTCACCAGCGCGTCCCGCGAAACCTTCGCCTCCATTTCACCGGCTTCAATGTCGTGAAGCGCTTTGTCCTCGCGCCGAAAACATGCTTTTGCGTCCGCCAAGAATGCCGGTCGTTCTTGGCAACCGATCTGTTCCATGCGACGTGTGACGTCGGCTTCAGCGGCATCACGCTCGTCTTTCGCCGAATCGCATATGACCTCCAGATCCTCGGCGTCCAGCGCTGAAACAGCCGCTTCTGCCTCAGCGCTCTTGCGCTCCAGCTCCATCCTCTTTGCCAACACCTCTGCCGCCTTCGCAACGGACGTCAATCCATACCCGTCCAGGGAGCGCTGTAGACGCGCCTGCGCCACACGCATCTCGTCACGTGCTTTTGTCAGACTATCACCGCCACCGGGGTATATTTTCAAGCTTAACACGTCGCCGATTCTGACCTCCGTCGGCCCGACGATCATCTGGCGTTTGCCGACGCTCAACTCGGCAGTGCCGATCCGCACAGTCTCATGGGCTGCAACAAGCTCAACTTCAGCGGCCATGGCGTTCAGCGCCGCTTGTGCCTGCGCCTGCTTGCTTTCCATTTCCTGGAGGGCGGAGAAGGCCTTCC
The DNA here is from genome assembly GCA_964390795.1 of uncultured Lentisphaeraceae bacterium. GTDB lineage: Bacteria > Verrucomicrobiota > Kiritimatiellia > RFP12 > UBA1067 > CAYMLQ01. The sequence continues at coordinate 1,221 of CAYMLQ010000525.1, forward strand.
TGTCTATGGCGACAAGCTGTGACAGCTCCGCTCGATAGCCAGCTATTTCCGCTTCGAGCGCCTGAACGCGTTCCAACCGCTTTCGAAGTTCCCCTTCGCGGGAACTCTTTTCGAACCACCCAACCCAAGCGGCTGCGAGTTCATTCCTCAGCCGCGCAGCCCGCGTGTCTTTAAGGGCCTCATCATACTTGCCTTCGGCCGCCGCGACCCGCTCGCGACAGGCTCCAAGCGCTTGAACAACGCGTTGCTCGTCAGTCTGTCTGGGCAGCAAGGATGCCTGAAACAGGCTTACAGACGCTCGTAACCCCTCGATGCTTTTTTCAACGGTCTCCAAAGAGGCGACCTTGTCACCGGCACTCTTGACCGCTGCCGCCTGCCTCTCCTCGACCCGGCGGAGGTCTTCGGCCTGAGCCAGCTTGTCCTCCACCAGCGCCTTCTGTGCGGCGAGTTTCTCGAGGTCAACAGAGGCGCGTTGACGGGTGGCGGACGCTTCCTCGTATTCCCGGACCGACTGCGCTAACCGATTCATGCGCTCAGAAGCTTCGCCGAATTGCACGCGGGCCTGCGCGACCTCCGTTTGCGCCCGATCCAGGTCAGAGCCTTTCTTCACGCTGCCGCCGGAACGAACATAGATGCGCTCTTTGGCTTCCGTAAAGCGAGCCGCCACCCGGGCGTCGAATTCGGACTGCATAGCGACCGCGCCGCCAGCCTGCTGGAGCTGCTGGAGCAGTTCCGTCTGCTGCCCGGCCGTCGACGTGGCCGGATCGTTCCCGCTCATGCCCTGCCACACCCAGAGATGCGCCCATTGCCCGCTGACCCGCTCCAGAATGCCGCGACCTCCGCCCACGTCCGGCACCCCCAGCAGAGCATTCAGCCGCACCTCGGCCTCTTCGCCCTGCCAGGCCGTCCCCCCGACCTGAATCAATTGCGCAGCGCCGTTCGCACCGCTGAACCGCTTCTTGATCAGGTATTCAGCGCCCTGGGTGACGAATCGGATTTCGACCTCGGGATGACCATTGTAGAGCGTCGAGACCATACTCTTCTGGGCTTCGCCCGTCACGGTAGCCTTCAGGAACAGCCCGCGGTGAATGGCTTCGATCAGCGTGCTCTTGCCTGTCTCATTCGCGCCGCCGACCAACGTTCGAGACGGATCGAAGCTGACCGTCACGTCGCGGTGAATGCGGAAATTACGCACAGTGGCTGAAAGCAGTTTCATGCCCGCACCTCCTGTGTGCATGCCGCATGAAGTTCCCGCAACGCGATCCGGGCGACCTGGGCGTCGTCGCTCTCTCCGGATGCTCGTTCCACAAGCTTGCGTGCCACGCTGGCAATCAGGGGATCGCCGCTGCGCGCGGTCAAGGCCTGAATTTCCAAATCAGTCGGGGCAATCAGCGTCCGGTTTGCAAGTTTCAATCGCAGCAACCGCGCCTCCAGCGACTCGATGATCTGCTCCAGCCGGTTGGCCGCCTCAATGCCGACCGAACCCGTGAGCGTCAGACGCAGCAGATCCTCGTTCGCACGCGAACCCACAAGGACGGCCAGGCGCTCTTGCAGCGTGTCCAGCGCCGCGTCGTCGGCAAAATCGAAGGTCAAGTCATTCCACTTCAGGCGCGCGGTCACGACCCGAGTGACCTGCGGCACCCCGCCGCGCGGTGCCTCCACAATCAGGACGTTGCCCGGATCATGCTCGCCGCCTTTCGGGAACCGGTCCAGTTCCGGCGTGCCGGCGTACCACGCCTTGGCGTCGATCTGCTTGGTCCCGTGCCAGTCGCCAAGAGCGATGTAGTCGATCTCCGCGACAGGCAAACGCGACAGATCCAGCAGGTTGGCGGCAGCGCCGCCGCCCTCCTCGTCATCCGCCCATTGTCCCGAAAACGTCTGCGTACTGCCGTGGGCCAACACAATGCGCGGCTTATCCGGGGTCAGTGCAGCATAAAGCTCCGACGCCCTGAGCCATTCTGTTGGATCGGACATAACCGACCGGCGAACCAGCGGACACGGC
>CAYMLQ010000526.1:0-3221 GCA_964390795.1 uncultured Lentisphaeraceae bacterium
ATGCGGACGGCTGGGCGGCGATGAATTCGGTGAAATGCTGGGAGCAGCTCCGCCGCATGGGAATCCAGTCCGACCTCCACACGCTTGCCACGCGCAATCACTGCTTCCAGCGGAAGGCCGCCCCGGGCACGGGCAGCTACACCTGGATGGGACGCATTTGGGAGTTCATGAATCACAAGGGGTTCAACAAGTGAAGTTGAAGAACCACGCTCATCGACTGGCAACCTGTCAGAAGATGCGGGAGGTGTTACGTGAATGACGCGATCATACCAGTGGAACGGATCGAACGGGCCATCTATCTCATTCGAGGACAGAAGGTGATGCTGGACCGGGATCTCGCGGCCCTTTATGGGGTTGAGACGCGTGTCTTGAATCAGGCGGTAACCCGCAACCTTCGGCGTTTTCCGGTGGACTTCATGTTCGAGCTGACACGCGAGGAGATCATGAGGATATCACAAATTGTGACATCCTCATGTGACCTCAAGTTCTCGAAGAAAGTGCGGGGTTTCACTGAGCAAGGCGTGGCGATGCTCTCGACTGTGCTTCGCAGCGACCGCGCCATCGACGTCAACATCGCGATCATGCGCACCTTCGTGAAGCTGCGTCAAATGCTGGAAAGCCACGCCAAGCTGGCTCAGAATCTGGCCGAATTGGAGTCCAAGTACGACGAGCAGTTCCGCGTGGTCTTCGAGGTCCTGAACGAACTCATGACCGTGCCCGAGCCGAAACGCAAGCCGATCGGCTTCAGCGTGAAAGAGCGGCGGGCGAGATATTCGGCGCGGAAATCCTAATCGTAATCCTAATTTTAATCATAATCTTTCCCCCTTATCTTTCTCCCGGATGGATTACGATTACGAGTAGGATTACGATTACGATCGTGACAGCGACCACAATCCGCAGGACGAGCGCTTGTCAGCCGAAGCCTTGGAGAAGGCTGGTCCTCGCGAGCTGCCGGTTCGACACGCGATGGTTCGCCCAGCGGTCGAGCCCTAACTTCACTGGAATGATTGAATAGCGGAATGATGGGTTTGAGAACGAGATGTGCCTTCTTCCTACACCATTCCAGCATTCCACCATTCCAGTATTCCAACATTCCTCCGATTCCCCCAGCCTGTCGTCCTCAAAAAATCAAGACTGTGCTTCCCCTCGTGGCGTGATATGATGATTCGCAAGGATGTAGAAAGTGTATGCGGGCTCAAAGCGGTAGCGAGTTCAGCGGCAGGGGCGTGAAGCGATGCATCCGATGCGGAATGAGAAAAGAAAAGCGGGTGGCTAGTGTCTCGATGTCCCCTAGAGCCTACTGCTTATGTCAAGTCGAGGGCCGCTGAAAGGGCGAGTGGCCAACCATGAGCCGATCAGGCGGGCAATTTTCGAGGCCCGGCGTTGACGGTGGGCAAGGCCTCGAAATGGGAGCCTCCTTGTAAGTAGCAGTGGGGGTCGTAGTTAGACACGACCCCCGTGTACTAAGGCACAGCCAATCAAAACGCTGTGGCAGGCCGCGGTCGTTTAGTGGCGTGTGAGGCCCGCGAGTAAGCGCGTATTGCCGATCACGTTCTTCCCTGCCACCGTCTCACAAAAGATTCAGGGGAGCATATTGGGAAAGCAGCGTGAAGTGCCGGTCGAGCGTATAGAGGCGGAGGTGATGTTGCCGCGCATGTTGCGCGATGAGCAGATCCGGAATGCCCACTTTGTTGATACCGTTCCGCAGACAAACCGTCTGCAGTTTGATCACATCGTCCCAATCGGGCGTCAAAGGAAACCGCACCGTTTCACGCAGCAGGCGGGCAAGCCGGCTTTCACCCCGCACCAGCAGGGAGGGAAGCAGCTCGGCTAGGATCAGGTCGTTGGTGGCAACCAGGCCTTCCGAAATCAGCCAATCCATGCGGGCCGCCGCATCGGAGCCGCGGAAATAAGCGATCCAGACGGAACTGTCGACCAGCACATTCATACGCGATGCCGAAGGACGTCCAGATCCACGTCCAAGTCAACTTTCCCTTTGAATTCGCGGAGTCCTTGAAGCCGGCTTTTCCGAACAAGCTCCTCTAGCGCCGTCGTAATCGTCGCCGTACGGGTTTTCATGCGAGAAACCCGCATCGCCTTTTTCAAGAGATCTTCCGGCAGATCAAGCGTTGTCCTCATGGCCGCCTCCATAGTATGCACATTTCCTGCGATTTATGCAGATATTTTACCGTACCCGCGTGTGCTTGTCCATGCGTTTTTCTGCCGACGGATGCCGCTTGCCTTTTCGATAAAAATCATACTATAGTGTGATCCACATTCACAGAAGAAGGAGGCGAATAAACAACGCCAAGGGATAAGGAGACAACGATGAAAAAACTACTGATGCTCATGATCGGTGCGGCAATGATCTCGGGATGCTGCACGGTCTGCAACGGGCCGAAGGATTCGGGAACGACGCTCGCGAAGGACGCGCTCGCGCCTTACGTCGCGAACGGACAGCTTCCGGGCGCGATCAACGTTTTTTACAAGGACGGACTGCAGGAGATCGCCTGCGTCGGTTACGCCGACGTCGCGGCGAAGCGTCCGATCACGATGGACGACGTCTACATGCAGTGCTCGCAGACGAAGGGCTTCTGCGGCGTGACGATCGCGGTCCTCGTCGAGGAAGGCAAGATCACGCTTGAAGACCCCGTTTCGAAATACCTGCCGGAATTCAAGGAGCTTTGGATCCTCGAATCCACCTCGAACGGCGTGAAGCGGCTCGTCCAGGCGAAAAACGTGCTCACCGTCCGCATGGCCATGAACCACACCGGCGGATTCCCGTTCGAGATTTGCGCGAAGCAGGGCAACCTCAAGGGCGGCGGCTGGTCCGGCGGCGCCCCGCTCCGGCAGACCGCGGCGATCGCGGCGGCGTGTCCGCTGCTCTTCGAGCCCGGCACGAAGGTCCAGTATTCCAACACCGGCATCGACATCGGCGCGGCCATCGTTGAGGTGGTGACCGGCAAGCGCTGGGAGGACTTCCTCAAGGAGCGCGTCCTCGATCCGCTCGGCATGGCGTCCAGCTCGTTCCGGCCGACCGACAAGCAGCTTAAGACTCAGGTGGAAATGTACGACTGCGTGAAGGATGCGCCCGCCCAATACCGCCTGCAGAACGAGATGCAGCAGCGGCCCTACAACGACGCCCACGTCTTCGCGTCGGCAGGCGCGGGGCTCTGGACGACCGCGAACGACCAGCTCAAGTTCTACAAGATGCTCATGAA
>CAYMLQ010000527.1:0-3195 GCA_964390795.1 uncultured Lentisphaeraceae bacterium
GGTCTCCACGACCTCCAGCAGCCCGTTCTGCTTGATGGCGTTGGCCTTCTCCGTGGCGACTGAGGCGGGTGTGACGGCCTTATTACGCACGACGCTCAAGGCGAACGCGTTCTCGGCTTCGGCGCATGTCAGGCCACTGGCGGCGTCCAGAATCTGATCCCTGGCGTCACCCTTGACCTTCTTGAGCTTGGCACTCTCGCAGATGCCGTCGAGCACGACGCCCAGTACCTGTTTGCCGGGGAGGGCGAGGTCGATGGTGACGAACTCACGCTCAAGCTCCGGCGGCAGCGTGCGGCGGCAGCCAAGGATCACGACACACTTGCCATTGGCCTTGGCGTGAGTGAGGGCGTCCTTGAGGGCGCGGATCAGCACGGGGTTGCTGTCCTGCAGGAACATGTGGAAGTCGCGCAGCAGGACCACGGTGTTATCCGGCAGGCCAGCGATGGCCGTGACGGCTTCCATCGGATCCTCGCAGCCGAGGCTGCGGCCGTCGCCTGTGTCAACGAGTCCGGCTGTCGCTGACCATGCGCAGAGGTTGTGGTCTGTGGCAGCGGCCGCGGCCTTGAGTTCGGCTTCGGCCCTTGTCTCTTCGTATGAGACCAGGTAGACGCCGGGGTATCCGGCCCTGACGTAGTTGATGATCGCTTCTCTCATGGTGTTCTCCTTGGGTTGGGGTTTGTGAAAGCGTGGGTGATGTGGGGGCGTGCGCGGCACATAGTCCGGTCTTGAGTAAGCGGCCGGACGCTTACGGTCGCCTACGGTCTTGAAGCCTGTTATCGCGTGTGGTAAGTTCTGTGTAAATGGGTCGCGATTGTTCCGCTCGCTATAGCGGAACCAAGTAACAGCCGTCTGTGCAGACCGGGAGTAAAGGGGAGATGACAATGCAATGTTCAATGACGGGACGGGAACTTAAGGACGACACTGACGGCATCTATGACGACGGCGAGTGGGTGAGTTGGGAATGGATCAACGATGAGATCTTTAAGAGGGATATGGCTGAGAAGTATCCGGAGGCTGATCCGGCCGTGGCCCAGATCTTCATCGACCTTGTCGAAGTCGCACGAAATTACTGCGGTGTTACCGGCCGCTATCTCCAGATCTGGGGGGAGCTCGGCGAGCTGTACGCTGAAATAGTGTATGGCATCGTTCGCCATAGGCCGCATACCCCTGGTTCAGACGGGCGTATGGGCAACGATGTTGTCGAGATCAAGACCATCTCTCCGGAGAAGGGTTCTAATAAGGTGCTGGTGAGCCGCAAGGGGAACTTCAACAAACTCCTCGTCGTGAAGATCAGTGAGAAATTCGAATTCGAGTCCCGCATGATCGACAGGGATAAGTTCTGCAAGGGCAAGAACAAGGGCAAGGGATTGGCCAGGATCTCTTGGCAGTCGATGCCTGAAGGTTCGGCAGAAACTGTCGAACACCTGCAGGCTGAGAGGAGCGGAGGATGAAAGCGATCGGCATGCTGACAAGTGAGGAGGCTGCGTTTTGCTGCACATCTTCGTAGATGCCGACGCTTACCACCACATCCAGGGAACGCTATGCTTACTCTACAGCTAATCTCACAGGTGCTAACATCTGCAGTGGCCTTGTTGGGCCTTGCGTTGAATCATTGGTGGCGCGACAGGCGGACTAAAGTGCATCGCAAGGCTCTATACGGGCTTGTGGCACTGTATGTGTTGTTCTGCGTGGTCGCAATAGCGGTGACCGTCGAGGGAAGCAGGCGAAGTGATCGGCATCAGGCCCGTCTTGCCGAGGAGATTGGATCTCTCCGTTCAGTGAATGAGGCCTTGGTCCGCCAACTGGATGAGTACACGTCTTGGAATGCATCCTTCCGACCTCTAACGGATAACCTAGCAAAAAACCTTGTCGCTGAACTTAGGGCTGCCTCCGTGCCTGGCTTCGGCGATCAGCCCAGGCTCCGTCTGCAGTGTGAAGCCGGCAGCCAGCCACGACGGCTCTTGACGCAGCAGATGGCTTACCTTATGGGGAAAGCGGCAGCCTGCGATTTCGCCGACGGCACGTACATGGGGTTCATGCCTGGCGCAGCGGTCGAGGTTATGTGTCCAAGCAACCAGTTGTCTTACTGCGCTGCCGTCCTGAACTGCCTGACAAATGTGATAGAGGGCGATTTCCGCGTCAGTGGCAGAGGCGCGGGCCGGGACATAACCTTACATGTCAACGGCGCACCAATGTTCCGCGTCGACGGCAGGGTCAGGTTCCAGTGATATGTGACTGGTCGGCGAAGCCTCTAAGCTCTACGCAAGGCCCAGCCAGTGCGGAACCGCCCGGCCCAGGCACTTGAGAAAGAAGGCGGTTCCGCGTGCGTACTCACGCACGTAGTCGCCGTTGGCCATCTCACGCACGCGTGAGCGCCGGCCGCGCTTCACGAAGACGACCCCGCATACGGCCGCACCGAACATTTCGTGCGAGAGCCGGAACCTGAGCCGGTCTTCGCCAAGGGGGTCGCAGTAGCCGCTGCTGTCTAGGACCGTGACGCCGTCGTCGTCCATGCCCGCGATCACGATCCAGTGCGCCAAGCCGGACACCAGCGCAAGCGCGGGGTGGCCGGACATTAGGTGCCTGTGAAGCGCCTTCCTGTAACCGCCGTAACAGCCGGCGGCATAAGCGCAGTCGAAACCGTCGCCCGCCAGCACTGCGAAGACGTCCGGGCACAGGGTTCCCCTCGTGTCCAGCCCGAGCCTGTCCATAAGCGCCTCTATCTTGCTCCTAAACGGCAGGACGAACGGCAGAGAATGGCTGTCGGTGCCCAGGCGCTGCCTGAGACTGCGCGTGTCCAAACCGTAGTAGCGGTATACGCTGGCGCAGGCGCAGAAGCCGCAGCCGTGGCCGTCACGCTGGCGGACACTGCGGATACCTTTCAATATGGTCGGTTTCATTTAGGCCTCGCCTTCGCCCTGGGTTTCCGGCAAACCAGGCCCTCGCCGACAAAAGCCCAGTGGTATTTCCTGAACTCAAGCCACGAGTACTCCTTGCGGGAAACCAGGGGCATGCCTGTACCGGCGATGAAGACCCGGTTCGGGCGCCTGCCGTAGCCATAGCACACGACCCAGTGCGCGGCGTCGGCGTCGTCGGTGTTGACAACAACAGCTACAGGGCGCTGCCGGTCGATCGCGTCAACGAAATCGGCGAACACCATGCCTGTCCTGTGCGAGACGCTGACGCCGTGCTTTC
>CAYMLQ010000528.1:0-3189 GCA_964390795.1 uncultured Lentisphaeraceae bacterium
CGACCATCTTTTAGAGCTAAAAAACCTCGAAAACGCCAATGTTTTCGGGGTTTTTTGTTTTAACGGGCGATTGGCCGTATTCCGCTGGATACCGCTGGAGTAGCTTGGTACGACCTACCAACTAACCTACCAACCTGCCAACCACCGTTGCTTCTCATGCCGCTCTTTTCGCCGGTCGATCCCGTAGCAACTTGAGGGAAAGTTGTTATTGCTACACCTTCGAGGCGTTCGGACGGACACAAAAAACGCCATCCCCCTACATTCCCCCCTGTGTTTGCCCTTTGCCTCTCCCACCTGCCGCCTCGCTCTTCCATGCTTTTCCGTCCTCATCCCGCATGCGCCCCCATGCTCTCCCCATTTTCCAACCCATCCCCCACCCCTTTTCCCCCTGCTGCACGGGGTGGCATTCAGCCCCCCAGTTGCCGTTGCTCCAGAGCCCCTATCTCCCACAGCAGTCGTTCCGCTTCCAACAATCTGGGAAAATACCCGCAGCATGGGGTAAGCGCGTCTTGCCATTGCCACAGAAGCGCGTCCAGCATGGCTTCAAATTCGTTAGTGCAATACGTGCCGAACAGCGCGGATGCACTATATTTCTCCGCCTGACGTTCGACCCACTGCCAGACCTCTTCTGGCTGCTGCTTCAGGTAGCGTTTGAGAAGCGCCAGGCTGCGTTCGGAAAAATGCGGCATGATGGGCATGAACACGGTGGCGATCTCAACGTCTGGCGGTCGCCCCCAGTGCCGAGTTCCGATGACGTGACTTACGGGGATGAGAAAGAATGGCCCGAAAAGCTCGCGGTATAAGGCATGCGGGACTCGGGCCGGGTCAAAGCGTCGTCCCATCAATGTTCCTGCCTGGGGTTCTGACGTGCTGCAGAGTGATCTGACTGCCGCTTCAATGAGTTGGTCGTCGCTGTTCATGGTGTGCATTCCTGTTCGCTGTCTTGTTGAGGATGGGGTACTGTCTGTATCCGCTCCCGTTGTGCTCCGCCGTCTAAACTCGACACACGCCCTATAAGGCCGTGTGTGTCAAGTTTGCCGGACGGCTTAATTCGACAAACTCGACAAACCCGACGCGGGCTTTGTCATGTTTGGAAACTTTGGGGCGTTCCGATCAGCTTGGCGTTCCGGTTGCCGGACTTGCGCTCCTCAAGTTTGCCCGTTCTTAGAAGCCCGTCCAGCCCTGCACGAGTGTCGCGCTCCGTCACGCCCCACCCTCTTACCGCCGCATGGAGTTCCGTTTTGGTGAGTGGCTTTGCTGCCAAGCCCAGCACCGCGTCCGGATCAAAACTTACGCCCGCTTTCCTCCATGTCGTTTTCGAGGCGGTCTTGACCCCTTCCTGCCATGCCCCAACGTCCAGAACCTCAACGGCCGAATACGTCAGCGTCTGCGGGTCGAGGCGTATGCGCAAGGGTTCCGGCAGTGTGCCGTTGTTGTTCTTGGCCGGCACCCATGCGAGATCCGGGTTCTTGGAGGCATCGTACGGCGCAATGTTCACGACGGCGCGGGCGCAGGAGAACAGCGCCTTGCTGGCCTTGCCGAAGTTGGCCGCATCGAACCCGGCGGCCTGGGCGATGTTCGCCGCTCCGGTCCGCGCATGGGCGAGGATCACGACACCGCAGTCGGGAGTGACCTCACCCGCCAGTTTGCGCAGGGTCGAGAGTGTCGATCTCACATCGCAGTCGAAACCGTCGCCTTCAAGCACATCGCCCCAAGGGTCCACCCACAGGACGTCCGGCGGCCATGCCCGGAGGGTGTCGCGCCACTTCCGTACGTTTTCTTCATCGCCCAGATTGATGAACGTGTCACCCTGCTTCTCCAAGGTGGTCACCCGGATGTGGTTCGCGAGCGCTCCGGTCTGTTCCTTCGCCAGCCCCTTGGACATGCAGCGCGTGTCGATCTGCCAACGGTGCAGGTCGTTCTCGCTGCCGACAAAAAGGTGGCGCATGGGTTGGGTTTCTGATTCCATGCCAAGGAAGGGCTGCCCCAACACTTGGTTGCGGGCCATGTTCAGCGCGAGGCGTGACTTGCCCAGACCTCCCTGCCCGAAGATCGCCTGCATCTGGCCTTGGGCGAACAGTTCCCCCATGATGAACCGCTTGGGCGGCAGTTCGATCTCCACGCACTCGCCCCACGACCGGGCGGTGAACCCTGACGGCTCACCGCCCCCAGCCTTGGTTAAGTCCAGCCGGATCGTCTCTACCGTCATTTTCAGGGCTGCGAGTCCGTCGGAGCCATCCAACGCGGCTTTGGCTTGCCGTTTCAGATAGGCGTCGCGGACGCGGATCGCGTGATACCGTGAATTAGCAGCGATGCAGCCGACATCAATCAGAGCGCATGAGGCAGTTGTATCAATGCCGGCCTCGGCAACGATTGCGTTTGACTCCAACGGGGTCTTGCTGGCGACCAGCCGTTCCACCGCGCCGAAGACCTGCCTGCATTCGGGTTGAGTGAAGTGGCCGGGTGTCAGTCCGAGACCTGAGATTTCGCGCAGTGCCGCTTCGCCATTGCCGATCAACGCTCCGGCCAGACTGCGCTCGTCGTTCTCGGCTGGGATGGACGGCTTCGGTGTGTGTGCTGCGTGTGCCGTCCTCCTGCGGTTAGCGGGCGACATGACGCGCCGCCTTCCTCTCGCGGTCGGCCTCGCCCGCGCAATCGGTGCAGAGGCTGTCACCGAAGGAGAAGCGCAGGACGTGCCCGCACGTTGCGCACCGCGGCAGTTTGCGGCAGACCGCGTCGGGACGGTTTCTCAACTTGCACAGGAAGAAAGGGGATGTCTTCGGCTTCATGCTACACCTTGCCTTTCCGCGTGGCGCTGGCGACAAGGGCGATGATCGCGGCCTCTGGGACGCGGGTGCGGCCGGCGCGAATCTCAACCGTGCTCAGCCGTCCGGCGGCGATCATGCGGCGGATCGTCTGGCGGCTGACGTTGAGCGCGACGGCGGCTTGCCGGTAGTCCAGCATGCGGGTCGAGGTCCGCTCCTGCTTGGCTTCAGCCCGTCCGTTGAAGACGGCCTCGACTGCGTTCAGTTGGTCGGGGGTGGCTGTGAGCAGCCGCCCGATGAGTGCTTCCTTCGATATCATGGCTGATATTCTCCTGCCAAGATGCACACCATGTGTCCTTGACAGGCCAGCTTATACCACTGCCAAAAAGTAATTAGACTATAATGGTTGTGTATTAGACGCGTT
>CAYMLQ010000529.1:0-3184 GCA_964390795.1 uncultured Lentisphaeraceae bacterium
TCCGAGCTGCGCCGTCTTCTCGATGGCCTCGAAGAAGGTGTATTTGTGAAACGTGTAAGCCTCGATGCCGATGCGCCAGCCGAGCTTTTCCTGCGCGAGAACGGCGGGCGAGAGCTTCGCGCTGGGCGTGGTCGGCGCGGGCAGATCGCCGAGGACGAATTGAACCGCGTCGAAATAGAATTGCAGCATCTTCGCGTCCTCGAAGATCTCCGGGCCGTGGCCGATAGTGGAGTAGAAGACGCGTCCACGACCGTAATTCCGCACCCAGGCCATCGCATAGTCGCCGTCCTTCCGTAGCGAGGAATCGCCCTGCTTGAGCCCCGAGAGATCGGTCTTCGCCGTGTCCATGCTCAACAGCACACGGACGCGGTCGCGGGAATAGGGTTCGTGGAAGCGAAAGAACTCGCCGGTCATCTCGAAGCCCTGTCCGCCGAACACGCGGTTCAACGGGTGCTCCGCCTCGTCAACTTTGAAACGAACGCGCTCGTTGGCGTGGGGATGCGCCGCGCCGCGCGCACCGATCATGTTGCCGAACTCCGGCCAGTCCTCGACCGGCGGCCACTTCCAGTGCATGAACGCGATCGAGGTGCCGTGAACACCCATAAGTCCGCCGCCACCCGTGACATACTCCTGGAGATTCTGCCTAAGATTGGCGTTGGTGAAAGGGTTGCCGATGGTGTTGTTGAGGAACACGGCGTCGAACTTCCAGATCGAATCGCGCTCGAAGACAGCGGGATCGTCACTGACCGTGGTTTCAAACGCGCCGGTCTTTTTGCCCATGAACGTGAATGCCTCGCAGGCGCTCGCAATGGAGGGCGTGTGGCCCTTGTATTCCACGTTGCGCGTGAAGATCAGCAATCGGCGGGGTTTGGCGGGTTGGGCCGTTGTTTTCGCCGGCAAGGCTTGTTCGATGCGCAGGCGCGCTTCGGCGCTTAGGACGGGCGAATCCGCCGCGTGAAGGACAGGGGCTGTTCCGATGAGGAACGCGACCAAGCCGCTGAGGGATAGGCGCATTAAAGTCACTGTGTTTTGTAAGGGCTGTTTCATAAAAGTCATACAAGCTGCCGGGCTTGCTCCTCGATGAAGGCGATATTCTTCGCCATGTCTTCTTGCAGTTTCGGCGTGTCATGCTCAAAGTCGATGGCGACGACTCCTTTGTAACCCAGGCGCCTGAGTTCCTTGAGCGTGTTGGCGCATTCGGCCTGCCCTTCTCCAAGGACGGTGTTGCCGGCGTTGAGGTCCCCTTTCTTGTGTACGTCCTTCTGGTGGACATTGAGCACGCGGCTGCCGAGCTTCCGCAGACAGTCGACCGGATCCAGATCCGAACGCGCCCATTGCCCGACGTCGGCGCAGGCACCGATTCGCGCTCCCCGACCTGCGCACGCATCCAGCACGACTTTCGGGCTCCAGTAGAAAGACTTCCCTTTTTGGTGGTTGTGAAGCGCCACACTCATGCCGTACGTCTCGCACAGCGGCTCAAGGGTGTCGAGCAGTCTGACATCCGGCTCGGCCACGATGACCGCCGTGCCAAACTCTTTCCAGAACTCGAACAGGCGCTTGGCTTGGTCGGGCTTGCCGGTGAAGTCGGCGAATACGCTGGGGACGGACAAGCCCACGTCGGCGAGCCGGGCTTTGAAGGCCTGGCGCGCGTCAACCGGCATGCTCTCATTCGCACTCGCGCCGGGCCACTTCGGCCCCAGCTTCAGGTTGCTGCGGACTTCGAAGTAACGAAGGCCGACCGCCGCCGACAGGTCCATCGCTTCGAACAGAGAGAATCGGCGATAGGTGTAGTGCTGCACGCTGACGTTCCATCCGAGCACGGAGGAGGCGGACGGCTTGGCGTCAGACGTGGCTGCGAGAGAAGCAAACCTCGGCCCCAACCCCAGCCCCAAAGCGAGCGCGCCGCCCTGGACCAGAAAGTTCCGGCGGCCGATACGCCGAGCCGCCTCGCCCTGCCCGAAGGTTGAAGCCGAGATTCCCCGTGTTGAGACTGTTGCCACCGTGCGCTCCTCTCGATAAGGTCATTTGTAACCGTAGTATAGGTGGTCGTCGGTCGCCTCGCAATCAATTGGCGGCAGTGCCGAAAAACGTTGATGGGCCACTCCCCTACGTGCGATGCCCGTGCGCTCAGCGATTGAGCTGCGTTTCTCCGTGTGGTATTGTACGTCACATGACTACGGTTGATTTGCTGGCGGAGACACGCGACACCGTATGGCGCTCGGAGCCGCTGCTGCGGCGCGAGTCCTACGAGGGGCGGACGGCTCTGCTTCGGGAAGTGCCGCTTATCGGTTGTCTGGATCTGCATCAGGCGGTTAAACACGCGCTGCCTGGACACCGCCACACCGGCATCGTCGAGGTTCATTTCGTGCGCTCGGGCAGCCTGAGCATGTGGGTCGAAGCGCGGGAACGCATGTACACGGTAAGGGGAGGCCAGGCGTTTCTGACCCTTTCAAACCAACTGCACGGGGGTGAGGGTGGGCTGATCAAACGGGCAGGCTTCAGTTGGTTGCAGGTTCGATTTCCCACACGCGCAGACAGGCCGTTGCCGGGCCTGTCGGTCAGTCAGACGCGGTTGCTGCTCAAGCCGTTTGTCGCCTGCGGCTTGCCGCCGGTGTTCACGTACTCCGCCGTCACGGGCGCTTGTTTTGAACGATTGATCGGGGAGTATCGCCGACGGCGGCCGGACAGCTCGGTCATGGCCCGGTCCTTGCTGCATGAATTGCTGGTCCTGCTAGGCCGCGACTATCGTGAGTCGCTCGTGCAGTTGAAGAGTTGCGAAGCGGGTTATTCTGCGTCTGTTCAACGTGCCATTCATTGGCTGGCCGCGAATCCTGGCGAGCGGACAACCGTCGCGCACATGGCCAAGGCTGCGGGCATGAGTGAGCGACACTTTCGTTCCCATTTTACTCAAGAAACGGGGTTCACGCCTGCTGACTATGTGGCTCGCAGACTGGTCGAACGGGCTCGCGAACTGCTGAAAATGAACGCGCGCAGCGTCACGGATATCGCGTATGAGTTGGGGTTCTGCACGTCGGCCTACTTCGCCGCCTTCTTCCGCAGGTATACGGGGCAGACGCCCTCGGAGTTTCGAAGCGAATATGGGCGCGGCGAGTCGCAAGGAACGTCGAAAGGCGGGGGCGACCGCGCCAACGATTGAAAGTGACGGGGCTTAGGCTTATGAAAA
>CAYMLQ010000530.1:0-3183 GCA_964390795.1 uncultured Lentisphaeraceae bacterium
CGCAGAACGCGAAATCCGGGCTTCTCAGATCCAGCACCGCCGTGTTCAGAATCAGTACATCCGTCGCCATACCCGCCCCCTTATCCTTAAACGCTCCAGCCTTTGCGATACGAACGGCGAAGCAGCTTGTCCGCCGCCTCGGAGTTCGTGATCCTCAAGCCCGCAGGATCCCACTTCAGCACCGTGTCAGGCACGCGGATCGCAACCGTCCCGAGAATGATCGTCTCCGCCATGGGGCCGGTCTGGGTGAAGTGCGACTCGCACATCTCGCCGCCCAGGCAGGCGTCGAGAAAATGGTGGTAGTGGTTGCGGGCGGGCAGCTTGGCCTTCTCGCGCTTTTCAAACTTGCCCTTGGGCAGCAGGACCGGCCCCGAGGTGTGGGGCAGCAGCAACGCGCCCTCCGTTCCGATGACCATCGCCGACTCGGCCGGATACTCGCTGAACCCCGCCTCCTTGGCGAGGGCCTGCACGTCGGCAGGCGGATAGATCAGGCCGTCGAACCACTCCATCGTAAAGCCTTTGCCGCCGGTATACGTGTTGCCGGGGAAGGCCCACGTGATGTGGTCGCTCTGCGGCCACACGTCGGCGCGCCGCGCCCGATCGTTCTTCCAGGACTCCTGCACCTCGGCCGTCACCGTCAGCGGAGCGGTCGCGCCCAGTTCCATGCCCTTCCATACGGCATCGAAGATATGGCAGCCGATATCGCCCGACCAGCCCGTGCCGAAATCCTGCCACGCGCGCCATTTGGACGGGTGGTAAATCGCGGGCGCGTAGTCGCGCTCGGGCGCCGTGCCCAGCCACAGGTCCCACGCGAGATGCGCGGGCGCGGGCTCGCCTTTGACCGGACGCGGCCCCACCAGACGGTACGCGTCGATCGCGCCCGGGCGATTCGAGCAGAGAATGACTTTCTGAACCGTGCCCACCGCGCCCTCGCGCAGCCACTGCACGCCCATGCGGTCGCCCACGCCCGCTGCGTGCTGCGTGCCGAGCTGGGTCACCACGTCCGTGCCCCGAACCGCCTCGGCCAGCGCGCGGCACTCCGCCACATCGTGGCAGAGGGGCTTCTGGCAGTACACGTGCTTGCCCGCGCGAATGGCCGTCAGCGCGATCAACGCGTGCATGTGGTCGGGCACCGAGGCGTTGATCGAGTCGATGCGGTCGCCCTCCTTGGCGAGCATCTCGCGCCAGTCAGTATAGCGGCGGGCGTCCGGCACGAGCGCGGCCGCCTTATCCAGGTGGGTCTTGTCCACATCGCAGATCGCCGCGATCTGCGCGCGAGGATGGGACTTGAAGTTTTGCAGATCGTTGTAGCCCATGCCACCCACACCGATGCAGGCATGGTTGATCTTCTCGTTCGGCCCTATCGGGCGCGGCCTGGCGGTCGCACACCCGACAAAGAAACTCGCCGATGCGGCGCCGGAGGCCGCCAGAAACTGCCGTCTGTTCCAGGTTCTCATCACACGCTCTCCCCTTATTCTATTGCCGCTGACCCATCAAGGCGTTGACGATCAACAGATCCAGCTCCTCGTAGTCGCGCGCGGCCACCAGCTGGTCAATCTTCTTCTCATCCTGGCTGCGGACCACGTCCAGCAGCTTCAGGAAAATCGTCCGGCTGTTGGAGAGATGCTTGGTCGCCACCTTCTGCTTCTGCGTGCGCATGGCCTTGATGTCCAAGCCGACAAACTCCCCGTTTGTTCCGTAGCCGTGTTTCTCAAGGATGCGCACCTGGTTGAACGCGCGGCGCAAGTCGATGCTGCCGAAACTGCGATCCTCATCGAACTTCAGCCCGTTCTGGTCATTGAGATGCACGGAAAAAAGCTTCTTGTGCGCAAGGGCGAACCCCATCTCATCCGAGGGGTCAAGGCCCGCGAGGATCGCGTGCGCGCTCTCGATGTTCACCCCGACCCGCGACGGGTCGGAGCAGAGGTGCCCCAGCGCAATCGCGTGGCCGGTCGTGGGAATGTACGTGTGATCGACGGGCTCGTTCGGCTTCGGCTCGATCGCGATCCGGATCGAGGGATCGTGCTCGAGCATGCTGTTGATCGCCACGACGAGCTGGTCGACCGCCCGCTTGCTGTCTTTGGCCTCTCTCAAATAGGTGCCCTCGCGCGCAAGCCAGAGCACGATCAGCTTGGTGCCCAGCGCGTTGGCGATGTCGACCGCACACAGACTCCTCCGGATGGCGTAAGCGCGGCAGGCCGCGTCATTCGACGTATAGGCGCCGTCGATGGTGCGGGCGTCCTCCCACAAGCGGGGCGCCACGAATTCCGCCACCAGGCCCTCCCCGTCCAACTGTCGTTTGAGCTTCTTCGCCTGCTTCTGGATGCCGGCTCCGTCAAGGTCGTTCAGACCGGGAACAGCGTCATCGTCATGGAACTGAACCCCCTCGTAGCCCAAGGGCCGGAAGAGCTTCAGTTTTTGCCCGAAGGTCAAACTGCTTCTGACAGCCGGGCCGAACGGGTCCGCGCCTTCGTGAATATTCCAAGGCCCGAATGAGAAACGGTAGTTTGTCTGCATCATTGATCTCCCTGTTTTGACATTGCCTCCACAGCATAGAACAAAAGCCCTTAGACGTCTTCGCCTCCAGCCTCAAATTCTTGTGCTCTGGCATCAACTCAGGCTGGCTCGAACCCGGCACGCTCTTTGAGCGCGGACTCGACACCGCCAAGCGCTCCCAGCTCGGGGCCCACTTCACCGGCAAAGAGGACATCCGTATTCTGGTCGACGCCATGGTCATGACCCCCTTGCGCTGGGAGTGGGACGAGACCCGAACGACCGTCCTCTCCCTTTTGACCACCGGCAAAAAGAGCGCACCCCCGCCTTCTGACCTCCGACCTCCGATCTCTGATCTCCGACCTCTAACCTCTTTGCAAGCCCGCAAGGCCCGGATGGAGTCGGAAAGCCTGATCCACGCCTATCTCGTGCGGCTTCAAAACGTCAAGGTGCTCGACCCCGCATGCGGCTCCGGCAACTTCCTTTACGTCACCCTGCAGGCGCTCAAGGATCTTGAAAAAGAGGTCATCGTCTATTCGATGGAAAACGGGCTCGGCTCCTTCATCCCCCTGGTCGGCCCGTGGCAGCTCTACGGCATCGAGATCAACCCCTACGCGCACGACCTCGCGCAGATGACCGTCTGGATCGGCTGGCTCCAGTGGATACGCGCCAACGGCTTCGGCTCGCCCA
>CAYMLQ010000531.1:0-3161 GCA_964390795.1 uncultured Lentisphaeraceae bacterium
ATGTTCAGCTCGAGCCCAGAAACGCCCGGCACGCCGTCAAGCCGCGCCGCCACTTCGGCATACTCCTCTTCGCTCGTCCCCCAGATGTTGACGATCACCGGCACGCCCGCTTCGCACAGAAACGGCAGATAGTCGCGGATCAACCCCTCGACACCCGGGCCTTGAAGCCCGATGGCATTGACCATGCCTCCCGGCACCTCGACGTGCCGCGGCAGGGCATTGCCCGGCCAAGGCTGCAGACGGACGCCTTTGACCGTGACAGCGCCCAACTTGCGGACGTCGATCAGCTCGGCATATTCACGGCCGTAGCCGAAGGTTCCCGATGCCACGGCGACCGGGTTCTTCATCTGGATGCCGCCCAGCTCCACGCGCATGTCGATTCTGCTCACCACACAATCTCCCGAACCTCGAAGACCGGGCCGTCGTGACAGACACGACCAACCCATTCGCTCCCGTCGGCCCGGCGCAGCCGCTGCACACAGGAGAGGCAGGCGCCGACGCCGCACACCATATGTTTGTCCAAAGAGAGCCAAGCGCGGGCGCCAGCCGCCACCGCCCGCGCGCCGACGGCACGCAGCATACCGTCGGGGCCGCACGCATACACCTCCGGAACCGTGCCTGGGTGGGCCGCAAACCAACTGTCCAAAAGGGCGGTAACCAGTCCCTGTTCACCGCGCGAGCCACCTTGGGTCGCGATCTGGGTTGTCCACCCCAGCTTCTCAAAATCGTCGATGCAGAGGATGTCGGCCGCGCCACGCGCGCCCGCCAGCAAAACCCCACGCCGCGCCAGTCGCCGCGCCAGAAAGCTCAGCGGTGCCACACCATAGCCGCCGGCAACCAGGACCGGAATACGGTCACCGCAGTCGAGCGGGAACCCGTTTCCCAATGGGCCGATCACCGAGACCGCATCGCCCACCGCCAGCCGCGCCAATTGCGCCGTGCCGCGGCCGATGGTCTTATAGATCAGGGCGAGCACGCCATCGGACGCGTCATAGATGCTGAACGGCCGGCGCAGCGACGCGTCGTCCAGTCCGGTGACGCGCACGTGAACAAACTGCCCCGGCCGCGCAGAGGCGGTCAGTTCCGGTGCATCGAGACGCATCAGAAAGTAGTCGGACGTCAGCATCCGTTGCTCAATCACCTTTGCCTGACAGTTGACCATTTCTCGCCTCCCTTTGCGTGCCTCACTCGGGCGCTTTGGTTTCCGTAACGGGCGCGCCGCCAGTGACGGCTTCGGCGGCAGGCGTCAACTCCTTGATCGCCGCCACATACTCCTTGCGGGTCTTGAGTTGGCGGATCTCGGCGCTCACCGCGGCGGCCAAATCCATATCGCCCGCACGCGTCAGCTTCCGCGTCCACTCCTCGAGTTTGGCGCTATGGTCGTCAAACAACGTCCGCACCGACTGCGCGCGGCGCTTCCCGATCTCCCGCAGAATATCGAGCTGGCGCATCTGCAGCATCCGCAGCGGCTCCAGGCCGGTGACCAGGTCCGCGTCTGAGAGCCGACGGTCGATGAGGAAGCGCTCATGTTCCTTATTGGCACTGTCCCAGCCAAAGAAATCGCCGGCTTTCTGAAACTGCTCCATCTGTCGCTTCAGCGCCGCGATGTACTGGTCAGGCCACTGCGCCCGCTGGGTCTCGTAGCCCCCCTCCAGTTCGATCAGCTTGCTGTCAAGCGCCTGGCGCATCGCCTGCAACTCGTTCACACCGGTGGTGCTCGGCGTGACGACTTTGGGCGCAACCTCGGTCGCGCCGCCGGGCAGGTTTGCCAGCGCCGCCTCCGCCTCCAGCAGGTCGGGGCTTCCCTTTTCCCGCTTGATCGCCGCGCTGATCACCGCAGCGATCTCCAGACGCCCCTCGCGAGTGTGCGTGCGCAGCAGATCGTCCAGATCGTTGGTATACTTCCTCGAGAGCGCGACCCGCTTGCGTTCGCGCCCGATCTTCTGCTCGGCAAGCGTCTGCCTGTATTCCGCTTTGAGCGCGGCCAGTTCGTCAAACTCACCTGTTGGCGAAGGCCCGATTTGACGGGTGCTCTGGAACTGCTGCTGCTCCGCCTGTGTCGCAATCACGCCATCATAATCGCCGGCCGCCTGCCGTCGTTCGATCAGTTGGGTCAGCTCGCGCCGGTAGTCGTCGGGCCAAACAGCCGCAAAACGACGCTGCTCGGCGGCAAGCTCGTCCAGTTGCTGCGTAAACACCCGCTGCAAGTCAAGCAGTTCGGGCAGTTCTGCCGGGGGCGGCAGCTCGTCATGCACACCCCCGGGGCCTGACGCCTCTTCAAAAGTCTTCACGCCCCACAGCGACGCATACCCACGCAGCGCCGGGCTGAACACGCCCTGCGCGTGCAAACTTTGGGCGGCACCATAGAATCGCTTCAGCACGCCGCCGAGTTTTCCCGATCCGACCGACACCGCAGGGGCGAAGCTGAGCACATAGACTACGACGACCGCCAGAACGGCTGTGGCGCCATGAACGATTCGCCAAGACCACCGCCGGGCCCGTATCCGGCGCAGGAGCGACTGGCAACCTGCGTCGTGCGGCGCAACCGTCCCCAGCAGGTCCAAACAGATCCGCTCCGCCGTATCCCAGTCACCATTGCGGATGAAGCGCTGCGCGCGTGACAGATCGCGTTTCAGCGTGAGATCCGGCATCCGCCGCTCATCGTCACCAAACGCCAGCGTGTCGCCAGAGAGCTCGCGGTATTCGCGAATAAATGCCTGTGCACGCTCAAAGTTCTCGGCCTTCAGCTCAACCGGGATCAGCTCCTTCAGTCGCTCGCGGTGGGTGATGGCCCGCTCGGACTGCTCGCGCAAATCATGAATGGCTTTGACGAGCTGACGACCACCGGGGCCCGCCGGCTCAAACCCGTGCGCGCGTCCGGCAAACGCCAGCGCGCGTTCGTACTGGCTGCGTTCGACAGCAGTCCGCATCCGCTCGATCAGGTGCTTGATCGACTCGTAGGAGCGGGAATCGGCGCCGCACGTCCCGCAATACTGCACCCCCACGAACGTGTCCGCACCGCACTCGGGACACGCCTCGCCGCCATCCCAGCCACACTCCGCGCAATAGCGGATGGTCAGCGGATTGACGGTATCGCACCATTTGCAGCGCCAAGTCGTCTTGACGGTCGGGGTTTCGATCTTCGTTTTATTTTGCACCGA
>CAYMLQ010000532.1:0-1254 GCA_964390795.1 uncultured Lentisphaeraceae bacterium
TGCCGGACCAGTCGAAGCAGTGTACGCCGTCCAGACCGTTGGTGCCCTCGCCCACGGCGGAGGTCAGCGCGATGCGGTCACCCCAGACGATCGGCGTCGAGCCGCCCTTGCCCGGCAGCGCGGCCTTCCAGAGCAGGTCGTTGGTGGCCGAGAAGGCGACCGGATACTGGCCCGCGGCAACCACGCCGTTGCCGTCCGGCCCGCGCCACTGCGGCCAGTTCTGGGCGAGGACGGTTACGGCGGCGAGAAAGAGGGTGGCAAGCGCAGTCGGGCAGCGTGTCATGAGCGGGGTCCTTTCACAGATGCCGATAGTACTAAGATCGCGCGAGGCGGGTCAACAGGGGAATCGGGAAACAAAGGAGGAGTTAGAAGTTAGAAGTTAGGAGTTAGCCATAATTCGAATTGCTGCCCTGTTGCACCCTTGGAAGCCTTCACGTATAATGCAACGCATTTGAAGTATCTTGTCGGTTTATAAAAGGAGTGAGTCATGATGCGCAGATTGTTTGGCTTGTTCGTCGGTGTGGCTTTGTTGTCGGGTTCACAGGGATTTGCGGATCAGATCGGTTGGCAAAACGGAACGGGCGATTTTTCCGACCCGACTCATTGGACGGGGGGCACTCTTCCAGGCCTGCTGGATACGTGTCTCTTTCCCAACAATGGCTCCTACACGGTGTCCTTCACCGGTAGCGTGACAAACGACAAGGCCAGTTTTACCTCGACGGACAGTGGCGCGGTCGCGTTCAACCTGAACGGGTTCGCCTGGAGTCTCGCCAATGGTCTGGTGTTTGAAGCTGCGGGGCTCAACAGCGCGGTCAGCATGGACAACGGGACTGTGCAGCTGGACGGCGCAGGAATTGTCCTGGGCTGTTTCAATGATGCGCAGCCCTCCTCTTTGACCTTTGGCTCCAATACCGGCAGCCAGATCAGCCGGGTGAGGCTGGACAATGCGCATCTCGCCTTCAACGGCGGCACACATGCGATCACCAACGAGGCTTGGGTGACTTCGCCGTGGAGCAGCGGCAGCAAGGTCTCTTCTCTGACGGTTTCCAATGCGACCGTGGTCTTCAGGTCTCACCTCTGGTGCGGTCAGGGCAACGGTTCGACAGGCATGGTCAATCTTGCCGGCGGCTCCCTGATTGCCAGCAACTACTTCAGCGTCGGCGATGCGACGGCGACGTCTTTCGGCATCGTGAATATCACGGGCGGTGATCTTTCCACCTTTGGCCCCAACTGGCTGGGCAACGCCTATGGAGC
>CAYMLQ010000532.1:1354-3156 GCA_964390795.1 uncultured Lentisphaeraceae bacterium
CTGGAAGTCGCGACCCATGCCCGCGCCGCCGGGCTCGTCACCATCGATGGCGGCGTGTTGTCGAACAAGACGGGAAATATCCAGGCGGGCATGCGCGGTAACGGTCGGATGGTTGTGAACGGCGGCGAGACGTTTGTGAACAGTTCGCTCTTCGTCGGCCGGTACGCGGGAAGCCGTGGCACCTTCGAAATGAACGGCGGAACGGTTTTGTGCAATGGGCTCTTAATTGGAGAGGAGTCCGGCGCCAGCGGCTCGTATGTTCAGAGCGGGGGCGCTGTTTCTAACCGATCGGGCGTGTGTAACATTGGCAATCTAGCGGGTTCTACCGGCAGCCTGTCGGTCATCAATGGCTCGTTGCAGTCGGAGCCGACCGTGTATGTCGGCAATTCCGGCAGAGGAACGATGACGGTTTCAAACGGCTATGTCCGGCTCGCAAACGGGATCTATATCGGCAACAACGCGTCGGCAACGGGAACGCTGACCTTGGCGGGCGGCGTCTTCACAAACCAGTCGAATGCGTTCTGCGGATCAAGTGGTGTCGGAAGCATGGTGATTTCCGGCGGAACCAATTTCTTTACCGGGATGCTGACAGTCGGAAACAGCAAAGAGGGGCGTCTGACGATCTCGGGCGGAAAAACGTATGTGACCGGATCAACGTTGAAAACGGCGGTGAGTGCCGGTTCTACGGCGACAATCGAGATGAGCGGCGGCTACCTGAGCGCACTCGGAAGCCCGAGTGCAAACGATTTCTACCTTGACATCGGTGCGGCCGGTCGCTGTGTTCTTGAGATGACCGGCGGACAGATTGACGCGGATGTGTTGCGGATCGGCCCCGGCGGCGGCGCTACGCCTGCGGTCTCTAAAATCATCATGAATGGAGGCCGGCTGAATGTTTTTGGCCCTTCATATTTGTGCGATACGGCTGCGGGAACAGGTGAGGTTCGTCTGGTGAATGGCGTGCTCTCTGTGAAACAGCTTCGCGGCTGGTGGGGGCAGCTTGAGGTTACTTTTGACGGCGGAACGCTTGAAGCCAGACAAAGCGAGGCCAATTTCATCTACCACAACAACATCTTCCCCAATCCAGGAGGAACGGAGCGTCCGCTCTATCACATCCTGACGGCACGCGGCCTGGTGATCGACTCTGCCGGCTATGACGTTGGCACCCCGTTGGCATTGCCGGATGCGCCGGGCGAGCATGGCAAGCTGACCAAGAAAGGCGCAGGCAAATTCCTGATCAACGGCACCACCACCTTTACCGGTCCCCTTGCGGTTGAGAAGGGCGAAGTCGAGCTGGGCGGCAGCGGCCTGGTGACGCTGCAAGGCGGCGTGCAGATTGATGGCGTCGGGCTGCTGGATCTTCACAACCGCAATCAAGACTTCACGCTGGGAGCAGGCTCGGTTTCGCGGGTTGACGGGACGATTCAATTGGCAACCGGCCGGGCTCTGATCGTTCCGGGCACCGCCACATTAAGCGGCACCGGCACGGTGGAACGGGTGACCCTGCAGAGCGGCAGCACGCTTGCCAAGGACAAGGCCGCGGGCGCGTCACTTATGCGTATCGCCAATCTGACGATGGCACCGGGAACAACGGTCGCGCTGACCGGCTATACCGATGCAGAGTTTCGTGCGGGCATCACGTTTGTCAGAGGAACCAGCCTGGGCGTGCCGAGTGCCGGTCAGATGACCTTCACGCTGAACGGCGTGGTGTATAGCCATGTGGGCTTAAAAACCATTCCGGATGGCGCGGGCGGTTATCTGATCTCGGCGTTCACCTACAGCCCCGGAACCTTGGTGAGCGTCCA
>CAYMLQ010000533.1:0-3094 GCA_964390795.1 uncultured Lentisphaeraceae bacterium
CAGGTCGGGATACCACTGGTTGGTCTCGCCGCCGATGAAGCCGTAGTAGCGGTCGAAGCCCTGGTTCAGCGGCCAGCTTTTCTTGCTGGCGCCGGCGGAAAGGTCCGTCTCTGGAACATTGTGGTTCTTGCCCAGCCAGAAGGTGCTCCAGCCGCCGTCCTGCAGGATTTGCCCGATCGTGGCGCAGGCCTCCGGAATGCGGGCATGATGGCCGGGGAAGCCATTGGAGCCCTCGGTGATGCAGGCGCAGCCGTTGACATGGTGGTTGCGGCCCGTCAGAAGCGTGGAGCGGGTCGGCGAGCAGAGCGCCGTGGTGTGCCACTGCGAATACATCAGGCCGCGGTCGGCCAGCTTCTGCAGCGTGGGCATGTTAATCCTGCCGCCGAACGGCGACCAGGCAGCCAGGCCCGTGTCATCGTACAGCACGAACAGGATGTTCGGCGCACCCTTCGGTGCCTGGGTCAGCGTGTACGGACCCCAGTCCGCGACGGAATCGCGGATGTCGAGTTTGATTTTGCCTTTGAAGGCTTTCTTGGTCATGGTCTGGTCTCCTTTTGCTTGATACCTTGAGCGTTGAGCGTTGAGCGTTAAAAGTAACCCCATCGCTTGTTCCCGCTCCGCAGGGGGCGGGCTTGTCTGCTCAGTCCTCTTCCTTGATCGCACGTATCTCTGCGGCCCGCTCGTCGACAGGAATCACGGGCAGATATCTCCCGGGCTCTTGACCGGCAGGTTGCGCAGATGGTCCATGATCGCCTGCCACTCCTTGACCTCTCGATATAACGCATCAGACAATTGTATCTGTGCTCAAGCCATGTTTACTATATTAAAGCTACATCGATTTGGCGTCAATCCTTGGCGTCAATCCTCATGAGGGTGGCAAACAGCAATTCTAAATTTGACTTCAACGTTCGTTCGCAACCGCGCTCGGAGATCGCGGGCCACCTCGCGCAGTGCATCTTTCAGGGGTGGCGCGCGGCCTCCGGACGCGCCCTGCGCAAGATTCCGCGCAGGTTTGTGAACGGAAAAGCCAAATTTAGAATTGCTGGGGTGGCAAATGTTTTTCTGTAGCGGAAAGGCTCAGAACGTGCCCGCCACTTCGAACCTCAGCCAGCACGCCACCGGCTCGTCCACGGTCGCCGTGTCATGCTGGTAATAATCGCCATAAACAAACGTCTCGCCGATGATCGTGCCCGACAGGTCGCCGCGCTTGCCGAACACCTTGGAAAGCAGCGGAAAATCGTAGCGGAGCTGCGTCAAGTAGCCGCGATACGAGTCCGTCGCGCCGTTGTCCCTCTCCGCCGCAAACATCGGCCCGGTCTGCAGCTTGACCGTGTGCTTCGCGCGGGGCTCGACCGCGGCTTCGAGGTGCGGATAGATGAGGTTCGACCAGCGGTTCTGATCGAACATGTTGGCGCAGATCTCACTCAGCCAGGGCGTGCGGTTGAACGGCGGATTCCAGCCGTTGTCCGCGCTGCCGTCGGCGGTCTTGTAATAGCTGTCCTCATCGCCCGACAGAAGCAGCACCGCGCCCGTCAGCCGGGGTTTGCCAACAGCCATTTTCTCGGAATACGTCAGGCCCGCATAACACAAATACGCGAGAATATCGCGGCTCTGCATGCCGGCCTGACCGTCCACCCGCCCGACCTGCACCGCAGCCTCGACCTCTGCCGAAAGCGTGTCGCTGAACGTCGGCATCAGGCGCGTTCCCAGCGTGTGAAAGTCGCGGCCAGGATAACGCGTGGTCGTGTCGTAGAAACGGGTCTCCTGTTTCCAGATCCAGTAGATCTCCATGGGGAAACCGCTAGCCTCGTTCAGGTGGGCATACGCCATCAGCCCCCGCTCCTCCATCTTGGAGTACGGGTCGCCGCTCTTGATCTTGGTCAGATCGTAGATGTCATGCGGGTTTCCCAGCGTCCAGTCGTCCTGGTCGCGGTTCCACATGCCCATCAGATCGACGTCGCTCTTCTCCAGCAGCCTGACCTTCGCCAAGATGGAATCGAAATAAGCCGAGCGCGAACCGTCTCCCGGCGTGCCGTCGCTGATCAGGCGCCCCGCCCCTTCCTTGATGTCCTGCCGCCCGATGCGCACGTCCGCCCGGTCTCCGATGCCAGTGAACTCGGCGTACAGGTTGTCGATGAAGAGCTCGTCCGGAAACTCGTTCTTGTGCGTGTTGCTTTCGGAGTTGCGATAATCGCGGAACTCATTCGCCAAGCGGAGGTAGGCCCCGACATCCTCACCGCAGGTCACCTTGCCCCACGCGCGGGAGCGTATGCGATAGAAATCTTCGTACTGCGGAGCGACGGAGGTTTTGCCTTTGTCCATCCAGTTATCCTTGAACTCGTAGCGCGACCGGACGTCCGCGCCCGCGTCGAAGTCAAGCCTCTGAGCCTGCGGGGCAAGCTCCGCCGCCGCGAGGCCTCCGGAGCACGCCAACACCGTTGCCATCAGCACCCAACAGCGCGCGCGCTTGAGCATTTCTGTTTTCCGATGCGCACGATCGCGCACCCTTCCACGCCCTTGAAGACACATCAGCCAACCCTTTTTCGATAGCATACAACAAACAGCGTCATATCGTCCAGCAGCTCGCCACACGCGCGGCGATTATGATAAACTCTGCCCTATGCGAATCGAACACGACACGCTCGGCTCCAAACACATTCCCGCTCACGCGCTGTATGGCATCCATACGCAGAGGGCGCTGGAAAACTTCGGTGTCAGCGGCCGGCGCGTGCGGATCGAACTGATCCGCGCACTCGCGCTCGTGAAGAAGGCCTGCGCCCTGACCCACAGCGAGTTGGACGCCCTGCCGCACGACATCGCCGACGCCATCGCCGGAGCCTGCGACGATGTGCTCGCGGGCACACACGACGACGCCTTCGTCACGGACGCCCTGCAAGGCGGGGCGGGCACCTCGACCCACATGAACGTCAACGAGGTGCTGGCCAACCTCGCGCTCCTCAGACTCGGCGGCCGTCTCGGCGATTACTCCCGCGTCAGCCCCCTCGACCACGTGAACCGCGGCCAGTCCACCAACGACGTCTACCCCTCCGCCCTGCGCATTGCCGCCATTTATCTCGTGCGCGAACTGGCCGAT
>CAYMLQ010000534.1:0-3093 GCA_964390795.1 uncultured Lentisphaeraceae bacterium
CGGGGGCATCCATAACGGTCCAGTTCATCAACGACAATCCTTCCGCCGCGCCGGGACTCGACAACATCGAGGTCGGTGCCTTTGCCGTCGGAACGTCGGTCGGCATCCTGCAACAGCCGACCACCAAGACCGCGATGCTGCCGGGCACGACCTCGGAGCTTTCAGTCTCGGCCTTCGGCGTGCCTCCGCTCACCTACCAGTGGCGTACGAACGGGGTCGCGCTCGCGGATGCGACCAACGCCTCCTTGACAGCCACATCCTTGCTCCCGGACTACACGGTTGTCGTGACCGGAGCCGACAGTGCGAGCGTGACCAGCTCGGTCGCCCGGCTCGTGGGCGGCGTGATCAACGGCGACTTCAGCGATATGACGGGGCTGAGTGCGCATGGCGACGGATGGTACTATGGGAGTGTCGTGGGCTGGAATCTGGCGGATGAGATCTGGTACGTTCTGAAAAATGACGTTGGCGCCACGCCGCCGACCCTCTGCTTGGATACAAGGACGGTGAGCCAGAAACTGGGTCGGCTGAAGGACGTGTCAGACGTGGTCTGCTCCTTCGTGCTCTCGCAGCCCTTCAATGCCAGTGCTGTCACGGAAGATGCGTTTCTGATGAACGGCACGACGGCACTGGCCAGCGGGCGGTACATCTTCTCGTCGCAAGGACAGTCCACCTCCGTTGTGTTTACGGTCAAGAACGTTCCGGCAGGCGCGGCACTCGCCGTGAAGTTTGTCGAATACTCAGGGGGCGCCGCAGGGCTGGATAACGTGGTCGCCACGGTCTTCGCCACCAACGCGCCGCCGCTGATCACGGCGCAGCCGAAGGCGAAGAACGCGAAGCCGGATCGCACGAGCGTGACGCTGTCGGCCACCGCGTTGGGCGTGCCTCCGCTGTCGTACCGGTGGCTGAAAGACGGCGTGTCCGTCGAGGGGGCGACCAGCGCGTCGCTCACGGTGACGCAGATCGGCGACTATCGGTTCGTAGCCACGGCGCCGAATGGCGCGAGCGCGACGAGCGACGTGGCCACGGTTGTCGGTTCGCTCGTGAACGGCACCTTCAGCGACCTCACCGGGATGACGGCGACGGGCGGCGGCTGGTACACCGGGCTCCCGTCGGGATGGAGCAGCACGGCATATCCGAATGGTAATGGGTATGCCGTCATGAACACGGCAGGCGAGTATGTCTGCAATCCTTCGCAGCTCAACCGCTTGCAGCAGGAGGCCGGGACGCTGCTCAAGCTGTCGCACGTCACGCTGCGCTTCGACCTTCCGTACGGGTGGAACAGTCAGACCGGGCTGCGGGTTCGCGCGAGGATTCTGAGCGTCGCGACGGGAGGGACGCTGGCGACTGGCGACTTCGGCGTGGGGACGGGACATGTTGTCAAGGCGCTGTCGGTTCCGGCGGGCACGCAACTTAAGATCGAGTTCGAGGCGTTTTCCGGACTGACGACCGCGCTGGACAACGTGGCACTCGTTATCTACCCGCCGGGGACGCTCATTTCGGTCAATTAATACGGAGCTCAAAAGGTAGTTCTCTACATGATGGTGCTGCGTATATGCGGGATGGCGACGATGCTCTGCGCGGCACTCTTCGCTCGCGCCCAAACGCTTGATGAGTCGTTTGCGCGCCCTCCGGCGTCAGCCATGCCGGGTGTCTGGTGGCGATGGATCAACGGGAACGTCACGCGCGAAGGCATCACCCGCGATCTGAGCGAAATGGCCCGAAAAGGGATCCGCAGTGTGGACGTCTTTGACGTGGAGGGCGACGTTGCTGCGGGTCCTGCCGCGATGATGGGACCTTCATGGCGCTCGCTGTTTCAGCACACGCTGGCTGAGGCCGCCCGCCTGGGCATCGAGGTGCGGCTGGTCGCAGCGGCCGGCTGGGGTATGGGAGGGCCCTGGGTCGATGCGGCGCATGCCGCCAAGAAGTTGTCGTACGCGGAGATCCAGGTGGACGGCCCGACACACCTCTCCCGCATCCTGCCAAAGCCTGCCGGGGCCGAGCCGTTCTATCAGGATGTTGCGGTTGTCGCCTTCCGTGAAGCGGCTGATGCGCCGCTGAGGCCCGCGCAGGTGGTCGCCAGCTCGGAGCAGGGCAACTACTGTACGGACGAAAAGAATGCGCCCATCGAGGATGTGGCGGATGGAGATCCCGACACATGCTGGAAGACGAAGGAGGCTCCTTCAGAGGGAATGCCGGCTTGGGTTGAGCTGCGTTATCACGAGGCGCTGGCAGCGACCGCTGTCTGGGTGGCCTCGCCCGCCGGGTGCGGCCCTGGCATCTGTGAGCTGCAGGCCGAGAAGGAGGGCGCAGGATTCGCGAAGGTTCTGGACTTTGCGCTCGCTGCTGGCGAGGCCCGGCTCGTGCAGCTTCCGGCCGCTTCTGCGAAACGCTTCCGCCTTGCGATCTCTTCCGCTCATGTGCCGGATGTACGGCTGGCCGAGTTCTGCGTCTTGCGTCAGGGCGACAAACCCCACGTGCGGCGGGGCATCAAGTGGTGGATGTTTAAGTCCGGGAAGCGCGCGTTCTGGGATTGGCCCAAAGAGGGGCCTGGGGTATTGGCCGAGGAGTATACCGAGCCAGACGTGACGGATTGCCGGAGCGAGGAGACGATTGAACTAACTCGCAAGCTGGACGCAGACGGCACACTGGACTGGAAGGTTCCTCCCGGGCGCTGGACCATCGCGCGGTTCGGGGCCACACTGGTGGGCGAGCCGCCACGCGCCATGAGCCGGGCGCTAAAGGGCGGATATGAGGCCGATCCCTACAGCCGCAAGGCGGCGGATCTGCTCTATGACCAGACCGCTGGAATCTTGTTGAAGGAGGCTGACGCAACAGCGCGTAAGGCCCTGAAAGGCGTGTTGATCGACAGCTATGAAATCGGCGCATCGGCTTTCGGCATACAGGCCACGTGGACGGACGGGTTCCGCGAGACGTTCCGAAAGAGCAGCGGCTATGACCTTGTCGCGTATCTGCCGGCCATGGCGCGCCGCGTGGTCAACGGACGCCGCGAGACGAACCGCTTTTTTTGGGACTACCGTCAGGCGCTGGCGCAGTGCTATCTCGATTTTTACGCGCAGATGACGAGACGCGCCC
>CAYMLQ010000535.1:0-3089 GCA_964390795.1 uncultured Lentisphaeraceae bacterium
TTCCCGCAGGCGCGGCGAATCCTGCGCCGCCCGTGGGCCCCGCGTTGGGTTCACAGGGTGTCAACATTATGGCGTTCTGCAAAGAATTTAACGCCAAAACCCAGGACAAGGCCGGTCTGATTATCCCCGTGGTGATCACGGTGTATGCGGACCGCAGCTTTTCTCTGGTGTTCAAGAGTCCCCCTGCCTCCGCCCTGCTGAAGAAAGAGGCGGGTCTGGCCAAGGGTTCGGGCGTCCCCAACCGCGACAAGGTGGGCAAGGTGACGCGCGAGCAGCTCCGCAAGATCGTGCAGATCAAGAAGGCCGACCTGAACGCGTCCAACGAAGAGGCCGCTATGCGGATGATCGAAGGTACCGCGCGCAACATGGGTATCGAGGTTATTGATTAAGCAAGGGGACATGAATCATGGCAAGACACGGTAAACGCTATAGCGACGCCAAGAAAAAGGCACCTACAGGCCAAGTCAGTTTGGAAGAGGCGGTGGCCTTCGCGAAGGCTAACGCCAATGCGAAATTCGATGAGACGGTCGAAGTCGCGATGCGGCTCGGCGTGGATATCAAGAAGTCGGATCAGACGGTGCGCGGCACCGTCAACCTCCCGAACGGCTCAGGCAAGAAAATCCGCGTGATCGTTTTCGCGGCGGGCTCTCATGCCGACGATGCGCGGGCGGCCGGTGCCGACGAGGTCGGTTACGAAGATCTGATCGAGAAGGTCAAGAACGGCTGGACCGATTTCGACGTGGCGATCGCGACGACGGACGCGATGAAGGAAGTGCGCAAGATCGCCCGCGTGCTGGGTCCCCGCGGCCTGATGCCGAACCCGAAGACGGGAACGGTGACGGACGATACGGCCGCTGCGGTGAAGGCTGCGAAGGGCGGCAAGGTCGACTTCCGCATGGACCGTACCGGCAACGTCTGCGTGCTGTGCGGCAAGTGCAGCTTCGAGGCTGACAAGCTGATCGGCAACATCCATGCCATCGTTGACGCGGTCAAGGCCGAGCGGCCTGCAGGCGCGAAGGGCGCTTTCATCCGCTCTCTGACGGTCAGTTCCACGATGGGCGTGGGCGTGCGCGTCCTGGTCAAAGAGTCGGCTGAATAACACGGGAGACGGATGCAATGAGAACCGAAAAAATTTCCATTTTGAATGAGGTGATCGAGCGCGTCAAAGCGGCCGACTTCTGCTTCATTCTGAATTACGGCGGACTGAAAGTGACGCAGCTCACGGCGCTGCGTCAGGAGTTGGCCAAGCACAACTCGCGCGCCATGGTGGTGAAGAACACCTACCTCGGCAAAGTCGCGACGGAGTTGGGCTGGGCGGACGTCTCCTCGATGCTGTCCGGTCCGACTGCGGTCGTCACCGGCAAGGGCGATGTGGCGGAAGTGGCGAAGGCGCTGGTCGAGTTCGTGAAGAAGAACGACAAGGCCTCGATCAAGGGTGCGAGCCTCGATGCCGCGACGTTAGACGCCGCGGATGTGGACGCTCTCTCGAAGCTGCCGTCGAAGGACGCGATGCGCGGTTCGTTGCTGGGCACGATGTTGGCCCCGGCGACCAGCCTGGTTCGCGTGCTCAATGCGCCGCTGCTTAGCGCACTCTACGCCCTCAAGGCGTACGAGGACAAGAAGAGCGAATCTGCTGAAAAAACGAGCGAATCTGCTGAAAAAACGAACGAATCTGCGGCATAACACGTGTCGTAAAAACCGCAAGGTGCGGGCTGCCGGCGGGTGCCGGCGCCCCAGCGCGTGAAAACGCGAACGGCCGCTTCATGAGCGGCGGCACCTGCGGGAACCCCGCAGGCGAACACTCGCCTGCGGTTGCACAACGAAAGAGGAAAAGAAGATGACGAATGAAGAAGTGATCGATTACCTGAGCAACCTGTCGGTGCTCGATATCTCCAAGCTTGTCAAGGCGCTGGAAGAGAAGTGGGGCGTCTCCGCCGCCGCTCCTGTCGCCGCCGCCGCCGCTCCGGTCGCTGCCGCCGCAGTGGTCGAAGAGAAGACCGAGTTCGACGTGATCCTGACGGATTTCGGCGCGAACAAGATCGGCGTCATCAAGGAAGTCCGCACGATCACGGGCCTTGGGCTGAAGGATGCCAAGGATCTGGTCGAAGGCGCACCGAAACCGGTGAAGCAGGGCGTGAGCAAGGACGAGGCTGCCAAGCTGAAGGACGTGCTCGAGAAGGCTGGCGCCAAAGTCGAAGTGAAGTAAGTTTCGCTGACTTTCAGAGTGGGGACTGCCCGAGTGATGACCCGGGCAGTCCTTGCTTTCCGACAACAGGCGTTTTCGCCTCGAGCCGGAGAAGCCCGGACGGTCATCCCGTATCACAGTTACCGAAAGAAAGAGCGAACGCACCTGAGTTTTCGTTGATGCGTGTGACAACCGAAGTGTGAATCAGTTAACAAAGTGGCCGCTTACCACACTTCCATTCGCAACCGGTTGCCGAAATGTCGCGTCAGAACAGTCAGCGGGCAGCAGGGCTTAGGCCTTGACGTGCGGAATCTTTACTGGGTAGCGTTTCACTAACACTCCAACCTGAGGTAGGCAATGGTTGAACGTAAAGTTTTTGGCAAGCTGAAAGCCGTTATTCAGCCGCCCGATCTGATCGAGATCCAGACGAAGTCGTACCAGGACTTCCTGCAACTGGATGTGGCACCCGGCAAACGCGACGAGAAGGGGCTCCAAGCCATCTTTCGCGCAGTCTTCCCCCTCGACAGCTATGCCGGCCGGTCCACGCTCGATTTCGCCAAATCCGATTCCGGCGAGCCCACCATGGACGCGCCCCCCGCCCTTGCGGACGGCAGCACGTTCGCAGCCCCGCTGCACGCGACGTTCCGCCTGAAAGACGGCGACGAGATCCGCGAAGAAGACGTCTATATGGGTGAGATCCCGCTGATGACCCGCGATGGCGCGTTTGTCATCAACGGCGCCGAGCGCGTGATCGTGTCGCAGTTGCACCGCTCCCCCGGTATCTGCTCCGAGAAGGCGCTGCACCCCAACGGCCGCACCCTGTACTCGGTGCGCCTGATCCCTGACCGTGGCTCGTGGATCGAGATCCAGTTCGACTCCAGCGACATCATGTGGGTCTACATGG
>CAYMLQ010000536.1:0-3068 GCA_964390795.1 uncultured Lentisphaeraceae bacterium
ATCCGCACCTTCGTGCGCCGCTCCACCCTCTGCGCGGCCAGCGCCCGCGCGATCATCTCTCGGGAGGTCCTCTTCACTGCGGCTCCCGCTCCTTGTCCGGATCGTCGGCCTCGACGCCCCTCTCGCCCCGGAACGCCCGCCACGTCAACACCGCAGCCCAGGCCAGCGAACACAGGAGGCAGACCAACCGGACGGCAAACCGCATGACATTTCTCCTTGGGCTTCTTCGCACCTTCGCGTTAAACGCTCCCCATCCCGCAACACTCGCCGCACAGGCAGGCGTCCTCGTCCACCTCGTGCGGCTCGCCCTCGAAGATCGGCCTGCCGCACACCTCGCACAGCGCGACAAGCGTCTTATCGCCGACCGTCTCGACGATCGCGCCGGGGAACAGCGCCCGGAAGCGGCGCACCGCTTCGGCCGGGTCTTTCGCGTCGAACTCCACCTTGTGAAAACTCCGTCCCGTCACCTCGATCATGTTCAGCCCTCCTCCGGCTCAATCTCGATGTCATGGTCGCCCGTCAGCGCGATCCAGATATTCGCGATCCTCTCGGCCAGCGGCCGTTCGGCCCTCAGCGCGTTCACCTGCCGGTCAAGAAACAGGTTCACCCCGTCAACCGACCGCCCGGCCATTCTGGCGTGCCGTAGCGACCGCGCCACGTAGAGGCCCGTACCCGCGTGCCGCACGCGATACAACCCCGCGCCGCTCCCCATCCCGCCCATGCCGCACCTCTTTTCCTTTCGCATCCTCGCGCCTTCGCCCGGAACCCGGCCCTCACCGCCGCGCGGGGCCTGTCGCGAACCCGCGGGGCACCCGCGCGGCATTCGGGAATCCAACCCCGAATGGTTATGCGTTTTCAGTTCTTTTGACCGTCAGCCTCGGCCGCGAGACAGCCCTTGAACATTTTGGCGCGGGGCGCGGGGGCCTCCTGCTCCAGCCAGTCCCGCACGTCCTGCATGCGGAAAACGGTCGACGAAGAACGGCTGTCGGGGCTCATCTTCCGGGCACGGATCGTGCCGGCCTTCGCCAGCGACAGCAGCCGCCGGCGGGGCACGCCGTAAAGCGCCGCGACGCTTTGCGCCGTGCCCCAGACCGGCTCCATTTTCAACACGATAGTCATGACTGACCCTCTTTCTGCTGTTCAGAAGCGCAGCGTTCAACCTCCACGCTCAGATGCAACGCCACCTCTTGTGAACGGTTGCGGAAACCCGCCCGCGCCATCCGCTCGATAGCGCCAAGCAAACAATTTGGAACAGTAATCGTGATACGACTAATGCCAGTAGGTTTTTGTTTCATGGTTACAACGTATCACGTAAAATCACCTGGTGACAAGTCAAAATAATAGTAGTTGATGATACGTGATTATTAGTGCTTGCAATTGGATACCGCGTGATGTAATATCACACACGAAATCTTAAAGGAGAATCAGAATGTCAAAACCCGCGACACACTTCAGAGGCCCCGACTCGACGCAGATCAGCATATCGCTGCCGACCGCATTGCTGGAGGCGGTCAACGCCATGGCGAAGAAAGAGCAGCGCCCGCGGTCAAATCTGATCGCGGTGATACTGACGAAGGCGGCCGAGAAATTTGCCGAAGAAGAAGAGTTCGCGAAAGCCGCGTCAAAGCCCAAAAAAACCAAGTAAAACCACTGTGGCTAAACTGTGCCAAAACAACTTAGGCTATATAGTCCGAACGGTCAAAAGAGCGGCTTTTTGCGCGGAAAACCACGCAAAAAGCCTCAAAATATCGTATTTTGAAAAACCACGTCCAAACAACGTGCGGACGCCGCAGGCCTGCGCAGTCAAGGTATGTTGTCCCGGCTTCAGCCGGCAGAGCAGCCAAGGACGCGGCAGAGTGTACGTGCGGAGCGGGTAGGGCGAACCGTCCCGGTGAGCCGCCATGTTCCAAGTGCCGCAGTTCTCAATCCGCGCAATCCGCGCAATCCGTAGCTTGAAGCAGAATATCATGCCGGTTAAGACCGAATGCGGAGGGGGAAGCAGCCAGAGCTACGGATTTCGCGGATTGCCTGGTCATCGTGTGAGTCGCCTTGCTCTCGTTCAAAATCGGAGACTTTCCTTGCCTGTCCCGAATGGCGTCTTCAGCTTACGCGTTCAGTCTCTTGCGGCGAGCCAGCAGCGCGGCCATGCCGAGGCCCAACAGAAGGGTTGTCGACGGTTCCGGCACGACGGTCACGTTGAGGCCCCAGGAATCCAAGGTGCCTACGGCGTTCTGATTCATATCCGCCACAAAGATGGTCCAGTCGCCGTTGGGATCAAGCCCCGTAAAGCTGGCCAGCATGTCCGTGCGCGGGCTGGTGTCGAGCACCAGGTCCGGATCCGCATTGCGGCCGTCCACGCCCCAGGTTCCCGTCAGGCGCCCGCTGCCGTCATAGCTCGGGGTATAGGCCTGATAACCGTGTACGTCATTTCCGCCCAGAGTGAAGGCGATGTCGAAGCCGTTGTTGCCATAGCCCAGCGGATTCGCGGCGGTGCGCCCCGTGCGGTTCAGCAGCACCGCATAGCCGCTGTCATGCTGCAACGTGACAAAGTAGTCGCCGCTGTAGGCATAATCCAGCAGCATGCCCGTGAGCGTTAGGCGAACCTCAACGGACTGGATCGCGCCGACATAGCCCGACAGCGTCCGTGTATCCGCAACACCCATAGGATCATTATCCGCGACCACCGTGTTCACATTCCAATCAACCCACGCGTCGGCAAACGCGCTCGCGCCGAGCATCGTGAGCGCGCCGACAAGCGCCAGCAGCCTTTTTTTTCCGTGTTTCTTCATGGTTCAATCTCCTTTTCTATTCCGGTTTCGTTATGCGATAAAAACGCTGTCCTGCGGGCGCGTTCGTGTCGGTGAAGATCACAAAGCCCCGTGCCCCGATGGTCACCGCGCCAACCTTCCGCCAAGGATCGCTCACCAGGTTGGTTCTGGACTGCACGTCGTAGTTGCGCCCCGGAATGCCGGCAATACGCACCAGCGTGTTCGAGGTCGAGGGCGCGACGCCTGAAATGCACAGCAGCCCGTTATTCGTGGGCATGAACACGATCACTTCGGCCGTGC
>CAYMLQ010000537.1:0-3057 GCA_964390795.1 uncultured Lentisphaeraceae bacterium
AACCAACGGCTCGGCACAGCCTCGCCCTCCAGATTCGGGCATAAAGGCGGATTATTTCATGGAGGGCGAACCTGTGGTGAGCCGCAGAGGGGTTTTGCAAGCGCCTCGGGCAATAAAGCCACGCCGCTCACGTTTATTTGCAATCATCTCTCTAATAACCTCGTTCTGACGGAGCCTGCCCTTATGCGTTGTACCCTTCTTGCCTCTGCGCTCTTAGCGGGTGTTTGCTGCTTGCACGCGCGGGCGACCTCGGCAACCGCCGTCCCCGAGCCCACGCGCGAGGAGGTAATCAGCGCCTGCGCGGGATGCCACTGCCTCGAGTACTACGTCACGCCCCGCTCCAAGAAGGCGTGGGAGCTGACCGTCGCCAACATGCGCGTCTACACGCAGCACAGCGCAAACGCCATCTCGGAAGCCGACGGGGCGCGGGTCGTCGACTACCTGTCCGCGACCTTTGGCGAAGGCTCGACCGTCGACCCCCTCCGGCATTTCGCGGCGTCGCCCGACGCGGTGCAGCCCCCCGTCGCCGCGCCGCCGCCCCCGCCCCAGCCTGAACCCAGTGCCCAACCACCCACTCTTACCACTCCCCCGCCGCCGCCCAAACCCGCCGTGCTCGCCCCGCTGGCCCGCGAGGATCTTCCGCCCGCCATCCGCGCGCGACTCGAAGGGTACGCCGCGCGGCCGGCCCGGTCGCGCCTTGTCTCGCGCGCCGCACAGCTCGGCGGTTACCTCGCGGTCGGGTTCTCCCTCGCCCTGCTGGCGGGCGGCCACAGCCGCCGGAGGCTCGGACGCCGCTTCCGCCCGCTGCATATCGCCGCCGCGCTGGGTCTCTTCCTCAGCCTGGCCACGCATGCCCTGATCTATCTGGCCCAGTTCGGCACGCCGCCCGTGCTCTGGTACTGGTTCGGACTCGTCTCGTTCCTTGTCCTCGTGCTCGCCCAAGTGCAAGGCCTCGTCCGCAAACGCTTCGGCCGTGTCTTCCTGCGCGTCCATGTGGCCGCAGGTTATGCCGGGCTGACCCTGGCGCTCCTCCACTGGGTCTGGGCCTGGCTCTGAGTAATCGAGCAGAACGACCTCGCCACCGCCCAGACCGAGAGGGTCAAGCAGCTCCCGGCCCTCTGGGATGCGTGGAACGCCGGCAGCGAGCCGGCCCGCTGGATCGACAACCGCTGGAAAGGCGACAAAGACAAAGCGACGAAAAAGGCCGGCAAACAGGCGGGCAAATAAGAAAGCCAGGTAGGGGGCAAGAGGCAAGAGGTCGGAGGTCGGAACGCGTATGTTGTCCCGGCCGGCGGTTTGACCTTGCTGCGTTGCCGGCTGAAGCCGGTACAACGTACCTTGTCAGCGCGGGCCTGCGCGTCCGTACGTTGTACCGGCTTTAGCCGGCCCCGGTCCATGGCAGCGTTGCCGGCTGAAGCCGGTACAACATGCGAAGCGGGCCAGTTCCCGAAATGAATGTCCTGCCTCACAAACCCCGCACACTCGTGCCCGCCCTTGCGATTTAGAATTGCTGGGACCGCCCTCGCCCGCTTGACCGACGCTGCGTTTCGCCGTATCCTTTCCCGTATGTGCACACCCTTCCGACCCCCGACTCCCGACCGCCGGCCTCTGATCTCCGACCTCCGGCCTCTGACCTCCGCTCTCCTCCTCGCGCTCGCGGCTTCGACCGCGCTCGCCAAGCCCAACGTCGTGCTCTTCGTGGCCGACGACATGGGCTTCGCTGATTGCGGTTTCACGGGGTGCAAGGATATCCCCACGCCCAATATCGACGCCCTCGCCAAGGCCGGCGTGCGGTTCATGCAAGGCTACACCTCCGGCTGCGTCTGCAGCCCGACGCGCGCGGGCCTCATCTCCGGCCGCTACCAGCAGCGCTTCGGCTTCGACGCCAACGCCGAAGGGCTGGCCAAGCCCGGAACCGATAGCGCGCCGCGCGCGCTGGACATCAAGCAGGTCACCTTCCCGCAGCGGCTGAAGGCGCTCGGCTACGCCACCGGCGCCTTCGGCAAGTGGCATCTGGGCGCACAGGACGGTTACCTACCCACCCAGCGGGGCTTCGACACCTTCTACGGCATCCTGCCTCACGGGCTCGGCGCGAACGGCCCCGACGGCAAGCGTCCGCCGCCGACCTACCGCGGTACCGCCGTCACCGAGACCCCCACGAACCACATGGAGGCCTTCTGCAGCGAGGCACTCGCCTTCGTGGACCAGCACCAGAAGGAGCCCTTCCTGCTCTACCTGCCCTTCACCGCGGTCCATGCGCCGTTCGTAGGGCCGCAGCCGTGGCTCGACCAGCACGACGCCGCCGCGCCCGCCAGCCGCCGCACCTACGGCGCCGACCTGCGCCAGATGGACGACATCATCGGGCGCGTCATGGCCCGCCTGCGCGAACGCGGCATCGAGGAGAACACGCTCGTCTTCTTCTTCAGCGATAACGGCGGACCCGGCGGCGCGGCGGACAACACCCCGCTCCGCGGCACCAAGTGGACGCTCTGGGAGGGCGGCATCCACGTGCCCTTCGCCGCGCAGTGGAAGGGCCGCATTCCCGCCGGCCGCGTCATCGACCACCCGGTGATCCAGGTCGATGTCGCCGCCACCGCCCTCTCCGCCGCTGGCGCGGAGATCCTGCCCGAGTGGAAACTCGACGGCGCGAACCTGCTACCCCTCATGGAAGGCAAGACCGCCGCCGCCCCGCACGAGGCGCTCTACTGGCGCTTCGGCGTCCAGTACGCCGTGCGCCAGGGCGACTGGAAGCTGGTCAAGCCGCACATCAACGACACGCCGCACCTCTTCAACCTCGCGGCGGATCTCGGCGAGCAGAACGACCTCGCCACCGCCCAGCCCGAGAAGGTCAAGCAGCTCCAGTCCCTCTGGGACGCCTGGAACGCCGACAACGAGCCGCCCCGCTGGACAGACAACCGCTGGAACGGCGACGGCGCCAAAGCCAAGAAACAGGCCGCGCGGCAGGCCGGCAAGAAGAAGGCGCAGTAGGGATGGCCGGAGGCCGGAGGTCGGAGGTCGGAGGTCGGAGGTCGGAGGTCGGAGGTCGGAGGTCGGAGG
>CAYMLQ010000538.1:0-3038 GCA_964390795.1 uncultured Lentisphaeraceae bacterium
GAAGCGCGAGGAGCTGTCCCCGCTCGAGATCGAGGTGCTGGAACTCCTGGTCAAGGGCCGCAGCAACAAGGAGATTGCCGACGGGCTGCACCTGTCGGAAGCAGGGGTCAAGTTCCGCCTCAAGGGCCTCTTCGCGAAACTACGCGTCCAAGACCGCACCGAGGCCGTCGTCAGCGCGTTACGCCACGGCATTATTCATCTGGAAAAAAACTATCCGAAAGAGTAGTGGCGCCTTCTGTCGCCGCAGCGGACAATGTAGTCACCTTGGAGGCTCTCTACAGCGGGCCTTCGCGGGCATTCCCATTCGGTGTACGTAAGGAGAAGACAATGAAACGAGCGACACTCACACGGTTCATGGGTAGTTTAGTTATTCTGGCCGCACTGATGCTGGGCAGCCGTTCGGCGCGGGCCGGCATTTACTTCAATCCGGGGAGCGGCAGTTGGACCGTTGGAAGCAATTGGGTTGGCGGCAATGTGCCTGGTTCGGCTGACGAGGTGTACATGTCGTGGGGCCGGATAGCTCAAGTGGAAGCCGCAGCTCCGAATGTAGGCTCAATTTATTATATCAATACCGGTTCTGGCGGAACAGTCGAAGTGAACGCGGGCGGTTCTCTGG
Organism: uncultured Lentisphaeraceae bacterium; assembly: GCA_964390795.1. GTDB lineage: Bacteria > Verrucomicrobiota > Kiritimatiellia > RFP12 > UBA1067 > CAYMLQ01. Next base: position 617 of record CAYMLQ010000538.1, read on the forward strand.
AAGTACTGGGAAACGTTTATGTCCAAACCAAAAGCGAAGCAAACAACCTCAAAGTGCAAGGTGGAACCCTTAAAGTTGGTGGCACGCTGACGCTCACCAACCTATTTCTGACGAGCGGCACACTGGACATGACCGACGGTGCTCTCACTGCCTACGGTAGTTTCACCTTCTCTGGTGGGACTCTGAAGAACCCGACGGCCGTCGCGATCGGAAACATGAGTCCGGGCAACCTGATTCAAGGAGGGGGAACGTTCGAACGCTCTACAAGCGGTACGACAAGCCTCGGCTCGTACGTGCTGAACGGCAGTGCGGAGGCTCTGGTCTCCGGCGGCACCTTGAGTGTGGCCAACGGCATCTCCAACCTGGCCGCCACAGGTCAGAGCGTCCTCCGCGTGGAAGGTGGGACGCTGAATCTGAACAGCAAAGCTGCCACGGTCGGCCAGCTCGCCTTCCGCAGCGGCACGATCAGTAACGTGGGTGCTGCGGGCTTCACCCTCAACGGGGTCGGGAACGCCCTCGTGCTTCGCAACACGACAGCCGGCTTCACTGTGACGCTGACCGGCGCCTCGGGCGGCGCGCTCGTGTTCGAGAACGACAACAACGGAACCGGCTTGATGAGCGGTGCACTCGACCTCGGCGGGCTCGATCGGACGGTCGCCGTGGGCGACGGTTCGGCGACGGAGGACTTGCGCCTGTCCGGCCTGATCGCAAACGGCGGTCTCGTCAAGTCCGGCGCCGGCACGCTGTGCCTCGCGGGCGTCAACACCTACAGCGGGTCGACGCGGGTGAATGCAGGCGAGTTGCTGGGCGGCACGGGCGGCTCCTGCCCGAACAGCGCGTTCCTTGCGGCGGACGGCGCCACCAACGGGGTCAAGGCCCTGACCTACGGCGGCCAGTGGACTTGCGCCAGCCTGACGTATGCCGGGAACGCCGCCGGCCTCGTCTTCGACTTAACGGCCCTGCCCGTCAGTCCCAGCCTCGCGCCCCTTCAAATCAACGGCAACCTGAACGTCACCGGCACCGTAGCGGTGGCGGTGCGTAACGGCTACTGGCCGTCTGTCGGAACCTACCCGCTGGTCAGTTACGCGGGGGCGTTGAGCGGGCCCGGCTCCTTTGTCTTGGCAAGTCTGCCGGCGGGTGTCGAAGCCACACTGGTCAACAACACGGGCGCCAAACGGCTTGATCTCAGCGTCACTGCCGTGCCGACTTATGCACAACAGACCTTGAGCGTGTGGACTAACTTGGTCGGCGGCAGTGCCGGCGGCACGTGGGGAACTTCTGCGAACTGGTCGGGTGGCGTGCCGAACGCCAGCGATGCCATTGCGGACTTCAGTACGCTTGATATAACTGCCACGTCAATCGTGACCAACGATTCGCTTCATACGGTCGGCACGCTTCGTTTCAGCGACAAGACGACGGCGAGCAGTAACTGGATCGTGACGAATTCCACATTGTCGCTGGCGACCAGCATCGGCTTGCCGTTTATCACCGTCAGCAACCAGACCGCCACGATTTACTCGCTTTTGGCAGGCTCCCAAGGTCTGATCAAGAACGGAGCAGGCACACTGTCGCTAAACGCCATCAACACCTTTACCGGCGGGACGACAATTGATCAAGGTACGCTGACGCTGAACGCGAGCGATGTTGCCGTGCGTGGGACAGTCACCGTGAATGCCGGTGGTGTGCTCAGCGTTGCCGGCGTTGATTGGATTGGCTTTGGACAAAATGCCAACAGGATATCGACGCTCAATCTTGTCGGGGGAACGGTGAACAACACGAAGGGCACATCCTTTTTCAAAGATGCCACCGTGAACATGACGGCCGGCACATGGTCAGGTCAAAACTGCTATTGGTTAAATTCCACGCTGAACACCTTACCCAGCGCCAATCCCTCCACGCTCTCCGGTGGCATCCAGTTTCGCTCAGATTATGGCCTTGCGGGTGCGAATTTAAGCATGAATGTTGCTGACGGTTCGGCGGCGATTGATTTGCTGATCAGTGGTGTCATCGCGGATGGTGTTGGCCCTGGGAGAGTGACCAAATCGGGCGCGGGTACCCTGGTTCTCACCGGCGCGAACAGCTACACGGGGCCGACGACAATCAACGAGGGCTCGCTGCAGCTCGGCAACGGCGGCACCGTGGGTAAGCTGGCGACGACCGGCGCGATCACGAACCACGCGACACTGATCTTCAACCGCTCGAACGCGCTCACGCAGGGCACGGATTTCTCGGCCGGCGCGATCTGCGGCACGGGCGGCGTCCTGCAGGCCGGCGGCGGCACCACGACCCTCAACGCCGCGAACACCTTCTCCGGCGCGGTGACCGTCACGAACGGCGTGCTGCGGCTCGCGAGTGCGACGGCCCTGACAGCGACCAACGACGTGTTCATCGTGACGGCGTCCGGCGCCAAGCTCGACCTGCC
>CAYMLQ010000539.1:0-3037 GCA_964390795.1 uncultured Lentisphaeraceae bacterium
TGGTGATGGACCGCGAGCGCGCGGTGCAGGCGGTGTTCGAGCGCGAGCAGAGCCTCTCAACCGGACTGGAGTACGGACTGGCGATCCCGCACGCGCGCACGGATGCGGTGACGCGGCTGGTCTGCGCGGTCGGCCTCAAAAAAGAGGGCTTGGATTTTGACGCGGTCGACGGTAAGCCGGCCCGCATCGTGGCGCTGGTGCTGGCGCCCGACAGCGCGGCCACGCCGCAGCTACAGTTGATCGCGCAGCTGTGCCGGATGCTGAACGAGCAGGGGCGGGCCGCGCTGCTGGCGTGCGAGACCTCGGAGGATATGTTCGGGGTGCTGGCGGTCGGCGCGGGCTCCCCCTCGACGCCTGCGCACGGCAAGCGGCCGTCGCCGTTGCCTGCCTGCCTGCAGTGGCAGAGCATGTCGCTCGAGATGTCACCTGCCGATCAGACGCAGGCGCTCTCGCTGCTGCTGGCGCTCTGTGCGCGCAGCGGTGCGGTGGGTGCGGTGGAGGAGGTCCGCAAAGAGATCCAGGCGCGGCCGGCGCTGCTGGCGGAGAAGATCGGCGACGAGGTCGCGGTGTTCGCAATCGAGACGCAGAACGTGTACCGCACGGTCGCGGCGCTGGGCGTGAGCGCGCAGGGCGTGGCTTGCTCAGGCAGTCGCTGCCGCGTCTGCGTGATGGTGCTCTATCCCGCTTCGGCCGCGGCGGATGCCGCGCGTGTCAAAGAGGCATTGGCACACGCGCTTGACGCGAAAGGCGTCGCCGCACTGCTGGTGGCCAAGACCAGCAAAGAGGCGCTGGACGGACTGCTGAAAGCGTAGGCTGCTTGCGGGTTAACTCCTGTTATCTAATGCGGGCAAAGCCCGCACCCCAACTGGAATAGTGGAATGATGGCATAGTGAGTCGTCTCTGTCATAGAATCGTTGTTTGCGCGATCTTGCTGCTCGGGGCGCTGTCGTCGGGCTCTGGCGTGTGCGCCGAGGAGGTGCGCGTGTGGAAAGATCGCAAGGGGAACTCGGTTGAGGGGCGGTTCCTCAAACAAGCGGACGGGGTCGTCTTTCTCAAAGGCAAGGACGGGCAAACCGTTCAGGCGAAATTGGAGAGCTTGTGCGAGGAAGACCGGTCCTACGTGCAGGACATCACCTACGTGCCTCGCGACGTGGTTGCGGTTTTCAAGAAGCACGTCTACAAAGACCGCTTCGACGAGGAGGTCGGCGTGTCCGAGAGGGCGACGGCGCGCGACACGGTTGTCCTCCGCACGGTCGAGGGTGTTCCGGGCGCGGTGTCAGAGCCGGTCGGCGACACGCGCTGGAAGATCTCCTCGATCGATAACCTTGGCGACCGCCTGCTTCCGAGCGACCGAAACGAGAAAGAAGAGTGGGCCACAGAAGGCGGATTCTTGTTTGTGACCTACACGGTGAAGAACGATACGCAGCAGGCGGTGACGGTGGCGCATCCTGTTTTGAGCGACACGCAGGGACGCAGGTACTTGCAGGCGGAGAAGGCGTCCGCGTCAGCCTATGTGCCGGAAGGTGCGCGGTTCGCTGGCAGAGACATGATTCCGGTGGGCGGTGAGAGGCTGTTCTGCTCGATCTACGAGGTCGCCCGCGATTCAGTGCCGTCTGCGCTGGAAGTTTATCCGTGTAAGACGAGCCCGCATTTTGTCCGCCGTTTCGTGACGAAGGGCAAGGTGATCGTGTTGGATGATGCGGCGGATGCGGAGCCTCATAAATGAGGAAGTTTGCATGCGGCTGGCCGGTGCCGGATCGGGACTTAAGGAACGAACAGGAGAGGTGAGTGATATGCGCTTAGCGATGGTTGCGATAGTTGGTGCGGTTTTGTGCGCGCGTGCGGAACACACGGTGTATGTGGCGGCGGATGCGGCGGCGGGAGGCACAGGCGAGCGCCGCTCGCCGTACCAGACGATGACGCAGGCGCGCGACGGGATACGGGCGTTGCGCAAGGCGGGGACGCTGACGAGCGGCGAGGCTGTGACGGTCTACGTCGGCGCGGGCGTTTACCGCTTCGACGCGACGTTTGAGCTGGCCGCGGAGGACGGCGGCACGGCAGAGGCGCCGGTGGTTTACCGCGCGCTGAAGCGCGGTCAGGCCCGCATCCACGGCGGCGTGACGCTGGCGCCGGAAGCGTTCAAGCCCTTGGCCGATGAGGGCGTGCTGGCCCGGCTCGATCCGGCCGTGCGCGGCAAGGTGTTGGTGTGCGACGTGTCGGCGGCGGCGGGCGGGGGCTTCGCCGCGTTCAAGACCGCCTATCAGGGCGTGCCCGCCGGCCCCTGGCTGTATGTGGATCGCCGGCCGATGACGCTGGCGCGCTGGCCGAATGCGGACGCGCCCGAGGCGGGGTGGGCCGGCTTCTCCAAAGCGGTCGATACCGGATTGCCCAAGGAGGACGCGGCCGATCCCGCGCTGCGGAAGGCTCATCCTGGCGCGTTTGTGTTCGACGACCCGCGTCCGGCGCGGTGGAACCTGGACGAGGGCGTGTGGCTGTTGGGCTACTGGACGCACGACTGGTGCGACGAGGTGATCCGCATCGCCTCGTATGACAAGGAGAAGCAGGTCATCGCGCTTGCCGCGCCGCACGGCTACGGGATCAACGGCGGCACGTGGGGCGCGGCTAAGCGCCGCTTCTTTGCGCTGAACGCGCTGGAGGAGTTGGACGCGCCGGGCGAGTGGTATCTCGACCGCACGCGCAAGCAGCTCTATTTCTATCCGGAAGCAGCGTTCGAAGACGCGCTGATCGTGCTGGCCACACTCTCGCAGCCGCTGGTCAAGGTAAGCGGCGCGAAGCGCGTGAAGTTCGTTGAGCTGGCCTTCGAGTACGCGCATTCCGACGGCATCGTGCTGCAGAACACCGAGGGTGTGGAGATCGCGGGCTGCTTGGTGGCGAACTGCGCGGCGGGCGGGATTTCGGTCAGCGGAATCGGCAATACCGTGCGTTCGTGCGACGTGTTCAACCTCGGGAAAAACGGGCTCTCGCTCAGCGGCGGCGACCGCAAGGCCTTGACGCCCGCCAAGAATCTGGCGGTGAA
>CAYMLQ010000540.1:0-3034 GCA_964390795.1 uncultured Lentisphaeraceae bacterium
AAAGAGAACCACTGCATGATCGCCAACCACTCGGTGCCGGTGATGGTGGACGCCTATCTCAAAGGCTTCCGCGGCTTCGATGCCGAGGCCGCTTTTCAGGCCATCAAGACCTCTCTGACGGTCAACCACCCGAAATCGGACTGGGACGTCTACACGAAGTACGGCTACCTGCCGTTCGACATCATCAAGGGCGAAAGCGTCTCGCGCACGCTGGAGTACGTGTACGACGACTATTGCGCGGCGCAGTTTGCCAGGGCGCTGGGCAAAAGCGAGGACGCCGCCTATTTCGCCAAGCGCGCGGACTACTATAAGAACGTGTTCGATCCCGAGACCAAGTTCATGCGCGGACGCGATTCCCAGGGCAACTGGCGCACGCCGTTCGACCCCATGAAGCTCAACCACGGCGAGAACAGCGGCTACGACTACACCGAGGGCAACGCGTGGCAGTACACCTGGCACGTGCAGCACGACCCCGAAGGTCTGATCAGCCTGATCGGCGGCAAAGAGGCGACGGCGGAGAAGCTGAGCACGCTCTTCAAGCTGGAGTCCAAGGTCGAGGGCAGCGGCTTCGTGCTCGATGTCTCGGGACTGATCGGCCAGTACGCGCACGGCAACGAGCCCAGCCACCACACGGCCTACTTTTTCGATTTCGCGGGCAAGCCGTGGAAGACGCAGGAGATCATCCGCGAAATTTTCGATACGCAGTACAAGAACAAGCCGGACGGCCTGTGCGGCAATGACGACTGCGGCCAGATGTCGGCTTGGTACCTGTTCTCGGCGATGGGTTTCTATCCCTTCAACCCCTGTAACGACGGCTACGTGTTCGGCGCGCCGCAGATTGAGAAGGTGACGCTGAATCTCGCCAAGGGCAAGACCTTCACGGTCGAGGCGAAGGGGCTTTCGAAAGAGAACAAGTACGTGCAGGGCATCACGCTCAACGGCAAGCCCTACACGGCCATCAAACTCGCTCATGCGGATGTGATGAAGGGCGGAACGCTGGTCTTCGAGATGGGGCCTAAGCCAATTTTATGAGTAAATTAGCGTTGCGTTCGGTCTGGGTCTCGGCCATCGCCGTCTGCGTGCTGTCCGCTGCGGCCAAAGAGGGCGGTTTCGGCTTCGAGCAGGTCAAGGAGAAGGCGGCCGTGCTGGCGCAGGCGCCTTACCGTGACTGGCGCCGTGAGCCGCCCGCTGCGGTGCGTCAACTGACGTACGACCAATACCGCGATATCCGCTTCAATCCCCGCAAGGCGGTCTGGCGGTACGATCACATTCCCTTTCAGATGCACTTGTTCCATCCGGGGTGGATCCAGAGCGATCAGGTGGATGTCAGCGTGGTGCAGGACGGGCGGGTCGAGCCCGTGCGCTACGACCAGGAGCTGTTCGATTTCGGAACGAACCGGCTCGGCAAGGTGAACGAGGGCGAGATGAAGTTCTCCGGCTTCCGCCTGCACTATCCGCTGAACCGCCCGGACGTTCTTGACGAGCTGATCGTGTTTCAGGGCGCGACCTATTTCCGCGCGCTTGCCAAAAGCCTTGTTTACGGCCTTTCCGCCCGCGCGGTGGCCGTGAACTGCGGAGGCCCCGGCGAGGAGGAGTTTCCCCGTTTCCGCGAGTTCTGGGTGTGTCGCCCCGAGGACAAGGAGGATTTCGTCCGCGTGTTCGGGCTGTTCGACAGCCCCAGCCTGTCCGGTGCGGGCGAGTTTCTGATCCGGCCCGGCGCGGTGACGGTGATGCAGAACCGCGTGGCGGTCTACGCGCGCACGGAGGTCGCCCACCTGGGGATCGCGCCGCTCACCAGCATGTACTGGTACGGGCGTCACACGGCCCTGCGCTTCGCCGATTTCCGTCCGGAAGTTCACGACTCGGACGGGCTCCTGATGCATAACGGGACGGGGGAGTGGCTGTGGCGGCCGGTGACGAATGAGGGCAAGTTCCGTTTCTGCTCGTTCGTCGACAACGCGCCCAAGGGGTTCGGCCTGTTGCAGCGCGACCGTTCGTTTGCCTCCTACGAGGATCTCGAGGCGCACTATCAGGATCGCCCGTCGGCCTGGGTCGTCCCGCTCGGGGACTGGGGCGAAGGTTCGGTCCGGCTGCTCGAGCTGCCGACGGCGGATGAGTTCAGCGACAACGTCGTGGCGTTCTGGGAGCCGAAGAAGCCGTTGGCGGCCGGCCAGAGCGCAGAGTACGCCTATGAGCTGCGCTGGTTCGGCGACGATCCGGTCTTGCCGCCGCGCGGGCGCGTGGCGACGACGCGCATCGCGGATCTGCCCGACACCGACGCGGCGTCCCGTGCCAGCAAGGACATCACGCGCAAGTTCGTGCTCGATTTCGCCTGGCCCGGTGTGTCCGATGACGCCGTGACGGGGAAACTCGACACCGTGGTATCGGTGCAGAACGCGACGGTGACGCAGCCGGTCGAGCAGTACAACCCGTATGACCGCACGTGGCGCGTCTTTTTCAAGGCGTCCGTTGCCGCGCGAGGGCAGCCGGTCGAATTGCGCGCCTTCGTGCGGCGCGACAAACAGCCTGTGACAGAAACATGGATCTATCTCTGGAATCCATAGCCCTGCCGCCCTGGGACCCGCTGCGGGCCGAAGAGTGGAACGAGGCTTACGAGAAGGTGGAGAACTATCTCCGCGCCTGCCGCGTGAGCAGTCATCTCCAGCGGGCGCGGCTGACCGCTCTGATTCTTCAGCGGGTCTATGACCGGACGCGCGCCGGCGGCTTTGCCGGCGGGCATACGCTGTCAGAGCTGGCGATTACGGAGGTGCGCGAGCGCATTTCCGAATGGATCGGGCATCACCTTCCACCGCGTGCGGACGGGTTTCCCCCGAAGCTTGGCGAAGGGATGCTGGCGATTTATCTCTGCGACGGGCCGACGCGCTGGCCGTATGCGTTTCTGGACTCGCAGCGTATGCCCCCCGAGTTCGCCGAGGCGCTCTGTTCACGCGTGGTGCGTGCGGGCCCCGCTTTGGAGATCAGCAGCATGGTGCCGCGCGAGATGGATCTCGGTCTGATGCCCGGGCTGGTCGGC
>CAYMLQ010000541.1:0-3027 GCA_964390795.1 uncultured Lentisphaeraceae bacterium
TACGGCGCCGCCGGCCCTCGCGACCCCGGCCTGCTGCCGGGCCTCGCAGTCAAACGGATTCCGACCATGTACGAGATCAAGACGCCGTAACCTAGATGTTCAAAGATCAGTCATATTGGTTGCACAAACTGGCGACTCTTCAGATTGATCGCGCGAGAGGAGATCCTGCACCCCATAAACCATTTCTTCTCCTGGTGATACTCGAAATGGCCGACCGGAACGAGATTTCCGGTACCGAGTTGTCATTGTCGCCTGATCTTGCGTTTCGTTTCAGTCTCTTCAATTCCATCATCGTGGAGCGAAAAAGGCCGCCGCTTGAGATGCGTCTTCCATTTCATCATCTCAAGACGTCCGGTATTTGGTTCCCGCTTATGGCGGACGGGCAGCCGTCGCCACACTGGAATCTGACTGTCAGAATTAGATTTGCTCCAGAGTTTCTCGAATGCCTGCACGATCCGTTTTTCCGCGACCAGGCCAAACGAGTCTTGATCGAGACGCCTCCATACTTCCGGCTTGAAGAACAACAGGCCTTGTGTGCAATGCTCCGCCTTAAGACTGCTTGCGATGAAAATGTCAAAGAAGCCAATGCACGTTACGCCGCACCCGTCGAGCGTGGACGCGAAGCGCGTTTTCGAATTGAAGTGGTTGTTGTCGCCTACAAGCATACCTGTGCATTGACTGGTTGCCGGATGACGACACTAGACATGGAAAGTATTGTGGACGCTGCGCACATTCATGAATTCTGCGACAGTCGAAACAACGATCCTCGTAACGGTTTAGCTCTCTCCAAGAACGCGCATTGGCAATTCGACCGTGGTCTCTGGGCGATAAGCGACGATTACCGGGTGGTGGTGAATCGCGAGAAGTTTATCGAAGACGGTCTGCCCGGTCAGAAACTCTCCGACTTCGACGGCCACCGATTATTTCTTCCGGGAGACCCGAAATATTGGCCTGCGCAAGCGTATTTGGCGTGGCACCGGGAACATAAGTTTGCGTTCTAAAAGTTCCGCGACTTGTGCTCGGGCGTTCTCGATCACGCCTTTGAGTTTCGACCCGAAGCGGTACGAACTGGAAGGATTGCCCCATTCGGTCGTGAGGTAAGGCATCATCGCCTCAAGCACTTCCGGGGCTATCGGGGTGGTCGCGTTATTGTCGAGGTAGATCATGGGGGTTGCTGTGTCATCTGAGTCTATCGGTTCGAGTGAGACGCTATCTGCTTTTATAAGAATCGGAGTGTTCGGTGCTCTGTCTCGCTATTTCGAAGGATACGTTACCGCAGCCTCGGCGACCTTGTCAGCAATCCGCTTGCGCGACGTAGACGGTTGAGGGGAAAGCTTAGTTGCCGCGCGTCGCTGGTAGTAGGCAACGAGTTTCTGGGGATCAAATCCGTTCCGCTCGGAGATCGAGCGCCTCGATTGCCATAAGCGTTCAAGTGCTGGGTCTTTCATGTTTCATCCTCCGCCTCACACAAAATCATCGGCGTCACTAGCATCGGAACAAACAAGCCCAGCCGCGTGTTGATAATACGGATGTGCTCATATTTGTTTGCGTTGGCGATGTGCCGACAGTTCCAAGTCAACAGAAAATCACACTTGTGGTAGGAGGCCAAGGCCAAATGCAGTGCGTCTCCCAACCGTTCGCGGGGCATCAGGTGATTGGACAGATACACATCAATAATGTCGGCGATTTCATCCGGCACCTCAACCCGCGCAATCCCATGAAGCAGGTTTATGGCCGGCTCTTTCGAATCGTAGTTTCCCTCTTCCAACTCCGCAACGACGGCTTCGCTGGTCTTCAGATCGTATCGATGGCGACAACCATTCCACCATTCCCGGGTCCAGTTCTTACGGGCGACCATTTCCGGCTCGGATCGCCCCTCAAAGAAGAAACTGGGAATTGAGGTCTCGATATAGACTGACTGTTTCACAAGCACAAGTATACGCCGGGCGGCGGAGAAAGGGGAAGCGCGTTTTTCATCAGGCGGGCTCGGGGGAAGTGTGCGATAAGGCCAACAGACGCTCAGGCAAGCGGGTTCTTCCACGAGATCTGCGGGAAGCGGGCAAAGTCACGGTCGTTGGAATAGACCCGTGCGCCATGCTCAAAGGCATGCGCCGCGATCAGGGCGTCGGTCGTCAGGTTGCCCCCCGTGCCGACGGCGGCGAGCAGGTCGAAAAAGATGTCAAGGGTGGCTGACGTCGGCGAGAGCAACTACACATGACCGACCTTGATCCAGTCGGCAACCGCAGAACGGCACTGTGCCACATAATCAGCGAGGGGTTGATTCCGCTTCAAGTTGGTCGTAGAGTTGATTCAGGCTGACACCACGAAAACCGGGCTTCAGTCCGAGCCGGTGGGTTCGGACGTGGAACTTCGCCGGACAAGCGGGGGCTTTCAGTCGGGCCAAGCCGACCTCCAGAGTACGGGCCAGTGTCTCCCGAAAAGACTGGCCCGTGGTTTCAGACACCTTTCGCAACTCACGCAATGTGACATCATTGATGTTAACTGTTGTTCTCATGACGGCATCATGATGCCAAAACACCGCCTAGCTTGACAACCCGGAACACGTCGAGAACTGTGGTCTCTGTGCCTCTGTGAGAGATAAAATGGGTGCGGGCGCCGCCCGCTTTAGAATTGCCGTGAGAATCGGCTTCCCTTCTGCCGCGCTTCTTGGTTTCATTACACCTATGCAAATCCGAGTCCTCTTGTGCTCATTCGCGCTGCTCGCGGGCTGCGCCACGCGTTCGAATGATCCGAACGCGCCGCGCGAGCTGCTGCCTGATCCGACGTTCGCGTACTGGTTCAGCATCCGCGGACTCGGCCAGCCCGCGGACGACGGCCAGGTGAAGGGCGTCTTCCGGACATCTGGGAAGGTCGGCAAGCCGGCCTGGACCCTTGCGCAGTGGGCCTCAAAGCATAGTTTCGCCGATTCCGCCGTCACGCGTCAGATCCGGCTCGGCACGCATCTTTTCTCGATCACGAACGCCTCCAAGCGCGTCACCGTGGACAGCCAGCGCGGCGAGATCGAAC
>CAYMLQ010000542.1:0-3021 GCA_964390795.1 uncultured Lentisphaeraceae bacterium
GGTACTCAATAAACTCGCAGCCTAGAAACGTTCGTTTGATCTTGCAAGTCACCATCTTTTGTTTCAGCCGGGTGTATGATGGTGCGCAGGGCTAAAGTGCGAAACGTTACTCAAGATAAAGGGAGAAGCGGATATGAAGAGGTTCTGCCGTGCGGTTTTTGTTTTAGGAATGATGGGGGCCGGCAACACGGCATTCGCGGCTGGAGAAGCGGTTGTGGTGGAGGCCGCGTTCGGCAAAGCGGTGCTCGATGTTGCTCGGCCTGCGATGATCCACCTGTATCTGCGGCGGCCTGACGGCTCGCTGGAGCCGCAATCGCTGATAACTGATTTTCCGAGGCATGGCGACTGGGCGCAGGGCGGCTATACGTATGTCGTGGAGGGTGAGGGCAAAAGGTGCCAGAGCCGTATTTCCAAGCCCGATAACGTCGAGGTTGAGCGGCGGGGCGATGCCGTCGGGCGTGTCCGCTTTTCAGGGGTCAAGCTCGTGTCGGCGATAGACTCCGAACCTGTCGCGACCGAGGACTGGACACTCAGCGCCGAGGGCGCTGATCTCGTCTGGAAGATTGTGCGCCGCTGGCAACGCGACTCGACCTATACGCTCTCCGGGACTCCGGCCTTGTTCTCCACCTTTCACTCCCGCTCGCAGAAGAATGCCGCAACCAGCGTTTTTTGGTACGAGCCCAACGATATTGCCGGCCGGATGGATACCCGTTATCAGCAGGGCATCAATCCGGGTTTCGCGACCAGCGTCAATCCGTCAACGGTCATCACCAAGCCGGACACCTGGGCGATTTTCAAGTTGTGGACCAACTGGAAGGCGCAAAGCGATATCAAGCTCGCAGTTAAAGGCGGCTATCTGTTTCGTCGCGGCTCCTACGGCTTGCTGAGCGAGATGGGCGCGGTAACCTCGCCCGAAGCTTCGGCCACGCGCCGCAAAGGACAGGTGGAAACCGTTACCCTTCGGATCAGCGCGGTCGATAAGGCCAAGACCGGCTATCAGTTCGCGGTGTCGATCCCGGACAAGGAGACCGAGTCGTCGCTCAAGGACTTCGCCGGCTCGCTGCTGAACGGCGGAACCGTCAATGACCAAAAGAAGTATAACTTCGGCAATGAGACGGATGGTTGGTATATAGGGTTTAATGCGCTCTTTCAGTCTGTGGCTATTGGCACCTGTCGTCCGGCAGAGGGGCAGATCTCTGAGCGTCCGCTGAGCGTTTCCGACGCATTCCGCGAGCATCTCCGGGATATTTTTGACACCGTGGACGAGCAGGGGCTTGACCACTTTGGCTACAACGCGGGCGGTCTTTGTGTGGATGAGAATCTGGAGATCGTCATCGCGTTTTGGAACTATGTGCTTCATACGGGCGATCTGGCGTTCCTGCGGGAGCAACTGCCGGTGGCGGAGCGAATGCTCGGCTACTTTGTCAACCGCCGCAACGGGGATGGCTTGTTTGATCTCAAGCGCTTGGCGACTCCGCACTGGTACTACGATACCATCGCGGTAAGCGGTGTGACGACGTATCACAACGCGCTTTTTTATAAGGCGGCCTGCGACCTGGCGGCAATGGAACAGGCGGCGGGCAATGCCGCAAAAGTCTCTGAGTACACCGCGCTCGCCTCACAGATTAAAGACGCGGTCAACCGGGTCCTCTGGAAAGAAAACGCTCAGGGAGGGCCTCGTTACCTCGACTGGATCGACGCCCAGGGACGCGAGGTGAGTTACTTTTGCGATCTGTGCCAGTGGCCTGCGCTGGCGTACGGCCTCGCCTCGCCGGAACAGGCCCGCAAAGTCGTTGCCACGGCGGATGCCCGCCTCAAGCAGCTCGAAAAAGAGGTCGGCTACAAAGGGTATGCCAGCATGTCCGCGTTGTGGCCGGCGCCGGATTGTGTGAACCCCGAGCGGTTTCGGGCGATGCAGGTTTTCCCGATCGCCATGAACGGCGGCAGCTATCTCGCCATGACCTATTGGGAGATCGTCGGGCGTGCCATGGCCGGCGACCGCGAAGGGGCCTGGAAGCGGTTGAGGCTGTTTGCGCAGCGCTCGGCCCGCGATGGCTGGGCCGGCTGGAATTGTTTTGGCCCCGACGGCGAACTCGAAGCGCGGGGCAAGGGCGAAAGCGACGGCGAGCCCTATCTGGCCGACATGGTGGCGGTGCCGGCGGCGCTCGTTCAGGGGATTATGGGCATCCACCCCACGTGGGATTCCCTGGTTGTCAAACCCAACCTGCCTGAAGGCTGGGACAAGGCTTCGGCCGAAATCATATACAAGGGGCGGCACACCCGCGTTTCCATCCAGAACGGAAAAGCGGAAATCACACCCCTTGCGAAAACGCTTCCGGTTCCGCCCGCAGCGAGGAAGAGAGACCCGCTGGCCAATCTTGATGCCGAGGCGCTGGGCTTTGAGCGAGGTGTTTCCGGCATGTCCTTTGTTTCCGCCGGAATGATCGGCTATGATGACAAACGGTTCCCAAAGGACAAATGGATGGGTGTCAGGTATGGCTGGGTGAATGCCGGACACATTGAGCTGAAGACTGCGCTGCCGGTCAAGGCCGGAGAAAAGATCGTGTGTACCGTGCAGGTGGGATACAGTTATGACGTTGCGGAAAAATTTGACTTTCCTGCGGGTTCGGTGGTCTTGCTGGCCTACTCGCCGGAAGGGCCGAAAGAGTTGGCGAGCGTGCCGCTGCCGCCGTTCACGAAGCAGGAGGCCGGGACCTTCAAGCCGCTGCGTTTGGAGTGGTCTCCGAAAGCGAACGACCCGGTCATTGGAAAAAAAACAGGGCTGCAACTTCGCGCCAGTGGCCCGCAGGCTTCATTTGACAGTCTTTCCATCTCCGTGGAACGATAGGCCGTGCAGTTAATAAGGTTTTCCACTGTGGCATTTTGTGTAACAGATTGGGCATTCTGTCTATTACCTTTTGTTTCAGCCGGGTGTAAGATGATGGTGAAATTTGGATGCCGTAGGTGCGGAGGTCCAAAGTCAAAAACGTTACTCAAGAAAGGTGTCATCGTATGTGTACT
>CAYMLQ010000543.1:0-3012 GCA_964390795.1 uncultured Lentisphaeraceae bacterium
GGTAGGCGGTGTAGATGATTCGGTATGTTCCGTTCTGGGTGAACGTTGCTGCGGGAAGGACGCCGGTCCAGCGTCGCTCGGTGCCTTCGCGGGCGAGTTCGAGGATCTGGAAGTTTGTGACCGGCTCGTCGGCGGTGTGGATAGCGCCGGTGTATGAACCTGCGGCCTCGACTCGGGTGACTGGGCAAGGGCCGATTTCACACCAGAGTTTCAGGTCTGCGGCCTTGTTGATGGTTTCGTCGGGTCGGGTGTTGGTGATTATGGGAAGTTGGAGGCCAAACGATAAGGCTCGGCCGAAGGTGCGTCGCGCGGCGAGATGGCCGTCGGGTCTTGGTGTTGTAGGTTCCGTCGCCATTGTCATCCAGCCAGGGGAGTTGGGGTGGTGTCAACGCTTTCTTTTTGACCCAGGGCAACGCTCTAAAATTGACCCACCTGGGCGAGGGGGCCGCAGGCCCCCGAGGGTCTTCTGGAGGCCAAAGGCCTCCAGCGCTACCGAGGGGCGTCAGCCCCTCGGGCGCTGTCGGGGGCGCCAGCCCCCGCCCCCACCCCCGCGGGGGTGGGATAACTTACTGGTTAGGAATCTCCTTCCTCTTTTTGGTGCGAAAAGATTCGCCCCGGGTTGTCAGAATCCGCGCGTGGTGGCCCAAGCGGTCCAGAAGGGCGGTCGTCAGCTTCTCGTCGCCAAAGACCCCGACCCATTCGCTGAAGGCCAGGTTGGTCGTCACGATCGTCGAGCGGCGCTCGTAACGCTCCGAGAGCAGGTTGAACAGCAGTTCGCCCCCAGCGCGGTCGAACGGCACAAATCCCAGCTCGTCGACGATCAGCACAGAGACCTTGCGGTAGCGTTGGTGCAGGCGTGTCAGTGCACGCTCCTCGCGCGCCTCAAGGAGTTCGCGCACGAGGTCGGCGGCGCGCGTGAAGGCTACGCGGTGGCGCCGTTTGGCGGCCTCGACGCCCAGGGCGATGGCCAGATGCGTCTTGCCGGTGCCGATCGGTCCGGCGATCACAACGTCATCGCCATCGGCGAGATACTGGCAACTGGAAAGTTCCTCGATGAGCGGGCGCGAGACGCCCTGGAGTGCCTGCCAGTCGAGCTGCTCAAGGGTCTTGAGGTCCGGAAAACGCGCCTCGCGCAGGCGACGCTCAACGGTGCGGTCCTGGCGCGCGTCGAGTTCGGCCTCCAGCAGGTCGCGCAGATAGTCCTCGTAGGGCCAGCCCTCCTCGCGCGCCTGACGCGCCAGCGCCTCGTAGTGCCGCGCGATCGTCGTGACCTTAAGCGCGCGGGCGTACTCGCTGATGACGGCCGCCGTGGCGGCCTGGTTGGCGGTGGTGGCGCGGTTCATTGGCACCCTCCTTCCAGCAACCGGTCGAAGTCCGCAGCCCGCGCCGACTCGACGGCGTAGCCGCGCAGTGATTCGGGCACGGCGCCCTGCGCCGGCTCGGGACGCAGGGCGGCGCCAAGTCCCACAAGGTCCAGGCGCCCCTCGCTCAGCATCCGTTCGAGCGCGTGGCGCACCAGATCTTCGCCATGCTCGACGATCAGCCCAAGGACGCCGGCCAGCGCGCGCGCCGCCTCCAGAGCCTCCAGGCGCGCCGTGAGCCGTTCCCAGAACAAAGCAAAGGGCGCGCCCAGCTCGCCGAGCAGTTCCGCAGCGACCTGGCGCACGGCCTGGGGCTTGCGCGCCAGCTCGGGCAGGTAATGCCGGTACAGAATGCTGCGAGCGCCGCTGCGGTGGCGCGCATGCTCGACCTGCTCGCCCAGGCAGCAAAGCCGCACGTCCGAAACGCCGATGTAGGCCGTCGCGCGCAGGCGCGCCCAGCGCGTGGGAACCGAATACGTGGCCCCTTCCAGGCTGACCGTCGCCTTCTTGCTGACCGAGACGCAAGGCAACACGCGCCGCGCCTCGAAAGCCGCAGCGGGTAACTCCAACATCAGCGGGCGTTCCTCCGCGAAACGCTCCGCAACCGTCTTGTTCTCGGCGTTGCGCTTGGGCGCCGCGAACCGGTCCACGTCGCTCTGCAGCGCGCTCGCCAGCGCCTCGAGCGAATCGCCTACGGGCACCGGCGTCAGGTGCGCCAGCCGAATCGCCTTGCCCCGGCTCTCCACGCCCCCCTTGTCGTGACCCTCGCCCACGCGCGCGAAACACGGCTCGAAGCAGTAATGGCTCGTCAACGCCTGGAAACGATCGGTCAGCTCGCGCCAAACCCCGATCCGCCGCTTCACCGCCGCCGTTAAATTATCATAAACCAAGCGATGCGGCACCGACCCGAAATGGGCGAACGCCCGCACGTGGCCATCCAGAAACGCCACCTGGTCGCAGCGCTCGTAGAGCCAGACGAAATCGCGCCCCGAGTACATCAGACGCATCAGAAACTTCCAGACTTTGCGCCGCTCGCCATCGACCTCGACCGTCACCTCGAAGAAATCCACCTGCGCCTCATCGCCCGGCCGATGCACAAGCGGAATGAAAACCTCCGCCGCCCGCCGCCGCTTCTCACGCAGGTAGGCGCGCACCGTCGTGATCCCCACCGCGCAACCATCCTCGAGCAGTTGGCGATGGATACGCGATCCGGTCAGCCGCTGCTTGGCCGTCGTGCGCCCGCTCCACTCCTCGAGCAGAGCGTCGATCCGCGGCGCCGCCCGCTCCAAAACCGGCGCCTGGCGACCGCGCACCACCTGACGCACAGGATCCGCGACCTTCAAGTACTTGCGCACCGTGTTGCGACTCACGCCCAGGCGCCGCGCCGTCTCGCGCACACTCTCCCCTTCATTCAAAACCATCTGTCGAATCAACAATACCTCACCCATCTTCCGCATCCTTTACCTCCAGCAGCGAGATCAGAACCGATCTTACACTACCGGAAAATCGGGCTCCAGGTGGGTCAATTTTAGAGCGTTGCATGGGTCAAATTGTAAGCGGTGGGTCCACGCCCCACGGGCACTGGTGCACGACGACCATGATCGGCTCGATCCGCCTAGACGGCACGAGTGCTTGTATGGCTGTGGACTGC
>CAYMLQ010000544.1:0-3012 GCA_964390795.1 uncultured Lentisphaeraceae bacterium
TTCGGGTGGACGGGGATTTGGATATGGGCACTGTCGGCATCAGCGTCCGCAACGGTCTCTGGCCTTCCACGCCCGGCATCTATCCGCTGATCAGTTATTCCGGCGTCTTGTCTGGCACCGTGCCCGGAACCCCCTTGGTGTTGCCTTCCGGTCAGACCGCCACGATTGTCAACAATACAGGCAGCAAGCGCATCGACTTGCATGTGACCCCGAATAACATCTGGATCAACCTGGTCAGCGGCAATGCAAGCGGTTCGTGGGGGAACTCCGCTAACTGGTCAAACGGCATTCCGGACGGCGTGGATGCGGTTGCGGATTTCACAGCGCTCAACATCACGGCTGATGCGTTTGTCAACAACGATGCGGCGCGCACCGTCGGACGTTTGCTTTTCCGAGATACGACGCCGAGCCAAAACTGGGCGCTGACGAATGCCCCGCTGGCGCTGGCCGTGAGTTCCGGCACGCCTGCTATCACCGTAAATAACCAGACTGCGATTATCAGTTTGGTTCTGCAGGGAACACAGGGGTTTGTCAAGCAAGGTTCTGGCACGCTGCAGATTCAGGGAAGAAGCACGATGGCGGGAGATATCACGGTCAGTCAAGGGGTGCTCGTCAATAATCTTGGCGGACTGCGCTACACAACAGGCCGTGTCATTGTCGAGTCGGGCGCAACACTGTATGCGTCATCAGGCTGGGGGCCGGAGGGCAGCTTTGAGATGACGAATGCCATCTCGCTCTCTGGAACAGGGACTGGCGGCTTCGGCGCGTTGCATGGATCGGGGAACTTTGGATACGATGGTCCTATTACCCTGTTGACCGACTCGAAGATCAGCCAAGACTGGAACGGCTTTGATCTGAGAGGCGCAATCAGCGGAACAGACAAGAACCTGATTCTCCAGGCACAAGGCGCTCCCAGCCAGCCGGGAATTTATGGCAGTAGCTCTATGTCGCTTGGAACGGGTTCTCTCTCGGTGACGGGGGCCGGCTATGTGTGGCTGAACGCAGCCAACAGTTTCAGTGGCGGGACAACGGTGAGTACCACGGGTGACGGCGCACTTGTGCTCGGACATGTCAACGCACTGGGCACCGGCGGTTTGACGGTGAACAGCGGTGTCGTTGATCTAAATTACCAGAGTATTTCAATTCCATCATTGAGCGGCATCGGCGGCAGAATTACGGATGCCGGCGCGGCAGGCACGACCACGCTGACCGTGACCCAGTCGGTGGATACAACCTATTCCGGCGTGATCAACAACGGCGCGAGCCGGGTCGTGGCCGTCACGAAAACCGGCTCCGGCACGCTGAAGCTTACCAGCAGGAACGCTTACAGCGGTGTCACGACAATCAATGCCGGCGGCTTGGTCGGGGTCACGGGCGGCTCCTGCCTGAACAGCTCCGTCACTGTGGCGGATGGCGCGACCAACGGCGTGCAGGTGGCCGCTTATGGCGGGCAGTGGGCGTGCAGCAACCTCACGTACAGCGCCGGGACAACGACGCTGGACATCGATTTCGGCAGCGTGCTCCCGAGCACCACAGTCGCGCCGCTTCGGGTGGACGGGGATTTGGATATGGGCACTGTCGGCATCAGCGTCCGCAACGGCCTCTGGCCTGCCACGACCGGCATCTATCCGCTGGTCAGTTATTCCGGCGTCTTGTCCGGCACCGTAGCCGCAACCCCCTTGGTGTTGCCTGCCGGTCTGACCGCCGCGATTGTCAATAATACGGGCAGCAAGCGCATCGACTTGCATGTGTGGAGTCCGTCTTCCTACACTATCTGGACAAATCTGGTCAGCGGCAATGCAAGCGGTTCGTGGGGGAACTCCGCTAATTGGTCAAATGGCATTCCGAACGGCGTGGATGCGGTTGCGGATTTCACGACGCTCAACATCACCGCCGATTCGTTTGTCAACAATGATGCGCAGCGTACCGTCGGCCAGTTGCTCTTCGGCGACACCTCGCCGAGCCATAACTGGATGCTGATGAATGCCGCGCTGACACTGGCGACAACCCATGTCCAGCCGGTCATTGACGTGCGCGACCAGACGCTGACGATCCACTCTCTCCTGCAGGGAACACAGGGGCTCGTCAAACAAGGTTCCGGCACGCTGAAGCTTACTGGCACGAACACGTGCAGCGGTACCACGACGGTCAATGCGGGGATACTCGAAATCGGGTTGAGTGGACTCGGCAACGGTGATCTCATCATCGCCAGCGGTGCCAAAGTCGCCTTGAACTACACGGGTAACAAGAATATAGCAGCACTGACCCTGGGCGGCGTGCTTCAGGCCGACGGCACCTACGGCTCCACAGCTTCGCCTGCGACCTACCAGAACGACACCTATTTCTCAGGCACAGGCACGGTGACGAGCGGAATGAAAAACCAGACCATCACCTTCGGCGCGTTGCCGGCCAAGGTCTATGGCGATGCACCCTTCGCGTTGACCGCCACGGCGAGTTCAGGGCTGGCTGTCAGCTATGCCAGCTCAAACACGGCTGTCGCGACCGTCTCCGGCTCAAGCGTGACCCTCCATCAGGTCGGCAGCGCAACGCTCTACGCGACCCAGGCGGGCGACGTCAATTACAACGAGGCCACGTCCGTGCCACAGACGCTGACGGTGACGCCAATGCCCGTGGCCCTCGCGGGTACGCGCACCTACGATGCCACCACGGCGGCGGCTGTCGCAGACCTCTCCATCACGAACAAGGTCAGCGGCGATGACGTGACGATCTCGGGCAGCGTGACACTAGCAAACAAGACTGTCGGCGCGCAGATGGTTTTGGGGAATATAGCCTTTTCGACGCCTATCCGCATGCAGAGCGCAACGAACTGCACAGGGGCCAGCGCAGCCACTTCGTTTGTGGTAACCCTGGGCGCCACGCCTGCCAACAGGAACACGCTCGTCGCGGTGATCTCGACGCGCGGCACGTCAAGCGACCGGGTCACCGGCATCACGGGCGGCGGCGTCACCTGGTCACGCGCCTCGCAGGCGGCGAACGCCAACGGCGTCACGA
>CAYMLQ010000545.1:0-3011 GCA_964390795.1 uncultured Lentisphaeraceae bacterium
ACGGCATGGACTCCACCACGGTGTAGCGCGGCCCGCAGCGCGTGCAGGTGGTGAACGCGTAGCCGTAGCGCCGGTTGCGCGGATCCAGGATCTCGGCGCGGCACTCCTCGCAGAGCGCCAGGTCGGCGGGAATCACGACCGTCGGACGGCCCGACAGGACGCTCGGCAGGATCTTGAAGCCGTCCACGCCCGCGCCCTCGGGCAGCGCGTCCGACTCGATCTCGCTGACCGTGTCCAGCCGCGCGTTCGGCGGCAGCGCGCCCGGCAGGCGCCGCATGAACGCGTCGATGGCCCGCGCCTCGCCTTCCAGCCGCAGGCGCACCACGCCGGTGCGGTTCTGCACCCAGCCGCCGAGGCCGGCCTTCTCCGCCAGCAGGTAGACGGTCGGGCGCAGCCCCACGCCCTGCACCACGCCCGCCAAATCAAACACCCGTATGACTTTGTTGGCTTTCATTGCTCCGTTGCGACAGCCGCGTTCGAGTTAGGGTTGAGACACACTCGCTTGGCGCGTGCGGGTTGACACTCGGGACAAGTCCGCACGCTTTGCGGGGCGTTTCGCAGGCTTGGCCGCGTCTCGCTTGCCCAGGCGCCACTCGCGGAGCGACTGACCCGTGCGCTTGTGGAACACCTTGGCGAAGTAGTTCGGGTCGGTGAACCCCGACTGCCGGGCCACCTCGGCGACGGAAAGCGTCAGATCCTGCAGCCGTTCCGTGGCGCGCTTGAAGCGCACCTCCGCCAAGAATTCAGAAAACGTGGTTCCCGTCTGACGGTGGAAGATCAGAGAAAAGTGATTGGGGGTGATGTGCGCCGCCCTCGCGATATCCGCGACCGTCACCTGCAACTGCGGATTGGACGACACGACCGACTGGACGACATCCACGAGAGTGGCCTGCGTGGTTCCGGCCACATGACGAAACTCTGGCGCGTGAACCTCCCTCAACGCACTGCTGAGTTTGGCCTCGACCCCTTGGTCCTGCTTGGCGTTTTCGGCTGCGGCGCTAACAGGCAGACGACCATGCAGCGCTTCGGCTAACGTGGCGGCCGCCGTGTCCACGATTTCGCCCACGATCTTGAGTTTTTCTGCCGGCAGGTCCGGGAGGCTATCGTAGGCGTGCCGGAGTTTCACCGGGTCGATGCCCAAGTCCAGCGCTATTTTTCGCGTGCTCCTCAACCCCTGGCGACGGCCCGGCGGCGTGAAGGCGCACGAGCTGATCACCACCATCTCCGACTCGGGCGACAGGTTCTGCCCAATCACGGGCGAGGCGACCACGCAGGCCCCGCCGTGGCAGCGCCCCTCCGTGACATGTCCGCGCCCGCTGGCGGCCAGCGCGAGCAGCGAGTGGCACGTCACGCACCGGTTGAATCCTTGCGGCACCTCGTGCAGCAGGCGGCAGAACTGAGGCAAGTCACGCTCATTGTTACACACGGGCATCTGGCCAAACGAATCGCCGCCGCGGGACCACACCACCAGCAGTCCCACGCCGGTCAGATCCCGCACCAGCGCGTTGAGCTTACACAGTGCGGGTGTGTTGCAAGCCTCGCGCAACAGACATTCCATTTCAGTCGAATCCATATGCGAATACTACCACGGAGGCTTAAATGCTTGCAACCCCCGTATGCGGGTTGGAAAATTTACCCAGATTCGTAGAGGTTTACCCATCTTCGTAGATCACTCATCTACTTTTATCTCTGCCAGGGCGTCTATAATACGGCCATGGCAAGAATGCTTTCGTGGAAGCGGAAGGTGATGCCACAAGGATCTTTCTAAGAAAGGAGGCTAAATATAATGAACATGACACGAAGGGCGTTTTTCATGCATCCGGGGAGACCCGTCGGAGACGACCTGGAGAACGCCGGGGAGTGGCTCCGCAGGGCCGGTCAAAAAAACAAAGTGACGCTGCCGGGCGGCGGCGGAACGACGGCCGGGAGCGAACAGAAGGGTGTACTAGCAGCCCGTGGCATCGGGCTCAGGAACGCAAGGGCAAACATGAGGAGTAATACGAATGAGTAACAATGAAGTGATGACGAAAATGGGGTTGACGCGCAGGGATTTCGTGCGCGCGACATCGGCCATCGGAGCCGCTTTCGGGCTCGAGGCCACGGGTGTGATGAGCTTGGTCGGCGACGCCCAGGCCAAAGAGACGGCGGCGGGCGGAGTGCCGGTGCTGTGGCTGCAGGGCCAGGCGTGCAGCGGGTGTTCGGTCTCGCTGCTGAACACGATCTTCTACACCACGATCGACGATCTGGCGGTCAACACGCTGGACATCAACTTCCATCCGAACCTGACGGCGGCCGTCGGCACGATGGCGGTGGCGCAGGTCGAGCGCACCTACCGGCAAGGCGGCTATGTGCTCGTGCTGGAAGGGGCGATCCCGACGGGCAGCGGCGGCAAGTTCTGCAACCTTTGGCCGGGCATGACGTTCGACAAAGCCGTTGAACGCTATGCCTCGCGCGCGGCGTTCATCATGGGCGTCGGCACCTGCGCGTGCTACGGGGGCATTCCGGCGGCCGCGCCGAACCCCACCGGCGCCCACGGGCTGGCGGACTCGTACGGAGGCAAGCGCGTAGTCAAGATCCCGGGCTGCCCGATACACCCCGACTGGGTGGTCGGCACCGTGGCGTACATCCTGGCCAACGGCACCGCGCCCGCGCTTGACGCCTACGGACGTCCGACCACGTTCTTCGGACGACGCTTGCACGGCGACCACTGCCCCCTCAAGGACAGGGGCGAGGCCCATCGGCCGGGACAGGGCGGCTGCACCAAGGAGATGGGTTGCAAGGGCCCAATAACTTACTGCGACTGCAACGTGCGCCTCTGGAACGGCGGCGCAGCCGGGGCGAAGGGCGTCAGTTGGTGCTCAGGCGCGGGCGCGGTCTGCATCGGCTGTTCAGAGCCGGCGTTCCCGGACGGCATGTCGCCTTTCTATACCAAAATCGAGTAGAAATATAAGGAGCTAATCACTAGCATCCCATAGGAGCTGAAAACGGGCACACTGCCCCCTTTCCCCCGT
>CAYMLQ010000546.1:0-2999 GCA_964390795.1 uncultured Lentisphaeraceae bacterium
ATTTTCATGCGTGCGCTGACTATCGCACGCGGCGTGCCAACGCCAATAAGGGGGTTATTCGGCAAAAATAGCGAGGAGTGGTGGGCAGTAAATGACCGGGGTGGTCAGAAAGTGACTGGGTGGCTGTTGATGCGAGCCGACGTAGTGCCGTGAACCGACTCAAGTCGCGTCAGGGCGACTCGGGTCGACAAGATACTTGCGCGTGGTATTTCGGGAGATCCCGAGCGCGGCGGCGGCCTGGCTGAGGTTCTTGCCGTGTTTCTCGTAGACGCGGCGGACATGCGCCTGGGTTGCACCCTCCAGATTGTCCGGGTAGCCTGCCGACGGCGCCGCCAACGGCAAGATCAGCGCGGCATGTTCGGCCAGCAACCGGTCGAAATCCTCTTCACTGGTGACAGAGGCGCGTTCGAGGATGTTGAAGAGTTCCCGGACGTTGCCCGGCCAAGGGTAAGTCTGCAAAGCGGCGGTCTGCTTCGGGGTGAGGCGGCGCTGGTGCAAGCGCAGCCAGTATCCGTTGGCGATATCCGCTATGTCACCTGGGCGCTCGCGCAGGGACGGCACCCGGATCGGGATCACGCACAGGCGGTAGAACAGGTCTTCGCGGAACGTGCCGTCGCGGACCATCGCCGCAAGGTCACGGTTGGTTGCGGAAATCACGCGCACATCGACCTCAACCTCACCGCGGTCGCCGATGCGCGAAAAACGTCCGCCCTCAAGCACGCGTAGCAAAAGGCCTTGCGCCGGGAGCGGTAGCTCACCGATCTCGTCCAAGAAGAGCGTGCCGCCATTGGCCTGCTCAAACACCCCCTGCCGGCGCTCATTCGCTCCGGTGAACGCGCCCTTTTCGTACCCGAGAAACCGCGACTCCAGCAGATCGGCGGTAACGCTAGCGCAGTTGAAGGGGACGAACGGCTCACTGCGCCGCGATGACTTGTTGTGAATTTGGACGGCAACCGTCTCTTTGCCGGTGCCGCTTTCGCCAAGGATCAACACGCGGGCACGATCATGCTGCGCCACAGAGTTGACCTTTTCCATGAGATCAGCAGCCAGAGGGCTTTTGCCGACAAGCTCTCGATGGCCGTAGCGCCGGTAATGGTCGACAAGGCTCTTTTCGTCAGAAGACCAGCGTTCCTCACCCTCTCCCAAGGCCAACCGCCGGATGGCTCTCGGGTAGGCCAACTCGTCCTGATAGTTGCGATAGGCGAACATGGAGGCGTCAAGAAGACTCCGCCAAGGCTCGCCGGAACGCGGTGCCTGTTTCACAACGTCCCGGAGCCTTCGTTGCAGTCCGGCATCATCCGGCGCACCGTAGATCGCTTCTGCCGCCTCCTTGACCCCGTCAGCCCCGTCCACAACCAGCAGCTTGATGTAGCGGTCAATGTCCGCAGTCAAAACGTCCGCAGGAGGCTGAATCGCGCTCACCCACTCGACTTCCACGCGTTTCTGCATCAACGATTTGAGAGCGGCAGTCAACAACGGAACATTGCGTGAAAGCCCAACGCCGAGAATAACCACGCGGGAGTAACCAGCCGAATCATTATCGGCCAATGCTTCAAGAAGTTCGGGAAGCCTGCGGGTGCTGACGCCTCGAAGTTCGGCATCCGGAAAACGTTTCACTGCCAAAGCGGCGGCAGCGGCATAATCGAGCCACCCCCAGCCAGTCAGAATGAGTGTGTTGGTTTTCCTTGCCATAGAGATTCTCCTGAGCAATAACGGATCACAATTTGCTCAAAATATTACCAGAGCCCCCCATACCGGACAAGAGTTGAAATGCGTTTACGCAAAATGCTGTATGGGGCTGTCACTAATCCGCTTCAGCCTATACCGTTCCAAGCCTTATTCCCACCAACCCTGCAAACCCGGCTCCCGCCGGAGACGGCGCGAAGTGTGCCGCGCCGGGAGAAATCTGTAGGCTCGGACGCTTCCCGCCGCAAGTGCTGGCGGCGGGTGATCGCCGCGCCCTCGG
Source organism: uncultured Lentisphaeraceae bacterium (assembly GCA_964390795.1). Taxonomy (GTDB): domain Bacteria; phylum Verrucomicrobiota; class Kiritimatiellia; order RFP12; family UBA1067; genus CAYMLQ01. The sequence goes on from CAYMLQ010000546.1 coordinate 1,967, forward strand.
GCAGCCCCGCCATATGCGCCGCCGTCGCCTGTTGGGGAATTCTGTCGTCTCCGGCGGCGGCGGGTCTGCCCTCGCATCGCCGCGCCCCTTGGTCTCGGCTCCAGCCCATTCGTTGAGCACCCATCGCCAGACCCGTTTCTCTCTGCCTTACCTTCAGCGTTCGACGTTCGACGTTCGGTGTTCGGCGTTACTGTCCCACACCGCTGGAGACAGTCAAACCAGCAACTCCAGCAGCCTCATCATCTCCTCGCGCACCCACCTATGTCCTCCTATCCGTCCCCTGAGTCCCATCCTTACAGCTCCCTGATTCAGCATTTCACAAGCCGTCAAACCAACCTCCGGCAGAGAGCCCTTGTCTACCGCCTTTGCCCCGTGACAAACATAACCAGCATTCCCAACTTTAGAACTATTTCACTTCAGAATCTTCCCCGCAGTGTCCCGCACCCTTGCCGCTCTCTCCTACACCCCCAGATCCGGCAGCATAGGCCTACCCGACTTTACAACTTCCGCACTCTCGCACTGCCGAACTTGTCACACCGCTCCGCACCCCGCCGCGTGCGACAGCACGCCATACACCCTGCGGCTCAGGCGGACGGCCGGGCGGCGGAGAGCCGCCCGCCGCCGCTTCCCCGCCGGGCGTACGGTCGCCGGCTGGGGCGCTGCGCACTGGGCACGCGGGCGGGCGCGTCAACCGTGTCGCGCTCCTTGCCGGATCTCACTACGAACGGGCGAGCCCGCGCGATGCGCGGCGGGGTCGGCAGCCGACTCTCGCCCTTATCTCCGTTCGACGCGGCTTCCTCGCGCCCCACGGGCGACGCTTCATCCGCCCGCTCGTAAGTCAGTGACGGGGGGAGAGGAGAGCGCCCGGCGGATACGCCGGCCATAGGCTTTAAAAATCCATTAACGGCACACCTCACCCTGACCGAGGCTGGAGCCTTAACCGGGCAGTCGCACCCGCAATGGGAATACCCACCCATACCCTTTACCTACACCCGTAACAAGTGAGGGTGTAGGCGAAAGGGCACGGGCGAGT
>CAYMLQ010000547.1:0-2998 GCA_964390795.1 uncultured Lentisphaeraceae bacterium
GAATTCGTCGCCGGTCCACGTGAGGTAGAAGATGCCGACGAACCGGTCCTTCTTCAGCGGCCCGACCTCGTCGGCGAGCGGCAGTTCGCGGCCGAGCGCATCCGTGGCAGGCCAAGGTACGCCCGCACTGATCAGGTCTGCCTTTGCGGCAACCGCGCTGACCTCCTCCGCGCCGCCCGTCGTTGCCAGCGCGAGAGCGGCCAATAAGGCCGGAGCAACGCGGCGGCTGATCCGGCATCGTGTGGGGCGTGTTCCGATTGCAAGTTTCATAACATTGGTTGGGTTGGAGGGGGTGTTCTTCACGCGTTCGGCGAAGTGCACCTCGATGAACAATATTCGACTTTATTCGGGAAATCAAGCGGGTATAATACAAGGCAAAGTCAGCCCGCTGTGCGGGCCGGGGGAAGAATCATGCCGAACGATGTGATCCAGCGTGCGAAGTGGGAGCGGTTCTTTGCCGCGAAAAACCGTGTAGAGGTGATATACGTGCCGGATCATCCGAACTATCCTGCGCACGACCACGAGTTCGTGGAGATCCAACTGATCGTGGAGGGGCACTGTCTGCAGCACAGCTCGATGGGTGATTCGTTGCCGTCCGCCGGCGACGTCTTTCTCTTCCGTCCGGGCGCGTGGCATGCGTTTGAGCAGACAGAGGGTCTCCATCTCTACAACTGTTGTTTCGACAGCTCGCTGCTCGCGAGGGAGCTAGCGTGGTTGGTGGATTACCCTGCGCTTGGCGCCCTGCTCTGGTCCATCCCTTTCTCGCCGAAGCAACGAGGCATGGCTTCACTGCACTTGCCGCCTCGCGTGGTGGCGCGCTGCCGTGCGCTGCTGGATGAGCTGCAACGCCTGGCTCGGGCCGACCCGGTTGCCACGTTTGCCGATCAGGTCGGACTCCTTCTCCAGGTGCTTGGGCTTCTCGCTGGTCACTTGCCTGCCGATCAGGTCAGGTCGGCGTCCGAGCGGCCGCACTCGGCGATCGCGGCTGCGATGCGTCTGATGGAGGAGCATCCGGCCGAAGATTGGAAGCTCTCTTCGCTGGCCGAGCGCGTGCATATCGAGCCCACCTACTTCGTGCGGCTCTTTCACAAGTCCGTCGGGGTGCCGCCGATGGCCTATCTGACCGGGCGTCGCGCAGAGCTGGCCGCGGGTTTGCTCCGCCGCACGCACTTGCCTGTGGGTGAGGTAGGCAAGCTGGTCGGCTGGCCCGACCCGAATCACTTCAGCCGTCGCTTCCGAGAGAAGCTCGGCCTGTCGCCCACGCGCTACCGCCAGCGTTTCGCCGCGGCCGAAAAGCGGCAGGGCGCCGCATCCGCGACGGGCGGCAGAATCCGCAAACGTGGCCGGAACGGAGCGGACACTGCATGAAGGCGACCTTGCTGCGCATGATCGGTTACGGGGTCGGTGAATGCGCCTATTCGCTCGTGCTGAACAGCTTGCTCAACTTCGCGATGCTGTATTACACCACAGCCCTCGGCCTCAGCCCGGCTCTGACTGGCGCGGCCCTGGGCATCGCCGTTCTGCTGGAACTGGTCGGCGATCCGCTCATGGGGCATGTCAGCGACCGGACGCGGCACCGCTTTGGGCGGCGCCATCCGTGGATGTTTGCGGGCGGTTTGCTCATGACGGTGTGCTTCCATTTCCTGTGGGCGGTTCCTGCGGCGCTGCACGGCCGAGAGCTGCCGCTCCTATTTTATCTGGTGGCCGTGAACCTGCTGCTGCGCACGGGCATGACCATGTACTTTGTCCCGTATCTCGCGCTGGGTTTCGAACTCTGCCCGGATTCCGCAGGCCGTTCCAAGGTCCAGGCCGTACGGCAGGTGATGAACATGGTCGCGAACTTCGCCGGCCCCGCTCTGGCTTGGAGCCTCTTTTTTGGCGATGCGGTCAGCGCGGACGGGGTTAAGCTGCTCGGGACGCACGAGCCGCTGAATTTCGTCCACATGGGAAGGGCCTTTTCGCTGGCTGCGCTCCTGTGCGTGCTGGCTACCCTGTGGCTGACGCGCGGGTGGATGACCGATACACGGGCTTTGCCGGCTGCGGCGGGGCAGACCGCGGAGCCTTTCTGGAGCGGGCTGCGGCAGACGTTTGGGGCGCCGCCGTTCAAGCGGGTTTTGGGAGTCATCTTTCTCGCGTGCGCCGGCATGGCGTGGGTGAGCGCGTTCCAGCCCTATGTCTATGTCTACTTCATGAAGCTGATTCCCTGGCAGAAATCCGTTGCGCACGGCGGAACCATGCTCGGTATGGCTGTGGGCGGGCTGCTGTCGGTCTGGGGCGCGCAGCGTTTCGGTAAGAAAGGGGCGTTTTTGCTGGGGGGCGCCTTGAACGTGCTGAGCAGCGGGACGCTAGCCGCGCTGTTCTTGACCGGCTGGGTGGCGTCCGGCACCGCGCGGGCATTTGTCCTGTTCACCGTTTTACAAATGGCGTTTTGGCTGGGAAACGGGCTCATGCTGCCGACAGGCGTCGCGCTGATCGCCGACCTTGCCGCAGACCGCCAGCGGCTGACCGGCCTGAGCCAAGACGGGGTGTACGCAGCGCTTTTCGGCCTGACGATGAAGGTGGCCTTCGCCTTAACGCTGGCGGGGTCGGGAGGGGCGCTGCGCCTGATCGGCTTTGGCGCGGAAGGCACGCTGGGCGCGCTCGCGCCCGAAGTAATCTGGCGCCTTGGTCTGGCGATGTTCCTGGGCGGGCCTCTGATGACCGCGGCGGCGTTGGCGGTGATCGCTCCGTTGAAAAACCTGAAAGAGGCGCACCGCTAATTGCTGAGGCAGGAGGTGCAGCTTGAGTCCAATAATAGCCTAATCAAAGTCCAATTCCAGGCTAACCCGGTTGAGCGATATTTGTTACAATTTAAGAGGATTCAAGCACGGGTTATTTTGATTGTCTGCTTTGCTTGCACAACCACAAGAGCGAGGGTGTAGTGAAAATGAAAACAAGAGCGCTACTAGTGTGTGGAGTTGTCTGCATGGGTCTGCTGGCCGGGACGGCCAGCGCGCAA
>CAYMLQ010000548.1:0-2972 GCA_964390795.1 uncultured Lentisphaeraceae bacterium
TTACCATGAGTGAAACACCTGTGTCAAACGTCCGGAATTTCGTCATTCTCGGACACAGCGGAAGCGGAAAGACAACCCTCACCGATGCCTTAGCCTTCAAACTGGGACTGAACGACCGCTTGGGATTGGTCGCCAACGGCTCCAGCATCTCCGATACCGCAGAGGAGGAAAAGAACCGCAAAATCACCATCTTCGCGAACAGTTTCTCGGCCGGTTACAAGCTCAACGACCAGGATTACAAGATCGTCTTCACCGACGCGCCCGGCTTCATGGATTTCTACGGGCAGATTCTCGGGGCCGTTCGGGCGGTCGACTTCGCCCTGATCACCGTCGACGCCGTCTCGGGCGTCCAGGTCGGCACGCGCCGCGCCTGGAAAGCCTGCAAGGAGGGCGGCCTCTCTTCCACCTCGTTCGTCATCACCGGCCTCGACAAGGAGAACGCCAGCTTCGAGAAGGCGCTCGCCTCCATCCGCAACGCGTTCGGCGTACACTGCGTCCCCGTCACCGCGCCCCTCAGCGCCGACAAGGTGGTCAACATCCTCAGAGAGGTGGACCTCCCAGATCATTTGGCCGAACTCCACAACAGTCTGGCGGAGACCGCCGCCGAGAGCGACGACGCCCTGATGGAGAAGTTCTTCGCGGAGGGAACCCTCTCCCCCGACGAGATCAGCGCCGGGCTGAAAGACGGCATCAAATCCGGCGACGTACACCCCATCTACTCCGTGCTTTCGCTGAAAGGCATCGGCCTCACCGAGATGCTCGACAGCATGTGCCGTATCCTCCCCTGCCCCGGCAGCCGGATCTTCACGAATGCCGAGGGCACAGAGCTTGCCGCCGACCCGAACGCGCCGTTCGCGGCCCAGGTCTGGCGCACCTCGAGTGACACCTTCCTCGGCCAGCTCAACTATATCCGCGTCATCTCCGGCACCCTCACGCCCGGAATGTCCGTCCTGAATACCACGACCGACACCAAGGAGACGGTCTCGGCCATGCTGCAGGTCATCGGCAAGAAACAGACGCCCGTGGCCAAGGCTGGCCCCGGCGACATCGTGGCGGTTCCCAAACTCAAGAACACGAAGACCGGCAACACGCTCGCCGCGGCCGGAAGCACCACCAAGCTGCCCGAAATCGTTTTCCCTCAGCCGGTGATGTACATGGCCGTGGCCGCCAAAACCCAGGCCGACGACGACAAGCTCAGCTCGGCCATCCACAAGCTGCTCGACAGCGACCCCACCCTGCACTTCGAGAAACAGGTCGAGACGAAACAGATCATCCTCAAGGGCCTCGGCGACGTGCATATCGACGTCGCGGTCTGCCTGATGAAGTCGCAGTCGAACGTCAGCGTCGACCTCTCCACGCCGAAGGTGCCCTACCGCGAAACCGTCACCGCCCTCGGCGACGGCCACTACCGCCACAAGAAGCAGTCCGGCGGGCGCGGCCAGTTCGGCGAGGTCTACCTGCGCGTCTTGCCCCGCCGTCCCGACGAGGAGGGCGACTGGTTCGTCGACAAGACCGTCGGCGGCTCCATTCCCGGCAACTTCATGCCCGCCGTCCACAAGGGCGTGATCGAGGGCATGCTGGCCGGCTCCGTGGCCGGCTACCCGGTGCAGAACATCAAGGTGGAAATCTACGACGGCTCATACCACGACGTCGACTCTTCTGAAATCGCTTTCAAGATCGCCGGTTCGCGCGCCCTGCGCGAAGGCATGTCCAAAGCCCGGCCCGTGCTGCTCGAGCCCATCATGCGCCTCAGGATCACCATCCCCGAAGCCTTCATGGGCGCCATCAGCGGCGACATGCCGCACAAGCGCGGACGCGTGCAGGGCATGGAGGCCGAGGAGGGCATCCAGATCATCGCGGCCGAAGCCCCGCTCGCGGAACTCTTCAAGTATTCCGCGGAGCTGCGCTCCATCACCGGCGGACAAGGCTCCTTCACCATGGACTTCGACCGCTACGACATCGTGCCGTCGAACGTGGCCCAGAAGATCATCGCCGAAGCCGCCAAGCACCGCACGCACGAAGAAGAGGAATAAGCAACGTTCAGCGCTCAACGTTCAACGCTCATGGCGCACAGCCTGGGCGTTGAGCGTTGAGCTTTCAGGCCGTGGTCTCACACGCCGCTTCGCACGAGATAGAGCCAGTTCAGCGCGGCCAGCGCAAGGCCGGCCGCCCAGAGGAGACGGCCCTCGCGAGGCGCGACCTTCACGCGCGCCACGCGCCGCAGGCCGACGAGCAGAATCGAATACGCCGTCAGCCCCGCGCCCGCCAGCGCGGCGGCGACCATGGCCAGAGGCTGCTGCGCGAGCGCCCCGAGCACATCGCCTCTCAGCGCCAGCGCGACCGCGCGCGACGCCCCGCACGTCAGGCACGGCAGGCCGGTCAGCCGGCGGAACACGCAGAGCGAGACCCCGCACAGGTGCAGAGCCCCCAGCCCCGCGCCGATCAGAAGAAGGGCAGCCAGGAGAGCCAGCCACTCTCGGAGATCGGCCGGCCTCCGTTCCCGCAGCTCGAACCGCATGACGTCCCCTCCGCCCACCCTTCCACCGTGTGCTTGCCAGAGGCGAGGTTGTCGAACACCAGCCGCCCGCTTTCGATCAAGCCCGACACCCGCTTGCCGTCCAGCGCCCATGCCTCCCCCCCGACCGCCTGCAGCGGGGACAGCTCCACCCGCGCCGTGACGTTGACCGGTATCTCCACGGTCAGCCTGTAGGACGCGCCCGGCTTCTGGCGCACCCCTACCGTCACCGGCCCGCGCACCGTCGGAACCACGCCCTGTACGCCCTCCAGCGAACCCACCTGCGGCCGCACCAGCACCTTCCCGAATCCAGGTTCCAGCGGCCGCACCCCGAGCACGTAGCGCGGCAGGATGTTCGCGGGCACCGCGCCCCACGCATGGGTCCAGTCCAGATTCGGCTTGGGCCGGATATCCCACGCCTCGAGCGCGATCGTCGAGCCCGCCCGCATCATGTTCA
>CAYMLQ010000549.1:0-2960 GCA_964390795.1 uncultured Lentisphaeraceae bacterium
TTCGTGATCACCAACCCCGACATGCTGCACGCGGGCATCCTGCCCAACCACCACCGCGGCTGGAGCGATTTCCTGGGGCGCCTCAAATACATCGTCGTGGACGAGGTACACGCCTACCGCGGTGCGTTCGGCTCGCACGTCTCCAACGTCTTCCGCCGCCTGCTGCGCGTCTGCGCCATGCACGGCTCGCGGCCGCAGTTCGTCTGCTGCTCCGCCACGGTGGGCAACCCCGGCGAGCACGTGGCGGCCCTGTTCCACCGGCCGTTCAAGGTTATCGACAAAGACGGCTCGCCGCGGCCGCGGCGCGACCTCTACCTGATCAACCCGCCGCTGGTCGAGAGCGCGGGCTCGGCGCGCTTCCGCAAGGGAACCTCTTCGATTTCGATCCCCATGATCCGCGCGGCCACTGCGGCGGGCGTTCGCACGATCTGCTTCTGCCGCGCACGGCAGCAGGTGGAGCGCCTGTGGCGGGCGGTCACGGACGGGCATCCCGAACTGAGGGAGAAGGTCAAGCCCTACCGCGGCGGCCTCCTGCCCGCGGAGCGGCGGCAGCTCGAGAAGGACCTGTTCGAGGGGCGCATCACGACGATCATTTCGACCAATGCGTTGGAACTGGGCATCGACATCGGCGACCTAGACCTCTGCATCCTGTCGGGGCATCCGGGCTCCATGGCGAGCTTCTGGCAGCAGGCCGGCCGCGTGGGCCGCAAGGGCAACCGCGCGCTGATCCTCTTCGTGGCGCAGGACGCGCCCGTGGACCAGTATCTGGTGAACCACCCCGAGTTCATCACCGGCACGCCGATCGAGCAGGCGTGGCTCAACGCGGACAACCCGTACATCATGCTGCAGCACCTGCCGTGCGCGGCGCACGAGCACCCGCTGCGCGAGGAGGAGCCGCTGTTCGCCTCGCGCGCCTACGACTTCGCCCTGCAGATTCTGAAGGAGGACGGCACGCTCAAGCCGTACAAAGGGTGCTGGCGCTATGCGCTGCCGGACTATCCGGCTAAAGGCGTGAACCTGCGCGGCATGACCGACTACAACGTGGACATCATCTGCGAGGGCGAGGTGATCGGCCAGATCGATCCCATCGGCGCGCGTGCGGAGCTTTACAAGGACGCGATCTACCAGCATCTCGGGCGGCGCTACATGTCCATGGAGCTGGATCTCGATAAGAAGCTCTGCCGCGTCGAGACGGTGACGGTGGACTACTACACCGAGTCCGAGTGGGAGAGCCGCCTCGACCTGACCTCCGAAGAGGAGCGCAAGGCGCTGCACGGCGCGGATCTGCGCTTCGGCGCGCTGCACGTCAACAAGCAGCCCAAGCTCTTCAAGAAGGTGCGCGAGCGCACCTACGAGAACGTGGGCTACGGCCCGATCACGCTGCCGCCCTTCGAGTACGACACCACGGGCTTCGCCTTGCGCGCCCCCGAGGCGTGGGCCCAGGCGCTCGACGCCAAGGACAAGCGGCTGGTGCCGGCCGCGCTCTTCGGCCTGCGCTACATCCTGCGGCACGCGTCGCCCAGCATCTGCATGGCCGATCCGGGCGACCTTGAGACCGACATCGCGCCGCTCAGCATCGACGGAGAAGAAGAGAAAGAGGAACGCTCAACGCTCAACGGGGAGAGTGAAGAGCCGCCGCGGGTGCCGGAAAATATGGGAACGGAGGGCTTCGAGCCGCTGCCGCCGCCCGCGTGGGAGCGCATGGCCTTCGAGAGTGCGCTGTTCCTGTACGACAAGCTCGAGGGCGGCGCGGGCTACGCCGAGAAGGTCTTCGAGAAGATCACCGAGACGCTGGGGCTCTGCCGCCGCATGATCCGAGAGTGTTCGTGCGAAAGCGGCTGCCCCGCCTGCGTGCCGCCGCTGCCGCCGGGCGTGAATGACGAAGACCTTGAGCTGTTCCTGGTCGAGTCCGACGCCGTGCGCGTCTGCACCCTGAGCTATCTGGACGCCCTGCTCGACGGCACGATCACCGTGCCCGAAGTGAAGACCATCACGCGCGACTGGGACCAGCCCGTCACCGCCCCCGCGCCCGACACCGACGCGCTCCGTCTGCAAGGCCGCCTCACCCGCGCCGCCGACGCCCTGCGCGAGAAGCGGAAGCGGGAATACTGAGTAAGACATTCCTGGGATACCCCTAGAACAACGGCATTTCAACGTAGCTTTTGTAGCCTCGCTGGCCTTACGAGAAAAGCAAATCCAGCAGAACTAGACGCCCGCCGGCCGGGCCGCTTTAGACAGTGCATCGTCTGCCGTGAACAGCGTCGCGCCCAGATGGGCGGCGATTGCCAGGTATAAGGCGTCGTAGACGGACAGATTGTGCTGGAGGGCCAATTCAAAGGCGGCTTCCATGTGCTCGTCAGCGGAAATAAGACTGATCGGCACACGCCGCATATCCTGCCAAAGATCAGGCCAGTCCGCTTGCCGGATCTGTTTCCGCCGGACTTTGCGGAGCAACGCGTGCCCCGCCTCAACCAGAATCAGTTCCGGAGCCACGAAGGACGCCGCACCGGTTTCTACTTCCTGTGCCGCACGCTCCAACCCCGGCACGGTAGGTCCGTCATGCAAGAACAAACGAAGCCACGCTGAAGCGTCCATGACATAGACGGTCATTGCCGTTCCCTGCCCGCACGGATGTCAGCAACCGTATCGCCCAGTTCGCAGCCCGCGAGTTTGCGCTGCCAACGACGTGCGGCCTTGAGGAAGCCGCCTTGGCGCAACCGAGTTTCCTTTGCCAACACCCAGAGTACCTGCGCCTGCAGACTGCGCCCGTTCGTTACCGCCTCCTCTTTGAGCACGGCGTAAACAGCATCTGGAACTTCGCGTACAGTGAGTGTTTTCATGACACCTTGAGAGTATCATGATGGCATTTTGATGTCAAATAAATGAATGCGATATGATAGCAACTGGGTGCGATTGAAAAGAATTGAAGTCTGATGGCCGGTTTAGAGTGATTTCGATGA
>CAYMLQ010000550.1:0-2956 GCA_964390795.1 uncultured Lentisphaeraceae bacterium
TCGATGCCCCGCAAGGCGTGGCAGGAGTACCTGATGGCCGCGGCGGGCCCGCTGGTCAGTCTGCTTCTGGCGCTTTTCGGACTGTTTGCGCACCGGCTCATCCCCGGCCTGCATGGCACCCTCGGCACGTTCCTGTTCTATGAGGTCGGAAGGCTCAACCTCATCCTGTTCCTGTTCAACCTGATTCCCGCCTTCCCGATGGACGGCGGGAGGCTCCTCCGCTCTTTCCTTCAGCAGTTCTTCACCACGCGTCTGCGGGCCACCTGGATCGCCTCGCGCATCGGGCGCTTCATTGCCGTCCTGATGGCTCTGGCCGTGGCGTACTCGTACTTCACGAACACCTTCGAGGCCTTCATGCTGATCCGCCTTCTGATCGCCTTTTACATCTATCAGTCCGCCGACCGCGAATACCGCATGGTGCTGATGGAGGAGGGTGCGGCGCGGGGCGGCCCGTTCGCGGGCATGCCGTTCTTCGGCCGCTCCGCAAGTACCCCGCCACCGGATGACGGCAAGGCCGTGGTGAGCCCGCCGCCCTACGCGCGACGGGGCGGGACGACGCGCGTGGACGTGCGCAAAGAGGGCTGAGCACGCTCCAAACTCAGCGGTACAGGGGCTTGCGCGGGCGTCCGGTGAGGACGTTGTAGTGGCGCATCGCAAGCTTCCACCACTCCGGCAGGAGCCGGTCGGGCATTTTCCAGAGACGGTCGTGCGCCTCGGTCATCGAGTCGGCATTGCGCAGCACCGCCAGCAGTTCGCGACGGTTGAGCGACCCCGGCCCCTGGGTCAGCAACCGGTCACTCAATGTCTTGAAATAGGCGGTACTCGGATAGCTCAGCTTGCGCTTGGCCCGCAAGAGCGAGACGTGCGCGGCATTGATGTAAGGGTCCAGCAGCACCTGCGCCACGCCGTAGTGGCGCTGCAGCCACTCGGGCGGCGGCAACTGGCTGCGGCAGACCTCCAGGTTCTTCTCCATGTGCGAGACCATGAGCGGCTGCTCCGCCTCGGGCGGCGTGCGGAAGAGCCCGATGCGGTTGAGCAGCCGCCCGAACGCCTCGTGCGCGAGCAGGGCCGAGAGCGGAACCGACAGCACCAGCCCGCCCGTCACCGGCAACATCCACCAGAAGAAGGAGGGGTGGATGCGGTAGGAGACTTCGGCGGCAAGCAGACCGAGCGCCGTATGCCACGCATGGGCGCGCAGGATACCCGCCCAGTCGATGCCGGTTGCGTCGCGCCGCTGCGAGCCCCACGTGATCTCCCGGCCCAGCAGCACAAACGTCACGGAGAGCGAAGTGAACAGCATCAGAACCGGCGCCATCAGCGCCGAGAAAAAATGCTCGGCCACAAAGCTCAGCGTCGTCCGCAGCGTGCCGCCAAACGCCTTGCGCTTCACGGGATCGATGATCACCAGCAGCGTGGCCAGGACTTTGGGCAGCGTCAGCATCGCCAGCGTGACCAGAAACAGGATCAGCGCGAGCCGGCCCCCGCCGATATCGAGATATGAGGAGATGCCGATGTCGGCATCGAACGACAGCGTGGTCGAGACGCTTTCGCGACTGAACTGGATCATGCCCAAGATCAGGAACGCCAGCCAGAGCGGCGAACACACATAGGAGAGTATCCCCAGCGTCAGATGCAGCCGGTTGATCGGCAGCAGCCCCTTAGCCATGAGCAGCCAACTGTGCTGGAAATTGCCCCGGCACCAGCGGCGGTCCCGCTTGGCGCAATCGATCATCGTAGGCGGCAGGTTCTCGAACGATCCCCCGAGCGTGTACGCCAGCCAAACCTGATAGTTGGCCTTGCGCATCAGCGCCGCCTCGACGTAGTCGTGGCTCATGAACCGCGAGTGCTTCGACCCCGGCATGGCGGGCAGGGCGCAGTGCTCGATAAACGGCGCCGTGCGGATGATGGCGTTGTGCCCCCAGAAGTTGCCGTTGCCGGCCTGCCAGTAGTTGAGCCCGGCCTGAAAAATGGGCCCGTAGCAGTGCCCCGCGAACTGCAGCATGCGGGCGAACGGCGTCTGCGCCTGGATCGGCTGCGGCGCGGTCTGCAGGATGCCCGTCTGGGGGTTGGCCTCCATGAGCTGAACCATGCGGATCAAGGTCTTGGGATCCATCAGGCTGTCGGCGTCGAGCACGACCATGTACCGGTAGCGCTTGCCCCAGCGCCGGCAGAAGTCGCTGATGTTTCCGCTCTTCCGATTCAGCGGAATATGCCGCTTGCGGTAGAAGATGCGCCCGAATCCCTTGAGCTGCTTGCAGAGGTCGATCCACCCCACCTCCTCCTCGATCCATTTGTTCGGATCCGTGGAGTCGCTGAGAATGAAAAAGTCGAAGCGGCCGAGCACGCCCGCACCGGCCAGCGCCAGGAACATCGCGCGCAGCCCTTCGTACACGCGGCTGACGTCCTCGTTGTAAATCGGGATCAGCAGGGCCGTGGCCGGAAGCTGAGACACCTGCAGCTCGCCCGCGGGAAGCGTGGCCGTAATCTCGTAGGTGTCGCGGTGCAGCAGCAGCGTGACAAAGCCGAACCCCGCCTGCATGAACCCCAGCGCGACCATGCCGAAAAGCGGCACGAAGATCACGAGCATGGCGGTCTCCAAACCCGTCAGACCGCCGCGCCACAGGATGTCCGCCATCAGCCAGGTGGCGACCGCGGTCAGAGCCACGACGGTTGAGAAAAACAGCACATGCCTCCGCGCCGAGTGCCGGGCGGGGTTCACCACCTGCACGGGAATCTGTGGGGTCGCGTCTGTAGAGTCGCTCATAGTCTCCTGAACTTGTTGCACCCTGCGCAGGTTACTTAGCGCGTGTACCAGAAAAGGAAACCCAGCAGGCTGAAAAACAGCAGCCAGGCCAGCACGGTTTTGAGAACCGGCACGGACTCGAACGCCTCCATGGCGCCGCCGACCAGCCCGGGCATCAGACCGAGATCCATCTCGCGCGGCACCATGCTGCTG
>CAYMLQ010000551.1:0-2954 GCA_964390795.1 uncultured Lentisphaeraceae bacterium
GCCCACGATGATGTGGTCGACGACGCGGATGCCGACGATCCTGCCGGCCTCGATCAGCCGTTTCGTGACGGCGAGATCCTCGGCGCTTGGGGTTGTGTCCCCCGAGCAATGGTTGTGCGCCAGGAGCACCGACACCGCCGAGTCCGAGATCGCGCCCCTGAAGCAGTCGGCTATTCCGATTGGAGCCGAGTTGACCGTCCCCAGGCTGACCATGTGCCGGTTGATGAGCCGGTTCCTGTTGTTGAGCGACAGCGAGTGAAACGACTCTTGCGCCAGCCCAGCAAGATCCTTGCAGGCCTTTAGCGCTTCCTCCGGTGTGGAGATCCTGCCACCGCTGGCTTCACACACCAAGGGCAGCGCTACGAGCGCGGTCGCGAAGTTCATGTCAATCCTCCGTGTTTGGCTGTTTCCTTTTGTTCTAGGTAATCGCGCTCCCATGTGAGGCAGGCTTCGCGGGAGGCGTGGCGGTACTGCTCACGGCCGCCGGTATCCCTGACCACCCACAACTGCGAGGCGTCGTCAAAGGCGATGTCGGTCGCACGTTTGACGCTGAGATCACCCAGCTTGGCCAGGTCGATAGCCTCCGTGTACAGGCACTCGACGGTGCCTGCGGGCGTGACGATGATCGATGCTTCTTTCATGTTTCACCTCACACAGTATTCCCAAGGCATCACCGGTCTGTTGTCGCCCTGCACCCTGATCGCGGTGCCGGGGCCAGAGAGCCAGAACAGATAAGCGTAGTGGGCGGGCCACTCCTCGACCCGCCCGTCCCTGAAGTAGAGGCGGCTCACCCGCCCAGCCTCTGCTGCGCCTGCACGCGCTGGTGAAACTCCGGCTTCTTCTGCCGGCCCTTGACCGTGCCCAGCGCCTTCTCCAGAAAGGCCGTGGCCTTCTCGCAGTCCGCGCCCTTGAAGCCGACGGCGTCGATCTTGATCTCGCCGCCAATGTTCACGATAACCTCGATTGTTTTTGCCATGGTTCACAGCCCTCCGATCACAAGTTTCACGCTGCCGTCGCCCAGCGCTTGACGACGGACGGTGAGACCCTTCTTACGGGCCTCGATCTGCGCCTTGTGCACGGCATAAAGCTGCAGCAGCCGGCCGTAGTCCTTGCCGACCTCGGCCTCGACGTGGCCGGCGTACCAGTCCGTCGTGAGTCCGAAGCTCCCGTCCTTTTGCCGGTTCAGGGCGATGTCGTAAGGCCCCTTGAGGCGGATCACGAGGTCGCCTTTGACCGAGTTCCTGCCGTAGCCCCTGGCCGCGGCGTTCTCCAAGACCTCCAGCCCAAGCTCGGCGCACGCGCCCTTAAGCGCGGCAGCGTCGCGGACCTGGGTCTCTATTGTCGCGAAGTGTGACATTGTTCTGTCCTTTCTGTGCTTATGGTTTGCAACATTGGTCATCCACCTGCATCGGGAACGAGTCGGCCCGCAGGCAAGCGATGCCGGCCTGGCCACCCGCGTGCATCGTGCGCATGGGCAGGGGTGGCATCAAGAAGGTGATCGAGATAACCGGGTTCTTCGTAATCCTGATTGAAGCAAATCGGTGTGCGTGGTAATGTTCTAACACGGTTGGCGAAAGCGTGGTCAAGCCTGATGGGCTTTTGATCCTTGGCAAAGTTCCCTATTGCGAGCGAAAAGGACCGCCCACATGTCATGACTTGTTGATGTTCTGTCTTAGGGGTCGTTCCTTAGCACGGCCGACTCTGTTATTTTCGCTGCTATTATTGATCCTCAATAAACTGTTCTGCCGGAGAAGACATGAAGACAATAATCAATGACCAGAAGTGGCACAGATGCGATACATCCTTTGTTGCTGAACTATCGGGATGCACATCCGCCCCAGGCAATCTGTTTCTGTCAAACACGGCTTCCCTGCCTAGCGGCATGCAGAATATGCCGGGGCTGGAGAGCGTCTATATCAGCGGATACGTCAATCCCGAGGTTATTAAGACCGGTGTCTTGTCAGGGTGCGGTGAATTCATTGTAACGAGAACGGAGAACGACCTCCGCAAAGCCTACAACTACGCTATAGGGATTAATGGAAGCGGAGATTTCTTCTACGCGGGGCCATTCTATTACTTTGACACGCATCATACCCCATTGAGTGGAGCGGTGCCGATAGATGACCTCTTTGGCCACACAAAATAGTCAGAACAACGCCCCGCATGCGACGGCGGTACCCGCCGCGTATGGAGGCGAACGTTCTGCGAGCAGAGAATGAGAATAGCCACAGTCATAATGATGTTCCTGATCGCTGCGGGGTGTGGTGGAAGGAAGTCCACCCACCTTGCGGCGCCTGGAATTCGCACGGTTCGATATTTCCTGTCGCAGTCGGATCTGGTTGTCGCGGGCACGTGCGAAGGCGGAGTCGCAGGCGTCAACCACATGACTGGTCACACCTACTGTTTCAGAATGACGGTGGACAAGACCCTCAAGGGCTCCCCGCCCGCATCCACACAGATTGACATCTACCATTTTGTCGAGAAGTACTCCGGCGATCCCCCGACGTTCCTCGACGGAGCTGGTCTCGGACACAAGATACATGTCATTGCTTTTCTCAAGCGCGGACTTACGCTAACAGATCATCCGTATGTCACAGCGGACCCGTATTTTGGCCTGTTTCTGCACTCGGAGAACATGGAATGGCAGATCATTCAGTCGCAAGGAAACCGGACGCAGAACAACACCTCGGACGGTATTCGGCAACCCGCGGACCGGTCGCCGAAACCGTCAAGGTGAACGCCGGCGCATGCCTACGCTGGCACGCGTTCGAATTCCTGAAAAATCTCCGCCTGCGCGGCGGATAGCTGTGCCGCCATGCGCCCGAGCCCGTCGAGTCCGTTCATGCGCATCTGTATTCTGCACATGCTAACGCAGCGCGGGTCGATGTCCATGCCGTAGAGGCGCAGCCTGTCCGTGCCTTCGCGCCCGAGCGCGTCATGCACGACCTTGGCGA
>CAYMLQ010000552.1:0-2948 GCA_964390795.1 uncultured Lentisphaeraceae bacterium
CGTTGACCTGCACCGTAAAGGGCCTGTGCTGGTCGTGCAGCTTTTTCATCTGCGCCTCCATCTGGCTGAAGTCATACTTACCTTCCGCCGTTTCCAGTTCCCCCCACTGCGCAACGACCTGTGCGCCGGTGAGGTAAGGCAGTTCCATCACCTCCGGCAGGCCCGCATACCAAATCGCATACAGACCCCGGTGAGTCGGAGGCAGGGCCGAGGCGGTAGCGATGTTGCCTGTGGCGAACACCACGGCCAGCGGCGCCAGCAGCTGGGCAGTGAGGAAAATGGCCGTGTTTTTCATGCGTGTACCTTTCCACAGAAACAAGATGCTGGCAAGGACTAATTGACATTCAGGATAACCGCGGCCGGCTCCAAACCTTCAGCAGCAGCTTTCACTATAATTTTACCGGGATAGCGTTTACTGCGGACGACCAGCAACAAGCGACCTTCGCAGGCATGACGGTGGTCGGCCTGAAACAGTTCGTCGCTTGTGGGATCGCTGTTCTGCACACCGGCGTTCGTGCCGGGGCCGGTGACCTCGAAATTGACCAAGTGGTTGGCATCAGGGACGACAATGCCGTTGGCGTCCACAACTTCGACGGTGATGTGTGACAAATCCTGCCCATCGGCATGGAGAGAATTACAGTCGGGTGCCAGGCGCAGCGAGCGTGATGCGCCTGCGGTCTTCAATTCGTGCCGGGCGACTTCTTTGCCGTCATTGCGGGCCACGGCGGTGAGCGTGCCCGGTTGCCATGTCACAGTCCAATAATGCGGGGCGCGCATCTTTGTTCCGAGGCTCTTGCCGTTCAACAGCAGTTCGACTTCCTCGGCGTTGCTGACGACTTCGACGCTCTGGTTGCTCACAGCGGACTGGTTCCAGTGCGCCAGCAGGCCGCTCACGGAAATCACGACGCCATCCCAGTTGGTGTAGGTCGTCTCGGGGCGGTTCACGAGGAGGCGCACCATCGGCTTGTCGCTGATCAGGCTTTCGAGAACCCAACTCGACGGCTTGCGGAACCCCGCCCAATCCACGAAGCCGCCTTTCCAACATTTGAGCGGCCACCCGTGAGATTCGCCGAGATAGTCAATCCCGCCCCAATAGAACAGGCCGACGGCGTGTTCCCGATCTAAGTCACGCCACGGACTGCGACCGCTATCTCCAGTTGTGCATTCGCTCGTAATGAAAATCAGATTCGGATATTTCAAACGGTCCTTGGCAAACCACCTCTCCATGTAGTTGGCGCTCATCACTTCCATCCGTAGCGCCAGCGGATGAATGCCCGTAGCCTCCTTGCGATGAGGACGCAGTGCGGCGGTTGCCGGTCGTGTCGGATCGAGGCGGTGAATGACCGCCGCCATCGCATCGTACTGGGTGAGACCGTAGTCGGGGCCACGGTCCGCCGCTGACACTTGATTTCCGACACTCCAGACGAACACACAGGGATGATTCCGGTCGCGCTGCACGAATTCTTCCAAGTCCTGCTGCCACGGCTCACCCCAGTTGCAGAAGGCTTCGTCGAAGACCAGGATGCCCATCCGGTCGCAGATGTCGAGCATAGCAGGCGCGTGCGGATTGTGCGCGAGACGAACGGCGTTGCAGCCAATTTCCTTGATTGCGTCGAGGCGCCGCTCGATGGCGCGGTCGAATGCTGCCACGCCGAGACAGCCAAGATCGTGATGGATATTGAAACCTTTCACGAATTCCCGTTTGCCGTTCAGGAAAAGACCGTTGGGCGTCAGATGAATCTCGCGGATGCCGAACGGTGTTTCGTACCGGTCGCTCTCTTTGCCGTCTACGATGACTTGCGACACCAGCCGGTACATCGTGGGGATGTTCAAGTCCCAGAGCTTGGGTTCCCGAACGATGACTTCCTGATCAAACGATGTTTGTCCCGTAGATTTCACGACGCCGACGACCTTGCCATCGGCATCGAACACCTCGCTAATCAGCGTCGCCAAAGTAGAACCTTCAATTTCGGTCCTGATCTTCACCAGCACTTCCTTGGAAGAAATCCGCAGTGTGGTCACAAACGTGCCGTGCCGCGCCACGTGAGTTTCGCCCGATGTCAGTAACCAGACATGCCGGTAAATTCCGCCACCGCTGTACCACGTCACACTCAACGGCTTGCTACTGTCGGCGCGCACAGCCACCACATTCGTCTGGCCAAGAGGCTTGAGTTGCGGCGTGATATCGCAGCCGAAACCGCGATAGCCGTAGGTATTTGTTGCCACCAACGCTCCGTTCACCCAGACGCTCGCCTCGCGAAAAACGCCCTCAAAATCGAGCCGGACGCATTTTGCCTCCGGCGTCACGAATGCTTTCCGATACCAGCCAATCCCCAGCGGGCGGAACCCATTTCTGGTTCCGTCCTTCACGTTTCGATCAAACAGTCCGTAGATGCAGAAATCATGCGGCAAATCCACCGGCTTCCATCGTGCATCGTCGAATTCTGCCTTCTCCGCGCCGGTAACATCACCGCTGGCAAAGCGCCAATCGAAGTCGAAGAGTCCTTTGCTAGCTGTTGCCGTACCGGCCAGCGGCGCCAGCAGCAGGACGGCGAGAGTGAGGAGTGTCCATCCGTTCATTGGCTTCAGTGTATCCTATTCTCACGGTGTTTCCCATTGCAGCGTGGTCATGGAGTGCGGCGGCAGGGTCAGCGACTGGCCGGTGCGGAAGTTGGCGAGAACGCTCTCGCGCAGTTCGACCTGCGGCTTGTCGGGGTTCCAATCGAGTTCGTTGTTGGCGGTGAGGGAATCAGCGGCAAGTTGGATTTGGTGTGCGGCGGCTTTGACGGCGCCATCAAAATCGAGCCGAACCGGACGCGCTTGTTTGGTGTCGAGGTTGACGAGGATGACGGCCCGGCGTTTGCCGTCGCGCAACGCGTAGCTCCAGATGACCGGCTGATCCTTGAGCGTAGTCACAGTGTCTTTGGCGAATCCTTGGATCGCCGTGC
>CAYMLQ010000553.1:0-2948 GCA_964390795.1 uncultured Lentisphaeraceae bacterium
CGCGGCCCGGGAACTTCGATCAGCCGTCGCGCGGCAAGGGCCGCAATCCGGGTGATGACGTGAACGGAGGCATCCTGCATAGCTGGTGGATTGAGTTCGGCGGCATGTGCGACACGATCAAGGACGCGGAAGAGATCCGCGACGAGCTTTTCCGCATCAGCGTGGGGCTGTGGGACTATGCGAAGAACCGCAACCCCGCTACGGTCGCGAAGAACGCCAGCCGGGAGTTGGTCTGGCTGAACTACGTGCAGGGCGTGCGTGAGAGTCGGCGGCTGGTGGGCGACTATGTGATGAGCCAGCGCGACTACGACGAGGATCTGCGGCACACGGACGTTGTGGCTTTCACCGACTGGGGCTCCGATGTGCATCACCCGGAGGGCTTCTGGGTTCACGGGAATGACGCGATCCACGTCTACAAGGGGCGCCGCGTTGGAATTCCGTATCGGACGCTCTACTCCAAGAATATCGTCAATCTGTTCATGGCAGGGCGCTGTCACTCCGCCACGCAACTCGCGTTCGGTGGCACGCGTGTGATGCGTCCGATGTGTGCGACGGGTCAGGCGGCGGGGACGGCGGCGGCTGTGGCGCGGCGGCATGGCGTGACGCCGCGCGGCGTGTACGAGGCGCATCTTGTCGAACTGCAGCAGGCGCTGCTGCGGGACGGCTGCTACCTGCCGGGCGTGCGCAACAGCGATCCGGGCGACTTGGCGCTGAAGGCACAGGCTGAAGCCTCCAGCGAGGCGACGGGGGCAGCGGCTGCGGGCGTCAACGACGGGTGGAACCGGAAGACCGAGGCGGGGCGCAACGCGTGGGCGCCCGAACCGAAGGTGGCCGGGCCGCACTGGGTGGCTCTGAGGTTTGCGGCGGCCCAGGAGGTGAGCGAACTTCAGGTGACGTTCGAGAAGGCCGCCGCTCCTTGCGACGCGCAGGTGCTGGCGGGAGGCGCGTGGAAGACGGTGGGTACGATTGCGGCGGGTTCGCCGCGTCGCGTGGTTTTGAAGCTGGAGGCGGTGCGTGGCGAGGCGGTGCGGCTGCTGTTTGCGGGTTCTGCGGCTTCAGTGGCCGTTTGTGAAGTGCGCGTGTACGGGAGGGGGTGAAGTCCGGCACCCTCTGCGACACGCCGGTTCACGCCGTGGATTATTATCCCACCTTCGCAGCGCTGGCCGGCATTGCACCGCCTGCAAAACATACGCTCGATGGAGAAAGTTTGCTTCCGCTCTTGCAGCAAAAAAGGCGCGCTCACGCGCAGCGCGCTTTTCTGGCACATGCCCGCCTATACCACGAACTACGGGCGCACGCCCTGCGCCGTGATCCGGCAAGGGGAGTGGAAGCTTGTACACTGGTTCGGCGACACGCTCGATACACGCGGCTTTACGCCCTACGGCAAGCTGGTTGTCGGCGAGCGCGACGAGCTATATAATTTGCATGACGATCTTGGCGAAGCGCGTGATCGTGCAGGCGCACAACCCGAAAAGGTGAAGCAGCTCAAGACTGCGCTCGAAGCCTGGTGGAAGGATACAGGCGCGGCTTTTCCGGAAAAGAACCCGGCTTATGATGCCGGGGCCTGGTGGTGAAGCAAGACGGTTTGCACGCCACAGAGATATTCGATACACTCGGGCAAACTGTTAAAGGGGGTTTGCTATGAGTACAAACGCTGGCTGGCTTGTGGGGGCAATGAGTTTCAGAAGCTGTGCAGGGCTTTTGCTGCTCGCGGGGTTCGCGGTGGCGGGGGACTTTCCAGCGTTTTCGAAGCCCCGCGCAATCACGTCAGGACCGAAAGATCACCTCTTCGCGAGTTACTACGCCATCAACGCGTGGAGTGCGGACGGACGCTACGCGACGGTGTTGGAAACGGACGTGAAAGGGCGGCTGCCGACGGAGCAGGATGTGGCGGTGCTCGGCGTGGTGGACGCGCAGGACAACAACCGCCTCATTCCGCTGACCGAGACGAGGTGCTGGAACTTCCAGGAGGCGACCATGGCGCACTGGCTGGGCACGGCGCCGAATGACCGCTTCATCTACAACGACCTGGCGGGCGGCGCTTTCGTGTCGGTGATTTTCGACATGAAATCCAAGGCGAAGCGGATCGTGCCGCATCCCGTCAGTGCGGTGTCGGCGGACGGCAAGTGGGCGGTGAGCATCAACTACGCGCGGCTGCGGCTGACGCGGCCCGACTACGGCTACGGCGGCGGCGGTCAGAAGGCGCGGGAAGAGGTGACGTGGCCTGAAGACGACGGGCTCTGGCTGGTGAACCTGGAGACGGGGGAGGCGAAGCTGGTTGTGGCCATAGCCGCGGTGCGGGAACGCATGCCGCAGGTCAAGGATCCCAAGGCCCTGGCCTACTTCTGCCACACGGTGTTCAGCCGCGACGGCAAACAGATCTTCTGGCTGGCGCGCACGGTGGAGAACCTGTCCGGGCAGAAGGTGGTGCGGAAGTGGGAGACCACGGCGTTTGTCTGCAACCGTGACGGGGGCGCGGTGCGGCGCTGTTTTCCGGACGGGTGGGGCGGCTCGCATTTCAACTGGCTGGACGGGGAGCGGATGGTGGTGTCGGCCCTGTACAACGCCACAGTGTGGAGCCATGTGTTCTTCACGCCCGGCAAGAGCGACTATGTGAGGCTGGGGAGCGGGCTGCTGGACTTCGACGGGCACGGCGTGTTTTCCGACGACGGGCAATGGCTGGCGACCGACACCTACCCTGACAAGTTGGGCGAGCGCAAGCTGATGGTGCTGCGCATGGCGGACCAGGCGCTGCTGCCGCTGGGCACCTACGCGGTGCCGGAGGTCTACCGCGAGCAGTATTCGCGCTGCGACCTGCATCCTCGCTGGCGTCCGGACGGCAAGATGCTGGCGTTCAATTCGGCACATGAGGGGCTGCGGCAGGTGTATGTGATGGGTGACTTGCAAGATCAAACGAACGTTTCTAGGCTGCGAGTTTATTGAGTACC
>CAYMLQ010000554.1:0-2934 GCA_964390795.1 uncultured Lentisphaeraceae bacterium
ACGGCATCGGGACCTTGCGCAAGACACTGGGCTTGCGTCAGGCGCCGGTGGCGCGGAACACTTGGCAAAAATGAAGGAGTATTGTGACAGAGAGAACGCGTAGTTTCTTAAAAGATCATAAGGTTTCGTGTCTTGGCGTGGGCGTATTTACGGTGTGTGCTTTATTTGTTTTTTCACCTGTTCTTGCCAAATACGTCTGTCTGTTATCGCCAGACTCCATGCCGTTCTTCCCGTACGCGAACCGCACGGTCACGGTCGAGGGCCTGCTGACCGGCGCGGCCTTCACGCCCCACACGCTGTATTGGCTCTTGTTCAACCCGCTCTATGCCCACGAACTGACCTACATTATCGACTCGTTGACGTTGGCGCTGGCGGGCGTCTATTATCTATCCGGCCGGCGCGCGCTTCCGCTGGCCGCCTGGTGCGGCGGCCTGGCGCTGGGCCTGAGCGGTTACACCTTCACGCTCTTCTGCGCGGGCCACCGTGGCTACTTCCACATGTTCTCCTGCGCGGTGTGGTCGTTCGGCCTGCTGATTCGCTGCTTCGATACGCGGAAGCTGTTTTATTTTGCCATGCTCGGGCTGGTGATCGCGTGGGGAGTGCCTTATCAGCCGGACGTGCTGGTCTTTGTCATGGCGGTCGCCGCTGCCTACGCGCTGTGGCTGACGTTCAGTTGTAGAATTCAGAAGACGGAAAACAGAGGACAGAGACAGGGGCGCGGACGCGCCTTTGAGAATGTCGCGGCCGTGTGGCCGCGGTTTGCCGTGTCCGTGGCCGTTCTGGCGCTGGCAGGCTTCGGCGGCATACGCTCTGCGGTGACGACCCAGATCTTCAATCGTGAGGCGCAGATCGCGGGTGTGGCGGCCGAGAACTTCAAAGCCGACACCAAGCCCGAGAAGCTCTCTGACGTCGAAAGGCACACCCGCTGGATCTTCGCCACGAACTGGAGCCTGCCGCCCGAGGACGTGCTGGAGTTCTTCGCGCCGGGGGTGTTCGGCAACGAGTCGATGCAACTGCCGCATCCGTACTGGGGTCGGCTCGGGCGCCCGAGCGACGAGGTGTTCCAGAAGGGCCGCATGATGCCCAACTACCGCGGCCACACGGTGTACCTGGGCGTGGTGTCGGTTCTCTTCGCCCTGTTCGGGACGTTCGCCTGGTTTTCCTCGCGCAGAGGTTCCCGTTCCACCATCTCCCCTCCGTCCTCCGCCCTCAGCTCCCCTTGCGCCGACACCTCCGACATCCCCTTCTGGTGCGGGGTGTGGGCGGTCTGTCTGGTGCTGGCGATGGGGAGGTACACGCCGGTCTACCGGCTCTTCTACGCGATCCCCTACATGGAGTACATCCGCTGTCCGGTCAAGTTTCACCACCTGGTGGAAGTGGCCACGGCCTTTCTGGCCGGCTTCGGCGTCGACGCCTTCCTGCGGGCGCTGCCCGGCACCTCCGGCCTGCGGCTGAGGCTGGTCTGGCTTGCGGCTGGCCTTGCGGTCGCGCTGGCTTTGGGCGCGGGGCTGATGCTGGCGAACAAGGCCGGCGTCGCGGGATATATCGGCAGTCTTGGCATGGGGCCGGCGGCCGCGGCGCTGAGCGGGTACGCGGTCCAGAACCTGATGCGTTCCGCATGCCTGGCCGCGCTGGTGGCTGCGCTGGCCTACGCGTCGGTCAAAGGGGACTCGAAGGCGTCCGCGCGCATCGTGGCCGCGCTGCTGGTCGTGTGGGCGCTGGACCTGGCGTTTGTCGCGCGCCGGTACGTGAAGCCCCTGAGCGTCGGCCCGCTGTACGCCGAGAACGCGGTTGTGAAGGCGATCAAGAAAGCCACGGCAGGGCAGGTTGCGAACGTCATCAATTATGCGACATCGAGCGCCTCCGAGCAGGACTGGTTCAGTTCGGCGCTGATTTATAACGGCATACAGAACATGATGCCCACGGCGCCCGAGCGCGGAACGCCTTACGGGAAACTGTTCGAGGCGCTTCAGCCCGACACGCTGCGCCTGTGGCAAACGCTCAACGTGCAGTTCGTCATAGTGCCGCGTAAGGGAACCGAAGCGCTGGTACGCTCCGGCAAGATCCGTCCGGTCATCGACTTCAAACTGGGATCCGGCGTGCTGCGGCAGGTTCAGCCGGGCGAGCAGTCGGTGATGCTGGCGGCGGTGTCCGGCAGCGTTCCCGGTGCACGCGTAATCGCGCAGTGGAAGGGCGGGGTCGCTCCTGAGAAGCAGGCGGAGGAGCTGACGCGGTCGCCGCTGACGGTCAGCGAGGCGCCCGAGCCTGCGGCCTCGGCGGGGCCTGCCGCTGCTGCGCGACTGACGAGCGAGGCGGCGCGGGGGGTGCCGCTGAATCTCGAGACGCGCCTGACGTGTACGACCGCCACGTCCGCGCTGGTGCTGTTCAACGACCGCTACAGCGATGCTTTCGATGCCTTGGTCGACGGTCGCCCTGTGCCGTGCTACCGCTCCGACGGGGTGTGGGCCTCGGCGATCGTGCCTGCGGGGACGCACCGGGTGGTGCTGCGCAAAAAGCGCAACGTGTGGTCGGCGATCCTGTCGACGGCCACCTCGTTAGGGGTGGTCGCGTGGGGGCTGCTGCATGTGCTCGGCGGTGCGAGGCGCGCCTCCGGCGCGGAGAGGGCCGCTTGATCGGGATGCTTCATAAAGTCAAGCAGTGGCTCGGCCCGCTGTGGTGGTACACGATCATCCTGTTCTGTGTCCAGCGTCTGGGTGACGTGGTCAACATGGTCATCGGGCTTTATCTGGTTCCCAAGTATGTGCCGCAGCAGGAGCTGGGTGCGGTCTTGCCGCTAACCAAGGTCGGGGCACTACTGGTGTTGCCGCTCGGCATTCTGATGCTGCCGTTCAAAAAGTTCCTGAACACCTACGCGACGAACGGCGAATACGGGAAGATCAAGCGGCTCCTCCTCGACATGTTTGTCTTGTCCGC
>CAYMLQ010000555.1:0-2924 GCA_964390795.1 uncultured Lentisphaeraceae bacterium
CCACTGCGGCGGCATGGGCGTCATCGCGCAGCGCAGCCGCGACCTCTTCGTGCGGCGCGTGAACGTCACGACGCCGCCCGGCAAGAACCGCATCGTGAGCCTCACCGCCGACGCCACGCACTTCGTGAACTGTGGCGGGCAGGTCGTGCTGGAGAACTGCCTTTTCGAACTTCAGAAGGACGACGCCACCAACGTTCACGGCATCTACGTGCGCATCGTCAACCGCGTCTCGCCGATGATCGCCGACGTCAAGCTGGTGCATCCGCAGCAGTACGGTTTCGACTTCATCAAGAAGGGCCAGAAGCTGGAACTGGTCAAAGGCCCCGCGTTGACAACATTCGCCTATCCGGTCGTCAAGCAGGTGGAGCGGCTGAACAAGGAATACACGCGGCTCACCTTCAAGGAACCGCTGCCGGACACGGTCGAGATCGGCGACGCGCTCGCCGCGACCGGCGACTACGCGGCGCTGACGATCCGCGGCTGCACCATCCGCGGCAACCGCGCGCGCGGCATTCTGCTGAATTCTCGCGGCCCGACCGTCGTGGAGAACAACACCTTCCACACCGCAGGCGCGGCGATCCTCTTCGAGGGCGACGCGCGCTTCTGGTACGAGCAGGCCGGGGTGAGCGACTGCGTGATCCGCAGCAACCTCTTCGACAATTGCAATTACGGCGTCTGGGGCCACGCGCTCATCGAGGTCGGCGCTGGCATCGCGCCGGCTTTTCGCGCGTCGAGCCGCTACAACAAGAATGTCCGCATCACCGGCAACACCATCCGGCACTTCCATCCGGCCGTGCTCAGCCTGTACGGCGTTCGGGGCCTGACCTTTGCCAGCAACACGCTTGAAAAGACCGAGGCCTATCTGCCGTGGAAGCCCAACGCCCCGCGCTTCGAGACGCCCGACTGCGACGACGTCCAGATCGCGGAGTAAGGGCGCTTAGTGATACAGCAGCGCCGCTTGGCGCGCCGTGTCGAACGCTTTGCGGCCGTGCGCCCATCCGGCAACGAGGGGTGCGAGCGGCGCGCCTGACTTGAGGTGCAGGCGCACGCGGTCCGTTCCATAGAGCTTGTCGAACCACGCCGGTCGCACGCCCTTGTGCCGCCACACGCGTGCCGCGCCATACAGCTCCGTGAGCGTTTGCAGCACGGCAAGCGAGGTCTGCGCGGGCCTGAAGCGCGCGGGATCGGTGACGGTCAGCCGCACGCCGTCCAGCTCCTTGCCCGCATGCAGCGCAACCGCCGCCACGTAGCGATACGGGTGGAACGTCACCCCTGCGAGCCGCTGGCGCGCCAGGCGGTCGCAGAACGTCTCCGCGCGCAGCCACGGCGCTCCGACCACGCGGAAGGCGAGGTTGGTGCCGCGTCCGCAGTCGATGCCGGGCAGCGCCTCGCAGAAGACAGTCGCGGCGTAGGTCATCGCGCACTCCCACGTCCTGATGCCCGGCGAGGGCGGCACGTAGGCGGGGCGCGCGCCGTCCCACGCGGCGTCCGCTCGCGCCCAGCCCTTCATCGGCACCACGGAGAGCTGGACGTCCAGGCCGAGCGTCGCCTTCATCCACCGCGCGCTCTCCGCGGGCGTCATGCCATAGACCAGCGGCAGCGGACAAGGGGCAACGAAACTCGCGAACGCCGGATCGGGCAGCGGGCCGTCCACGACCTGCGGCAACGGAATCGGACGGTCGGTGACGACCACCTCGACCCCGGCTTCCGTGCAGGCTTCCAGCATGTTGCGCAGCGTGGCCAGATAGGTGTAGCACCGCACGCCGAGATCCTGAAGGTCGCACACCACGACATCGACGCCGCCCAGCATCTCCGGCGCGGGCTTGCGCCGTTCGCCATAGAGAGAATAGACGGGGATCTGCCAGTCGGGGTGCGTCCGCGTGTAGGTGTGCTCGCCCGCAAGCGCCTGGCCGAAGAAGCCGTGCTCGGGCCCGTAGAGGGCCACGAGGCGCGTCCCCAGCGCGCGGCGCAGAAGCTGGGCCGAGGTCGAGCCGTCGGCGGCCAGCGCAGCCTGATGGCTCAGAAGGCCGACGCGGCGGCCTTTGAGCAGGTCGAAACGGCGCACGCGCAGTGCGTCCAGGCCGGTCATCATTTCGCATGCTCTCCGTGGCGCAGCCGGTGCGAGAGCACGGCCAGGCCGGCCGCGAGATCTTCGCGCTTCACGATCACGTCCGCCGGCACAGACAACTGCACCGGCGTGAAATTCCAGATGCCGCGGATCCCGCCCGCCATCATCGCGTCCGCCGCGGCCTGAGCCTGATCTGCAGATACGGTCAGAATGCCGAGCGACACATTGAGTCTGCGCACGATCTCCGCAATCTGTGTGGCGGGATAGATGGGCACGCCCGCGACTTTGCCGCGCTTCTTGGGATTCGCATCGAACGCCGCCACGATTTTGAAACCCTGATGCTGGAACCCGGGATACCCCAGCAGGGCGGAGCCCAAACGCCCCGCGCCCGCAAGCACGGCTTCGGTATTGGCGTTCCATCCGAGGTAGCGCTCGAGTGCGGCCACGATCTCGCTCATGGGGAAGCCGACCCGCGGCCGGCCGCGAACACCGGTTTTCGAAAGATCCTTCCGCACCACGATCGGGTCCAGTTCCAGCGCTTTCGCGACCACAGCCCCTGACGCGTAAACCTCGCCCTGTGCCGCCATATCTCGCAGCACGCGCAAATACAAGGGGAATCGCTGGACCATCCTGTCACCGATTTCAACTTTTCGCGCCCCGCTCATAAACCGCCGCACCTTTCTTAATGAAGACTATTGAAGGCGTTTCTACAGAGAGCTGAACTCAACCAGAAAACATCAAACAGATAATTGTGAATTTAGCATATCACCGCGCCGCCCGCCGCGTCCATGTCAAACGTTGTCAAACGTCCGTCAAACGTCCGTGCCGAACGTCCGTGCGACCTGGCACGCACGCG
>CAYMLQ010000556.1:0-2918 GCA_964390795.1 uncultured Lentisphaeraceae bacterium
GGCAAGGTGGAGATCACCTCGCAGAACCACAACTTCATGGTGGACATGGAGTCGCTCGACAAGGCGGTCGTCGAGGTCACCCACATCAACCTCAACGACAACACGGTCGAGGGCATGCGCCACCGCCGCGAGCCGGTCTTCTCGGTGCAGTACCACCCCGAAGCCGCTCCCGGCCCCCACGACTCGCGCTACCTCTTCAGCCAGTTCAAGAAGCTGATCCTGAGCGCCTGACCGTAGCTCGTGGCACGGGCGTCCCGCCCGTGATCTCCGGACTCGACGCCGGCGTTGCAGAAGGCACGAGAATGGCGTATAGTCGGCCTCATGCGCTTCTTATGCATGTGTCTTGCTGCCCTGTTTCTACTGACAGCGGAGGTCTCCGCGGAGGAACCGTTGCCACGCGGTTCCCTCGCGGAGGCAGCGGCGCTGCCACGTGACGTGGCGCACCCGCACGCGCTTACGGTGCTCACGAACGCCGCCGCGGTGCGCGCGTTGACGCGCGACCAGGCCGCGCAACGCCAGCCCGTACACCTGCGCGGTATCGTGGTGCTGCGGGGTGGCGACCGGGCGCTGACCGTCTTGGACGGCACCGGCGGCATCTATGTGGACGCCACGAACCGCTTTGACGAGCCGTTTCAGCGCGGTGACGTGGTCGGCGTCGAGGGCGTCTCCGAGCCTGGCCGCTACGCGCCCTGCGTGCGGGTGGGTGCCCTCACCCGTCTCGGCCGGGCGAGCATCCCCGCCGCGCCCCGCGTGACGCTGGACGAGCTGCTTTCCGGGGGCTTTGACGCGCAGTGGGTCGAGGTGGCCGGCGTGGTGCGACGGGTCGAGCCGGCGCCTATTGACGCGAAGAGCCTGCATGTGAGTCTCTTCACAGGCGGTGGGCGGTTGTCGGTCACCGTGCCGGCCGCGGAGGCGGACAGGCTGGCCGTCGCCGCAGAGGTCCGGTTGTCGGGCGTCTGCTTCCACCAGTTCAACAAGGCCGGCCAGGTCTTGAATCCGTTTTTGATGGTGCCGGAGGGCGAGGCCGTGACGACCGTCCGTCCGGCGCCCGCCGATCTCTTCTCGCTGCCGGTTCGCGCGACGCAGAGCCTGAAGCAGTTCCGTCCGGGCGAGCGCTACGGTTCGGGCGTGCGGGTGCGCGGCGTGGTGACGTACGGCGGCTCGGACGACGGCTTCTGGCTGCGCGATGAGGGACGGGGGCTGCAGGTCAGGACCGGGCTCTCCGCCCGGCCCGGCGTGGGCGACGTCGTGGACGTGTTCGGCTTCATCTCGCGCGGCGGGTATTCGCCGCTGCTGGAGGACGCCGTGTTTCGGCGGCTCGGACGGGTGACGGAACCCGCGCCGGTGCGGCTGGGGCGGCCCGTGGAGGCGCTTGACCATGACGCCGACCTAGTGGAGCTGGAGGCCGAACTCCGCGACTTCAAACCCGTGCTGGGCGGATACCGGCTCTCGCTGGCGAGCGGTGCGGAAGAGGTTGTCGCGCTGCTCGCGACGGCGGCGGACGGCGCGTTCCCGCGGGAGTGGCGCCCCGGCTGCCGGGTGAGGCTGGCGGGCATCTGCCAGGCGCAAGAACCGCCCCAGGTCAGGCGGCCCGGCACGTTGGAGTCGACCTCCTTCCACCTCCTGCTGCGTTCGCCGGAAGACGTGCAGGTTTTGCGGCCTCCGCCCTGGTGGACGGTGCAGCATGTCGCTTGGCTGCTGGGTGCGGCGGCCGGCCTGCTGTCGTTGGCGGTCGTCGGTGTCGTCGCGGGGGCACGGCTGCGCCACCTGAAGCAGCTCCGCGCGCGAAGGCTGGCGGAGGCCGAATTCGCCGCTGTCTTGAACGAGCGCAACCGCATGGCGCGGGAGCTGCACGACACGTTGGCACAGGGACTCGGGGCGATCTCGATGCAATTGGAGGTGGTCAAGCGCAAGCTGCCTCCCGATTCCGCCGCCCGCGGCGTACTGGACGAAGCCCGCTCGCTGACCCGCGACAACCTGAAGGAGGCCCGCAACGCGATCTGGAACATGCGCTCGCAGGTTCTGGAAGCCGGCGACCTCGCGGCCGCGCTGGACGGCCTTCTGAAAACGCTGACGGACGCGCGTGGAATCACCGCCGCCTTCGACGTCCGGGGCCAGGCGCGGCGTTTCGCGCCTGTGATTGAAAACAACATCCTGAGGGTCGGACAGGAAGCCATCACCAACGCCGCGAGGCATGCGCAGGCGCGGCGCATTGAGGTGTCGCTCGACTTCGAGGAGCGTCGGTTCCGGTTGTCCGTCCGTGACGATGGCATCGGTTTCGACGCCGCGCGTCCGCCGCGGAGCGAGGGTGGCTTCGGGCTGGTGGGCATGCGGGAACGCGCGGCGCAGATGAACGCGGAGCTGAGCGTGGACAGCGAACCGGGCGCGGGCACCGTCGTCCAACTCACGGCGCCGGTGCCCGGCTGGACGGAGGAGCCATGAAAACAAAACCTTCGATTCGTGTGATGGTGGTGGAAGACCATTCGGCTTTCCGCAGGGGACTGGTCGCCCTCATCGAGAGCGAACCCGGCCTGTCGGTTGTGGCGCAGACGGGCGACGGACGCGAAGCTGTGGCGCTTTACCGCCAGGCGCGGCCCGATGTGGTGCTGATGGATCTGCGTCTTCCCGGTCTCAGCGGCGTGGAGGCGATCATGGCGATCCGCAAGGAGTTCTCGGACGGCCGCTTCATCGTGGTGACCATCTACGACGCTGACGAGGACATCCACCGGGCCTTGCAGGCCGGCGCGCACTCTTACCTGCTCAAGGACACGTCCGACGAGGAGTTGCTGAACCGAATCCGCTCGGTCCATGCGGGCGAGGTCGGGCTGCCCCATCGCGTGGCGGACCTGCTGGCCGAGCGCGCGAAGCGCGAGGAGCTGTCCCCGCTCGAGATCGAGGTGCTGGAACTCCTGGTCAAG
>CAYMLQ010000557.1:0-2916 GCA_964390795.1 uncultured Lentisphaeraceae bacterium
CGAACAGTTACAGAATATTTCGGGGTGGCGACACGTCCCCCCGCGTCGAGCTTCCCCGCCCGGCTACAGGCGGGGCGATCTCGCCGACTCCCCCCGATACCAGCAGCCCCAGCATTGCACCGCGCTCACAGCTCCGCCGCGTGCATGCGCACGCCATACCTGCA
Organism: uncultured Lentisphaeraceae bacterium; assembly: GCA_964390795.1. Lineage (GTDB taxonomy): Bacteria > Verrucomicrobiota > Kiritimatiellia > RFP12 > UBA1067 > CAYMLQ01. The sequence goes on from CAYMLQ010000557.1 coordinate 165, forward strand.
TCGCACCTTCCGGTGAACGCCTTACGTCCGCGCAGTCGGCCTGACTACAGGACCGCCTGCGTTACCTCCAGGCATCGCCGTCGTTGCTCTTCGGTACGGTCGCCGGCGGGCGTTACGCAGCGGCATCACGGCGGAAGGCCTGCCACACGCCATCCTCACTGCGCAAGCTTGTTGCGGTGTCGCTGTGGCAGGCCCGCCGCCGTTTTCATATCCCCGGTGTGGCAGCCGCGACGGCTGCCACGCGCATTGACACGGGCTCACACTCGTGGCGCGTGCGTGCGCACGCCATAGCGGCTCCGGAACCGGCCTGCCACACGGCGTTGAGCGGAGATACCACCCGGCGCACGTGTGGCAGGCCTTGCGGCCGGTGCCAGTCGCTTGCGCTTGGTGGCAGCCGCCCGCATCCGGACCGCTACGGTCGCCGCCGCTCCTTTGCCGCAGCGGCATCTTTGTCGGCCAGCGCACCGGCCCGCTTCCTCGCAGGCTCCTTGCGTGCCGGTGCGCTCGCCGCCGTTTTCATGTCCCCAGTGTGGCAGCCGCCGCCACACGTGCCGAGCGCCTGCCACATCGCCGGGCGCGGGCGGCGGCAGCCGTGCCGCCGGGGCGCGGCCTTTGCGCGTGGATACACGCCCCAGCCCGCACGCCCGCCGTCATTGCCGGCTGCCGCCACGCCGCGCCCGCACAGCATCAATGTTGGCTACCGCGCCGGTTAAGCGCGGATGGCCTCGCTCGCGCATTCGCGCCCCGACGCGCCACGAGCGGGCTAGTCCGTATCCCTCCCGCAAGTGCCGCTAACGGGGGCGAAGGCCGCTCACTCGGCAAGCGAATAGACGCCGCCCAATGTCGGCGGCTGTGTCATCCCCACCCGCGTTCTCATTACGCGGGGTTCCGCTGCGCGTCGACTCTGCGAGGCAAGGCAGGTGTAGCAACTTACCGTTTCACGCGAAGTTGCTACACCGCAAACGAAGCGGTAACGCAGTTAAAGAGAAGTGTCCGATTGGTTACCACTGAATGACACGTGTTCAACGTCACGAGTACCGCTGATTGTGAATCCTGAGTCACGGCAATACCACTTCCCAGTCAAATAAATACATTGAACCGTAAAGCAGGAGGCCGGTGACAATCGCGGTGAGAAGAAATAGGGCCTTGCGGGACCGTGGCTGGAGACCTTTGGCAGTCCTGATAAAAAGAAAGTAGGCCGTCGCAATGCAGATAGCATGGAAGACAATCATCCACATCTTGACGTTCAGTCCAATCTCGGCCCAGTCTGGAAACAGATCCATGCGTTCATCTCCGCGCGCAACGTAATATCATCGACCAATCGAAAAACTCGAACACACCGTCCTAACGGTCTCAATCACACGTTGGCAGAAAGGTAACAGCACTCATGCTGAAAGTCGAGTCCGCACGGCTGCCCGGCTGCCACACGGCGATGATGTGGCAGCGCAAGCAACGCCACTGCTGCCGCACGCGGGCGTGTGGCAGGCAGGCCTTGTGGCAACTCACCTCGGGGGGAAGGGGGGCAGGCCCCAAGGGCGGGGGAAGGGGGCGGGGCCGCCTCTGGCGGGAGTCACTGTTTTTTAAAATTCGCACAAAAAATTCCGAAACTATTGCGCAAAAATTCCCGCAAAACCAGTTAAGGGACGACCCAAAAGCGCCGATTGGAACCGCGACGTCCCACCGCCGTTCACCGCAGCGTCTGCTTCGGCATTTCACGGTTCAGCGTCACTTTTTCAACTCCTATTCGAGTGCTTGCCCACAGTGCGGGCAGGTAGTGAGCACACGGAAAGAATTCATCTGGATCTTCTGGCCACAATGGCCACAAGGCCGCCCTTGACGCTTGGCCATCCAAACGATCTCCTCGACGAGATACGCGATTCCCAACAAAACCCCAATGAATATGCCCGCTTTCCACCTGGCAGAGCCCTCGGCCTCTAATTGAATCAAGTAATACGCGAGAATCATGAGCGCCCCAACGAGCCAACTCTTACACTTGCGATAGCGTGTCCACATAGTCAATTTGTTCCTCAGACACATTCACGCTGAACAGAAGACTGGACAGCAGACATGATATGCGGCTCACCACCGAACGGCACGCAGCGCAGCCGCACATTTCCCGGATAGGGTAAGCTCAGGCGGAGTTTTGGTCAATGCGGATTTCCGGCCGCATCGACGTCACCTACCACGACATCGACCGGCTTTGCCGCTTCCCGTTCGCCCGCCGCGCGGACCGCCTCCATGATGCGGGCGAACTCCGCCGCGTTCTCGATCTTGACCACACCGGCCATGCCGGACAGGTTCACGTTCGTGTTCTGGTTGATCTCCAGTTTCAGCGGCGCGTCAAGCCCGAGGCTCTTTTCAAGATCCTCCAGCGCCCGCAGCTTGTCGGCCGCGTTGCGGGCGTGCTCCACGATGTGCTTGCGCTTTTCGAGGATCCAGAGCCGGTCAACGCCCATGCGCTCCACCGACTCGTCGCGCAGATACCCGATCCGCGCCCGGATGACCGGGTCGCGCATTAGACGCGCCGCAGACGCGCCCGCCGCGTCGCGGTCGGTCGCGCCGAACGCACGGCAGTAGGCTTCCGTGTTGTTGCCCCAGCACTCGCCCGCCACCTCCTGGCAGTAGGTCTCGCGCTTGCGCGAACTCAGCGCCTGCGCCGCAGGCGCGAAAGCTTTGTCTTTGTCGAAAAGGTCGGGTAGTGGCGTATTCATGTTCCACCCATACCAAATACCCCGCAGGGTCGGCAACTGAA
>CAYMLQ010000558.1:0-2878 GCA_964390795.1 uncultured Lentisphaeraceae bacterium
GATGTTCCGGTGGTTCGAGAATAGACCTTCCCGTCAACCATCCATCGCGCAAACCAAGTTTTACCGCGTAAAATCAGCGTGCCAGCTCCCTTACTGCGTTGCCGTGCTTTTTTCGCCATGATGTGCCGCCTTTCCCTTTGTGCCCTTGAACAAAGCAGAAGATAGCACATTTACCCCATTAGATGCAACGATAATAGACGAATAATATCCAGTCGCTTGACTTGTCTAGCGTTTTCGTGAAATAAACGGATTTCTAATCCGTGGGTCGCAGGTTCAAGTCCTGCCAGGGGCGCCAGCTGAAAGCCCGGTAAAACACGATTAAAGCCCAATAAAATAGGGATTTTTATCTTTTCTACCACTCTAAATACAGGGGTTCCGCTCCTGTCTTTACAGCCCCGCCCAGCCCTCACTTCATGTGCCCCTGTTACACATTGTCATGCCCGCGAAAAAGCCAGCGAATACCAGAAGTAGTTCCGCGTCTGCCGCGTGCGACCGAGAATGAAAGAGAATCCGCGTCAACGGACATAGACAAATCCGCCCGCTCCCACTGCTACGTTGGGCGTAAATCACAGCCACTACTTGCCGTTTACGCTATGAAAAGCATTTTTTCAATCTTCTAATCATAATATCCTTGCATAAAGTAAACCATACTGATTATATTACAAGCCAAAAGGAGGCTATATGTCTTATAAACCTCGTTTTGCGCAAGCCAAACTGAAAGAGTACGCCAAATGGTTTAGGGCCATATTGGTTCTCGGCTCACGCCAGGTCGGCAAAACCACGCTGTTGCGACAGGCCTTTCCTGGCCTGCCGCTGATCACCTTTGATCCGGTACAGGATATCCACGGCGCGCGGCAGGATCCGGATCTTTTTCTGGACAGCTTCCGCCCCCCTCTGATTCTCGATGAGATCCAGTATGTGCCGGAGCTGTTCGCGGCGCTCAAGCGCCGCATCGACCTTTCGGAAAAGCCCGGACAGTACTTTCTGACCGGCTCCCAGAACCCCGCCATGTTGCGGCAGGTGGCGGAAAGCATGGCCGGTCGCGTCGGCATCCTCGAGCTGGCCGGTTTCGGGGTCGAGGAGCTGGCGGGCGTCGGCGACTGCCATCCCTGGCTCAAAGTCTGGCTGGAAACCGGGGGCGAGGCCGACCCCGCGCGGTACCGTTTTTTGCCGCAACCGTCCGGCGGTTTGCTTTCGACGCTCTGGAGGGGGGGCATGCCCGGTCTGCTCGGACTGCCTGACACGATGGTCCAGCCTTTTCTGGACTCCTACCTGCACACCTACGTCGAGCGCGATGTCCGGGTGATGGGCGACATCCGGGACATGGGCGGTTTCGGAAGGTTCGTCGCGTTGTGCGCGGCCCTGACCGCGCAAGAGGTCAACAAGGCACAGTTCGGACGCGAACTGGGAATAGCGCCCGCCACCGCGCTGAAGTGGTTCGACACGTTAAAAGCCACCTACCAATGGCATGAGATCCAGGCCTTCTCCGGGAACGCCGTAAAACGTCTGGTGGGCAAAAGCAAGGGCTATCTGACTGACACCGGGCTGGCGTGTCTGCTACAGCGGCTGACGTCGGTTGAAGCCTTGAGCGCGTCACCCCTGCGCGGCGCGCTGTTCGAGACCTGGGTGGCGAACGGGATTCGCAAGCAGTTCACCACACTTCCTTCCGCGCCGGGCCTGTACCATTGGCGCACGGCGGGCGGGGCGGAAGTGGATGTGGTGCTCGACTGGAACGGAGTCAGATATCCGGTCGAGATCAAGTGCAAAACCCAGCTTTCGGGTCATGACCTGCGCGGCATACGGGCCTTCCGGGAAACCTACGGCACGGAGTCGCCCGGCGTGATCGTGTACGCGGGTGAAAGTTGCAGGAAACTGGATGCGGTGACCCTGGCCATGCCGTGGAACGCAGTCGGAGCCGAATGCCTAGCTTAACAGGCAACACAATGATTGCCACGTTCATAAAGAGCTGGAAATCCTGGGCGGCCTCGGAGCGTATCAACTATCGCCGACCAGATGGGCAGCTTGGCTTCCCCCTCGTCGCAAGACGGTAGGCTAGGGGGGTACATCCCCCAAACCCCCTTGACACGTTCCGCACATGCCCGGCTATGCGGTCGCGACGCTGACCTGCGGAATAAAGCCGAGGCACTCGCGGATGCCGACAACGACCTTTCCGAGCGTGGACGCTCTCGGGTTGCCGCGCCGCGACAATGTCCGGGGCAGGGATTTCTCCCCCACGCGACATCACGCTTCAAGATCGGCATGTCTGGATAATGCAGAATTGGAATAAGCAGCCATTACATCCACACCGCCCACTCTTTCACAAACCACAACCAAGGAGAACACACATGAGAGAAGCGCTCCCCGCAGGAGTCGGGGCAACGCGTCATGGGCGATCAGAAGCGGGCCCGCGGCACTGTCGGAGAAAAGGTGGCTTTTCCAAAATGGCGGGTTCTACGCCCGCAGAGGCTCCCAAAAACGGCCAGCAAGCTGACAGCGGCTGACCACCTGACGTGTCGCGCCAGCGGCGCTCTCCGCTGCCGAAATCCTCTTCTGCTAAGCCGTTATCATTACGGCGCGGGCGCCTAAACCCGCATAATCGGAAGGATTGCAGCTTAGGACGATGACCTGCAGCCCGCGCGAAGCGCCGAGATCCAACATCCCCTGCATCGTGTTGACGCGGTCAGGGTCGGAGTAGGCGAAGGCGTCATCGAAAACGATGGGTAATGAACCGTCGTGGTCGGCGGCCAGTAACTCGGCTATCGCCAGTCGCACCGCAGCCGCGACTTGCTCGCGGGTTCCACCGCTCAGGCTGTCGAACGGCAGGGCACCGCCCTGGGTTGAGCGCACAAGTTCAATGCTCTTGAAGGCGTTGTCTGCA
>CAYMLQ010000559.1:0-2849 GCA_964390795.1 uncultured Lentisphaeraceae bacterium
CTGTCGCCGGCCTTGACCGTGCGGACTTCTTTCACGGCCGGGCGGAAGCCGTCGGTCTCGGTCTCGCTGTCATGGAAGATCGTAGCGGTGTAGGTCTTGCCCGGCGCGAGGAAGTCGAGCGCGACAGGGGCGCTGTAGGGCGCGTCGCCGGTCATGCCGCCGAGGAACCACGCGGCGCCGCTGCGGCGGGCCGTGACGATGTGGTGGCCGACCTTGGCGTCCAGCACGCGCGTCTCGTCCCAGTTCATCGGCACGCGGCGCAGGAACTCCGCTTCGGGGCCGATGCGGTTCGCGCCTTTCGAGGCGAACTCCTTGATGCCGCTGCGCACGACCGTGGTGGGGCCGCGATAGACGACCGTGAAGGCGATGCCATGTGCGTGGCTCTTGTTCTTGGCGTAGAGCTGCGGGGTGAAGTCGAAGGGCCCTGCGAGGCCGCGCGTGAAGGGCATGATCACGTCCTGGCGCACGGGGTGGTTGCCCTCCTGGCCGCCGCCGCCCTCGGTGATCATGAGATTCGGGTAGGTGCGCTCCATGCCGTCAGGCACGTGGGCGTCGTGGACGCAGAGCCAGAGGTTGTGGCGGGCGACCGCGACGACCATGGAGCGGATCCAGTCGGTCTGCTCGGCGGTGCCGTAGCGCACGAAGCCGGGCTTGAGGCCGGCGAGGCCCCACGACTGGTAGAGCGCGAAAAGCTTGTCCATGTCGTGCGCCCGCAGCACGTCGCCGTGCATGTAGAGGCAGACGCCCATGTTGCGCTCGCGGGCGTACTTGACCAGTTCGTGGATGTCGAGCTCCACGACCGTGTGGGCGTCCTTCCAGTCGGCGCGGTAGGGCACGCGGCCCTTGGCCACGGTGGTCGGGTCGGCGTAGGTGTTTGTGACCCAGCTCAGGTCGTTGGCCCAGGAGGGGTTGACCTCGATAAACTTCTTGCGGTCGGCGTCGGTCCAGGTCCACTCCGTGCCGTACCAGCCCCAGTCGAGCTGGAGATAGCGGAACCCGTTGGTGTGGGAGACGTCGATGGCGTGCTTCAGCTCAGGCATCTTCAGCAGGCAGTTGTTCTGATCCGAGAGCGTGAGTCCGGGCTTGATCCACGAGGTGTCGGCGAGGGCGCAGGGCGGGTTGAGATTGAGAACCAGATCTTCATGTTCGATCAGCCGGGCTTCGTTGTCCCCGACGAGCACGGCGCGCCAGGGCGTGGTGAAGGCGCCGCGTCCCTCGGCCTTGCCCTGCAGGTGGATGCCGACGCTGCCGGCTTCGCGCTTCTCGATCATGCAGCGCGGGTAGCCGACCACGAAGGCTTCGAGCACCGCTGCGTACTGGCCTCCGGGCAGGCGGACGGTGAAGGGCGCCATGGAGTTTTTCGGCAGATCGGCCAGCGGGATCGGCTCCTGCGGGAAGGTGTCCTCGGTCCACTTGATCGCGAAGGCGGCGCTGCCCTGCGGGAAGCGGAACTCGGTGGCCTCGCCCGCGACTTGCCAGGCGGCGTCGGCGGCGAACGGCAGGCGGTATCGGAACGCGAGGCCTTCGTTGTAGGCGCGGAGTTCGAGGACGAGCGTCTGGCCGCGCGGGTCTTTCTCTTTCAGCGTGACGGTGAGGCTGGCGTAATGTTCCGGGATGAGGGCGCGTTCGCCCCAGACCGGCTTCCACTCGGAGTGGGCGCTGCCGCGAGCGGTGTCCGCGACCGCGAAACCGCCGCGGAAGGCGTCCTTGAGGTTCAGTCCGAGGCTGGACGTTTCAAGTATGGCGGCAGCTTTGTAGGTGAGGGAATAGAGGGGCTGGCCGTCGCGCAGGTCGAAGACGACCTTGACATGGCCGTCGGGAGAGACGAGGGATTCGGAGGCCAAGAGCGGGAGAAGAGAGAGGGCGCTGAGAAAGAGAAACGCAAGTGCGCAAGAGCGCAAGGAGGGAAACGGGAGCGTGTTTTGATTGTGCATAGGATCGTATCCAGTCTGAAGCGGTTGAGGGCAACGGTCATAAAAACGCTGAACGCTCAAGTGAACATCAGGAAGCGTTGGCGACGGACAGGTAACCTGCTTTGGCATACTCGCGGATCTTGGTATCGGCCGTCAGCAAGGTGGCGTTCAGAACGCGTGCGGTCGCGATAAGTATCCGGTCTGCAGGGTCGCCGTGAACGATGCCCGGCAGGCGTGTGCTTTGGACAGCAATTTCCGGGGTCAGCGGCACGAGGTGCAAGCCTGGCGAGGTCAGCATCTCGTTGATCCAGGTCTGGCAGTCGCGGTCGAAAGAGACACGATCTTTGCTTTCCAGCGTGGCAATTTCCCATAGCGAGATCGCCGACACGCGCAGCAAACCATCCTTCGCGGCCTCTTCCGCAAGTTGACGGGCTGTCCGGGACAGACGCGAGACGCCCTCCATCAGCCAGATCAGCGCATGCGTGTCCAGCAGCAGGGGCGCTTTCACTGCTCCGCCTCCCACGACAGGCCGGTCGGCTCGATGAGTGCGTCTGACATTTTCACGCGGCCCTTCATGCGTCCGAAAAGCGGTGCGGGTGACTCTTCGGGATAAGGTGTCAGGACGGCGACGGGCTTGCCGCGCTTCGTGATCGTCACGGGGTTGCGCGTCGTCTGGACTTCATCCATAATTCTCAGGCATTTCGCCTTGAACTCGCCGACAGCTATGGTCATTGGACACCTCCCTCAGTCATGGTCACAATGATATGACCATTTCCGAAGAATGTCAACGCGGCGGGTGCCAGAGGTCGGCAGGCTGGAGGTCGAGGAGCTCGATGGCCTCGAACCAGCGCGAGAGGTCTTTGGCCTTGTCGTCGAAGTTATTGGAGCCGAAGGAGAACTTCGCGCCCATGCTTTTGGCGAGTTTGAGGAACGCGG
>CAYMLQ010000560.1:0-2848 GCA_964390795.1 uncultured Lentisphaeraceae bacterium
GGAGTGTCCCCGCTCCCGAGCTTGCGACACAGGTTCGCCAGCAACGTTCACTCCTGCGGCTTCTTGAACGCGTGCGAGGAACCGGGCATGTGGCACGTCACGCAGACCCCTGGGCCGACGTAGGCCGCCGCAGGGCGTTCGCCTCGCGCCGCGCCTGCGGCGACACACCCGGCCGCCAGCGCGTAACGGACGCCTCTCGCCAGCCCGCTCACGCCGGAACCTCTTCCAGATAAACGCTGTCCTGGCGCAGGCGCTTCTGCAGGCCGCGCACCTCCACCTGCGCCATGTCCACGCCGCCGCTCAGGGCGAGCGCCGCGCAGGTTCCGACCCCCTGCCCCATCACCATGCAGTGTGACTGGAGCCGCACCGATGCGAGCGCCTCGTGGGTTGCAGAGACGCACCGCCCGACGACCGCGAGATTGGGGATGCGGTCATTCAGGCAAATACCGAGCGGGATGTGATAGCTGTCGCCCACGGGTGGCATCGTGTCCGCCTTTTGCTCCACCCACGTCGTGTGGCCGGTGCCCTTCGGATCGTGGATGTCGATCATCCAGAAGCCGTGGCCGATAGCGTCGGGCTGCTTGACCGCCTTGACGACCATCTGGGCGTCGAGCGTCTTGAGGCCGCGGATGCGCCGCGACTCGCGGACACCGAGCCCGAAGCCCATCTGGTTCACCTCGGCGTTTTCGAAGCCCGGCATCTCCTGCCGCCAGAGGTCGACGTACTGGTAAACCTGCTCGCGACCCTGCGCCGACAGGCGCGTCAGCTCCTCCTCGTCCAGCGGGTTGCCCGCCACCGGGCACATGTTGTAGGAGACCAGCGGATCACGCGGCGAACTCAGATAGGAGCGCGCCGCCATCTCGAGAAACTGCGGGAACTTGCCTTCGTCGCGGAGCCGCTTCATCAAGGCGAAGACGCGCTCCGCCTCCTTGGGGTTCGCCCGCACGTTGGCCGCGTCGATCCCCTGCAGGCGGAACATCATGGTCATGCCCTGCACGCCGCCGTCGCTGCTGCGGCCGAAGTCGAACGGCACCCCCGCGCCAGCGGCGACATCGCCGTCGCCGGTGGCGTCGATAAAGATCGTTCCTCGCACCGCCTTGCGGCCGGTCTTCGTATCCACCAGCACCGCGCGTACACGGCCGTCGGAAACCACCGACTCGACGGCGGCGAGGTTGCAGAAGACCCGCACGCCCGCGTCCTTGAGCATGCGGTCGAACACCACGCGCATTCCCGTCGAGTCGAACTCGTGCGTCTCCGGTCGCTTCGGAAAATCCGCCATTCGGCGCACGAACCGCCCGCCGCGATCCACAGCCTCCTGCGTAAAGCCGGTGATCACCTGCTTCGTGCGGTCGCTGGTGTGCCAGATGTTGACGAGCGCGTTCGTGGCCATCCCTCCGAGGCTCGGCCACCGCTCCAGCAAGACCACCCGGGCGCCGTGCCGGGCCGCGCTGTGCGCCGCCGCGACGCCGGCCGTGCCGCCGCCGCACACCACCACGTCCGCCTCCGCCAGCACCGGGACTCGGCGCTCGGGAATGACGACTTCGCTCGGCCGGGCACTGTCCCGCGCGGCGCGCGCGGATTCGGCGGCCGTGCCGGCCCACGCGCCTAGGCCGCCGCCGGCAGCCGACACAACGAACAGACGTCGCGAAATATGCATCGTTCTAACCTTTCGTAACGGGCGCGAACTCGCCCTTATCAAACAGGAACAGTTTCATGACTCCCGGCTGGCGCGCCAATGTGAAGCGGCCGTTCTCACACGCGGTTTCGCCGCCGTCGAACAGCTCCGTGAGCCGCCCGCTTGCGCGGCCCGGCAGGGCCACTTCACACACGGCGTCGTTCTGCATGTGGATGCCGAACAGGCGGCTGTTGATGTAGGTCGGATCGTTTCCCTCGTAGTAGATGTGAACGCCGGCCGACCGCGCGATCTCACGGTAGAGGGCTGATGGAAGGTTCCCGACCGCGCTGTAGACCGAGGTGTGCGACGCGAACTTTTTCAGCGCCAGCGCCGGCGCACCGTTGGAGTCGTACACGCCGCACGTCAGGGCCGCCTCATCCCGCACTTCAAAGAGCGGCGCGGTCTCAAGCAGCCCCTTGCTGCGCATGTCGAAGGTCTGGTCGCGCGGCGCGCCGGAGTTCTGCCCCGGCGTAAAGCCGTATCGCACAGCGGCACCGAGCCGGAAGAAGGAGCCTTCCGGGCGGACCGAGACCGCGCAGCCCGCTTCGCTACGGCACGCGACCCGGATCCCCGTGATATCAGAAATCCCATCGACCGAGAACCCGTCCTTCTGAATGTAGTTCGGCGCGTAGACCCACAGCAGCGTGCGGCCGTCGCGCTGGACCTTCGCTCTGAGAAACGCCCGCTTCTCCTCGGAAATGACAAAGGGGTTGAGGAAGATACACAGCTTGTAGCGTCCCCATGGCAAATCCGCGTGATCAAGGTCGGAGAAGTTGTAGATGTCGTGCGGCGCACCGATGCGGGCCAAGGCGTCGGGCGGCTGCACCAGCAGGTCGTCCGCGACGCTCGACCGTGCGTTGACGTGGAACATGGACGCCACGTCGCCGAACACCGCGATCTCGGCCACCGACCGCAGCGGCACGCCGCGCAGCCGCTCCTGCGCCCGCACCAGCTCCGCAACCATGGCCATCATCTCCGGGCTGGCGTAGTTGCCGCCGAGGAAGTCGAACCACCACAGGGCGGTTCGCTTCGTCCGCGTCAGCGCGAACTCGCGGCGCAGCACCTGCCGCGTGGCGAACGCGTTAGGCAGCTTGGTGTTCCCGCCGGGAATCTTGCGCCCGTTCTCCACGGTGTCGCGGGCGATGTGGGTGGTGTGGTCGATCTCCTGAAAGA
>CAYMLQ010000561.1:0-2836 GCA_964390795.1 uncultured Lentisphaeraceae bacterium
CTTCGACGCCCGCGAGGGTTCCGGTGCATCCAGACACAACTGGATGGGGTCAGTGGCTCGTCCCGCTGGCACCAAAGAACCCAAGAAACTCGTTAACTCGAGCTTCTTAGTAACCTCACTACGTATGTCACAAATCACCGACCCGATGGGCAACGTCACCAGGTTCCACCATGACGCGAACAACAATCTCACAGTCACCCGCCAGTTCGGTCAACTCATTGACGTTCCCGGTTCCGACGGCAACGTCCGTCTCGCCGAGTCGCGCTTCGAGTACGATGATCTCGACCGTTGCGCGGCGCAGCGTGATTTGCATTTTGACCCCGTCACGCAGTCGCCTGTCGGAGACGGCGAGTGCACGACGGCCTTCGCCTATGCGCCAAACGGCGCCTGCACAAGCATCACCAACGACCTCGGCGATGTGACGACCGCCTCTTACGACACCGCTGGTCGCGTTTACTCGGTCAGAGTACCGAACGACAGATCCGTGCGTGTATGTGCGAGAGATGCCGCCGGCAACGTGACCTCCGTCACCCAGACCGATACGCCCGCGCTGGGCGGGCAGCCGCAGTCGTTCACCCGCACGTTTGCGTACGATTCGCGGAACCGCTGCGTCAGCACGACGGACGGCGCGGGCAAGACCGACGCGTGCGCTTACGACTCGCTGGACCGTGTGGTGCGGTTCATTGATGCGGCTGGCACCCAGACGTTCCATCACTATGATCTGTTGGGCCGCTGCACCCTGACTGTGGGCGACTTGGACGGTGATGGGCTGGAAGAGTTCGACAGCGACATCATCCAGCAGGCGAGTTGGAGCCCCAGCAACGGACGGTTGCTCTCCACGACTGACAGCCACGGCAACACCACCCGTTATGCGTACGATTCTCGCGGACGCTGTACCACAGTCCTCCACGCGGATAGAACACAGGAACAACTCGTCTGGAGTCCCCGCAGTAATCTGATCCAAACAGTAGATCCAAAGGGTATCATCAGCGTCTGTACCTACGACCCCAACGGCCGCCTGACCCGACGAGACATCACCACGCAAGCGGCAGGCGGCGGTGCTGGCGGCGCGCTCTACCTTGAGACGTTCACCTTTGACGGTTGCGACCGCCTCGTCGAACACCGCGATGATGATTGCGACGGCGATTTTGCCTACGACTCACTCGGAGATTGCGTGAGCGAAACGCTCAATGGCCTCACTACCGCCTCGACCTACGACGCCTTGGGCAACCGGCTGTCACTAACCTATCCCGGCGGACGTGTGCTGGCCTACGCCTACGACGCCAGCGGCTGCTGCACCAACATCGCCGAGTCCGGCGCAGCGCTCGCCAGCTTCGCTTACGACGGCGTGGCCCGTCTGGCCCGCGTGACCTACGGAAACGGCCTGCACTCGACCTTCGAGTACGATGGCCTCGACGGCGTGCAGAGCGACCCGGGCGACCACGGCTTCGGCCAGGTCAGCCGCTTGGTGCATGCATCGACCAATGGCACCACGGTCAAGATATCCCATCTCTCTTGGGACTTGAAGGAGAACAAGAAGGGGCGCACCATCCCCCCGTCCGGCACAGGCGGAAGCACCAACGTGCTGACCCTTGAGTATGACCGAGCCGACCGTCTGGTGCATTCGACCGTCACGGAAGGGACAACGACGCTGCGCGACACAACGTACGGTCTTGACCGCATGGGCAACCGCACCAACGTCACCGGCGCCGCCTGCTCCGGCCCCTACACGCTGGACCAGACGTTTCCGGCGGCCGATTACCAGATGAACCAGTACACGGCCACGCCGTGCGATTCACGGAGTTACGATAACGATGGCAACCTCGTGAGCCGCAGCTCACTTTCCGACGGCGCACTGACGGTTTACACGTATGACTACGCCGACCGCCTGGTGGAGGTCTTGCGTGTGGTCGATGGCGGAACCGGTGTCCCCAGCACCAACATGGTGGCGAGCTACACGTACGATGCGCTCGGAAGACGGGCCAGCAAGACCGTGCACGCCGGCGAGCCAACCCCCGTATCTCGGATATTACGGATGGTCTATGACCGCGCTTGCGTGATCGAGGAGTGGGAGGACAACGCCGTGGCGGCGAGTTACACGCTGATGCATGGGGACGGCAGCATCATCCGGTTGAGCCGCTCCGGTGCGCACTACTTTGTCCTGTCCGACGATCAAGGCAATGCTGTCGCCCTTACGGACGAGAGCGGCGCTGTGGTCGAAGGCTACGACTACGATGACTACGGTGCGGTGACCTTCCTCACCAGCGACGGCACCCCGACCAGCGCCACCTCGTCCGCCTTCGGCAACCCCTACTGTTGGGGCGGCCTGCGCCTCGATGCCGAGACCAGCTTGCACAACGACGACGGCGGGATTTACTTCGAGCCGCCCGTGGGGCGGGCCGTACGTGGAAAGATCAGGATGGTCAAGGACCAGGGAAATGGCAACTTCAGCGACGGCGACTCTTCAGCCTCGGTGGCCTCCAAGCACTACATCACGATCCCCCACGACCGCCGTGTTCTCGGCGGTTCCAACGGCAACAATCCGTGGAGTGCCGGATCCCCCCTGGGCATGAAGAAGGGTACGGTTAAATTCTTCAACGAAACCAAGTGAACCGGCGTCGCCACCGTGACGAGGTCGATGCCCGTGGCCCGCTTCACCTCGCGGAAGTCGCCGGTCATCCGTCAGCCCTGCGCCCGACACCGCCAGCACCTTCCTAGGCCTACAGGAACAGCCTCCGGGCGTTGGCGCCGGTGAGGTCGGACAGCGCCTCAGGTGTGACGCCGCGCAGCGCGGCCACCTCCGCCAGCACGCGCACAAGGTTCGCCGGCTGGTTCA
>CAYMLQ010000562.1:0-2835 GCA_964390795.1 uncultured Lentisphaeraceae bacterium
ATCTTGGCGCTGCTGGCACCGGCGGCCGGCATCCGGACCGAGGCCGAGTCCGCGAGGGCCACCGAGTTCGAGAGCGCCAGGGTTCCGCCTGCCACGACGACGTTGGTGCAATTCGCGCCGAGCGTGCCGGTGCTGCTGACGGCCAGCGTGCCGTTGCTGACCGCGATGGTGCCGTACAGCGTGTTCGTGTTGGAGAGCGTTAAGGCCCCCGTGCCCATCTTCACGACGGTGACGGCGCCGGTGAGCGCGCCGTTGAACGTCGAGGTCACGTTTTGCGTCACCGTCAGCGTGGCCGGCGTCGTGCTGTACACGATGCGCGTGCCCGCGCTCGTTGCCGCGGATACGAGCGTTCCGACCGACTGGTTGTTGCCGTTCAGGTTGACGCCGCTCGGGCTGCCGCTGCCCACGGTGAGGATGCTTGCAGGCGGCAGCGCATTCGGCTTGTCTGTACGCACATAGTGTCCCGACACTTCGAGTTGGGGCCACACATTGCTAGCCACGTCCAAAATGATGAGCGCACCGGTATGCGCGAAGAAGGTGTTGTTAATGTTGATAGGCTTCTCAACGATACGGATAAACGAACCGCTGCTCCCGCCAAGGACGAGCTGACCGCCTGTCACACCGCCGGTGATATCGAGGCTACTGCCGTTGCTGCATAAAATACGGGAGCCGTTGAGAATCAGCCCGCTCAAGGTGTTGCTGCCGCCCGTAACGCGCAGGACACCCTGATAGCTCGTGCTCGCGTCGCCGTACAGAGCGAACGACTCCGTCACGTTGATGCCGCCGCTCATGTCGACCAGACCGCCGTCCTCCACGACGGTCGCGCCGTTCGTGCTTCCGAACGCGGTCCCGCTCGTGATGCGCACCACGCTGCCGGTCTTGACCGTGGTCGAACCGCTGTAGGTGTTGTTACCGGAAAGGATCAATATGCCGGTGCCGGATTTGATCACGTTGCAGGGCGCGAGCGCGTCGCTGATCGAGCCCGCGAGCGCCAGCGTCGTCGCGCCAGCCCCGTTGTTGGTCACGCCCCATATTTGAGGGGCGCGGAGAACGAGGTCTTCCGCAATCGTATAGGTACGCGAGACTGCGGCCGGCACCTGCGCGGAGATTCCGCCCGCGCCGTTGGTGATCACGCCGCTGCCCGCCGCTACCGTGAAATTGGTGTTCGCGTTGAAGACCATGCCGTAGAGGCTGGCCGCGGTGTCGACCACTGCCGTGACGCCGCCTGTTGCGAAAATCGGAACCGTGGCGCCTTTGAGCGCCGGCACCGCGTCGCCGTCCCAATTCAACGCCGTGCTCAGGTTCAGATCGGCGCCCCCGCCGTCCCAGACCGCGCTGACGGGAATGATCGGCGCGTCAGTTACCACGAGGATTTTGCCGCTGCCGCCGAAAAAGGCGTTGGTCTCTGTGCCCGCGCCGCTGCCGATTGCGCCGAAGGTGCCGCTCGGCTGCTGCACACCATCCAGGAAGAGCTTGTCAACCGTCTCGGTCAGGCTGGCGCCGATCACGACCTGCGCACCTGCGGCAATGCGCAGAACCCCCGTATCCGGAATCGTCGTCCCTGACCTCAGCTCCAGCGTGCCGCCGGCCACCGTGATGTTTGTGCTGTTGCCCAGGCTGGAGGCGAGCGCGGCGACCAGCGTGCCGTTGCTCACCGTCATGCTGCCCGTGGCGGTGCTCAGGCTGTTGGACAGCGTCAGCGAGCCCGCGCCTGTCTTGACCAGACTCAGGGCGCCGGTCAGGCGACCGTCGAAGGTCGTCGCGGTCGCTTGGTTGATGGTCAGAGTCGCCGGGGCGGCGCTGGTCAAGACGTTCGTGAGGCCAGCCTGGGCAATGCTGCCGCTCAACTGGCTGAACGCCTGGCTATTGCCGTTCAGGTCAAGGGTCGCGCTCGCGACGGAGTACCACCCCGTGGCGCAGGCAAACGTGAGTGGGACCAGCGGGTTCAGCGTACCTGCCGCGCCGAGTTTCACGGTTCCGTTGACGAGGGTTAAACGCCCGGTGAAGGTGTTCGCGCCGGAGAGGGTCCACGTACCTTGATCAACTTTTGTGAGTGCGCTGGCGCCACCTTTGCTGATGCTGCCGCTGAGCGTACCGGTGCCGCCTCCGCGCAAGAAGAGGGTATTTGTGCCCAGGTCAAGGGGACCGCTGAGCGTGACGACGGCGGTACCGTTCGGCATGCCCAAGAAGATCGGCGAGTTCTGGAAGAGGCTGATCGAATTCGTCTGCGTGGTCGTGCCGTAGAAGCACAGGCCGCCGGGATTGGTTTTGCTGGTGAGCATGGCGCCGCCGTAGAGGCTCACGGGGCCGGTGCCCATGGCTCCGCTGGCGTTCACATTGACACGATACCAGTCATTGTTCTCGGCGCGGACCGTGAGGCCGCCCGAGAACGTGTTGCCGCTGTTGTTCAGGTCGATGCTACCGGCGCCCGACAGCTTGTCGATGCTGCCCCCGCCCGAGATCACGCCGGTGAAGACGACACCCCAGGTGCCGATATCCATGGCGAGCGTCGTACCGGTCGGTATTTCGAGCGCGTCAGCGATTGTGCTGGTTGCGTTGCGCGTGCTGAAGACCCGCGGCTGCGTCGCGCCGTCGGCCACAAACTGCAAGGGGCTGCCGCTGAGGGCGAACGCCGGAACGCTGGAGCCTAAAGCCGACCCGTTGGCGAATTCCAGACGGTTCAGCACAAACGGGCTCGAAATGTTCTGCACCGTGCTATAGCGGTTGGTGCCTTCAAAGCGTACCCATGTGTTGCTGGCGCTCAGAGGTGCCGCCGTGTCCGGGTTCCAGTTGGCGAGGCTGCTCCAGTTATTGTCAGCTCCGCCGCCGTCCCAC
>CAYMLQ010000563.1:0-2829 GCA_964390795.1 uncultured Lentisphaeraceae bacterium
CCCTTGCCTTTGCCGCCCGGAAACGCTATCCTATTACTAGTCAATTGTTGGAGGTTCGCATACATGTAAGGAGAATAGCCATGAGATTCTTTCTGACTGTGGGTGTGTGTTTGAGCGTGGCGTCGGCGTGGGCCGGCGATTATGTGATGATCCGGGCCGATGCGCCCGCCACGAGTTCGTTCAACAGTTACACCAACTGGGACAATCAGTTGCCGCCTTCGGCCGGCAACAACTACAGCACGGCGGGCTACATCATGCGCACGCCGGAGGGCACGAGTGACTACGTGTTCGCAGGTGACCGGCTGACCATCAGCAGCACCGGCGCGCTGGCGTGGAAATCGGCCGGCCCGCTGACCGTCGCAGATCTGGTGCTGGAAGGCACGCTAGGCCATTGGTATGGCGGGCTCACGGGATACCTGTACGGAAACGTCACCATTCCCGCCACGCGCACCGCGCGCTTCGAAGCCTCGCAAACAGAGAACGATACGCGGATCTTCGCGATCTATTCGACGGTCACGGGAAGCGGCAACATTCAAGTGACCATGGGCCACTCGAACGCCCTGAAGCAGGTCAGCCTCCTGGCTGACAACAGCGGCTTCACCGGCAAGATTTCCCTGCGCGGCTTGGGCAAGTTCGGAATCGTCTCCGAGGCCGGGCTGGGCGCGAATCCTGCGGCCTTCACCGCCAATCAGATGGAGTTCAGCGGTACTGCTCTCATCCTCACCAACTCGCTGACGCTGGACGATCCCAACCGCGGCTTTCTGCTCCTCAACACCACCAACGCAGTCAACCAGATCTATCCGGGCGGCGCAATCGAAGTCTCCGGCGCGAACACGGCCACGGTGGCCTGCGTCATCTCCGGCGCGGGCCCGCTGGCCAAGCGCGGCAGCGGCACGCTGATCCTGGCGACCAACAACACCTACACGGGCGTGACCACTGTCCAGGCAGGCACGCTGCGCCTCAAGCCCGAGTACACGCTGGCCTCGCAGACGCTCGTGATCACAGGTTCCACGGCGGTCGTGGCGGGCGAGGGCTCGCTCGGGAATGTGACGCTGATCGCAGGCGGCCGCCTGGCCGCGGAAAAGGGCGGCTGGTCCGTGCAGAGCCTGTCCGTCGCGAACACCACCAACGTGACCTTCGCGCTCGACCTCTCCGAAGCAAATCCCGCCACGACGCTGATCCGCGTGAGCGGCGCGTTGAGCAAGCAGCCCCTGCAGGTGTTCCAGTTCGCGGTCAACACGAACAACACGGTCGAGGTGCCCTACAAGGTTCTCTCCGCGCCGAATCTCGCCAGCTACGCCGACTACGATTTCTGCGTGACGCCGCCTTGGAGCGGCGAGCTGTCGCGCGCGGATGACGGACTGGGCGGCCAGGTGCTGCTCTTTACGCCGACGCCGCCGGACAAGATCGTCTATAAAGTGGGCAGCGACCCGCTCAATGATACCAGCTTCACGAATGCGATGTGGAGCAACGGGGCGCCGCCCATCCCCGCGAACACCTATGTGTTCAAGGCGGGCGCCATGCGCACGCCGGCGGCTGGCAGTCTGACGTTCCCCGGCAAGCGGCTGGTGGCGGACGCCATGAGCATCGGGCTCAAAGGGGCCGGTACGCCGACGATCACGAATCTGGTCATGATGAACGACGCCTCGTTCAGCATGTCCGAAGGGGCTGGCAGCCGCATGGCGGGCGATATCCTGCTGCATGCGGTGCGCGACCCGAACCGGGCGTATTCCCTGCGCATCACCGGCGGCGTCATGGGCCGGCATCTGGATCTCTATTCGACGCTCGCGGGCTACGGGGATCTGTTCCTGCAGGCGTTGGGAAACCCGTCCTACGCCAACAACCCGCTCTACGCCAACACGCTCTACCGCCTGCATGCGGACAGCCCCGCGTTCTTCGGCAAGCTCCGGGTGGACGGCAACAGCAACTTCTGGGTGAGGATCGTCAGCGAAGAGAAGCTCGGCGCGAATCCGCCGCTCTTCCGCGCGGATCAGCTGAGCTTCAACGGCGGCGGCGTGAGCGTGACCAACAACGTGACGCTGGACGACGGCAACCGCGGCATCACGCTGCTGGCGACCGGCGGAACGGCAAGTACGACAGCCGATGCGGGCGGGTTCACGAACGGTACGCCGGTCGAAGTGCGGCGCTACGAGGGCGGCTGCACGCTGCGCCCCGAGTCCAACACCGTCACGCTGACCGTGACCTGCCCGATCACGGGCGCGGGCACGCTGATCAAGAAGGGCGACGGAACGCTGGTGCTTGGCGGCGCGAACACCTATACGGGCCAGACGCTGGTTGTCTCTGGCACGCTAGAGCCGGCCTCGGCGACCGCGCTGGGATCCGGCCCTGTGCTGCTCAAGCCCGCAGGCCGGCTTCTGCGGCGCTATCCCGACGCGGCCCTGCCCAACGGCGTGGCCTTGGGCTCGACCCTCGCCTTCGAGCCCGGCTCGGCGGTCGCGGTTGAATTCACGGAGGGGTACTCCGTCTCCGGCAACGTGACGGTGCCGCTTTTCACCATGCCGACGGGCGTGGCCCTCGATCCGGCAAGCGTGCCTGTCGTGCACGGGCTGGCGAACTACAAATCCACGGTCGTCACGTCCGACGCGGGCGGCGGGCGCACGCTGTTCTCGGTGCAACTCGCGTTCCAAGGCTCGGTCATGATGTTGAAGTAGGCGGCGCGCGACTCGGGAGCGGGGACACTCCTGTCCCCGCCGCAAGGACAAGAGTGTCCTTGCTCCCAGGTAGCGCCAAGGACAGGAGTGTCCTTGCTCCCAGGTAGCGCCAAGGACAGGAGTGTCCTTGCTCCCGGGTAGCGCCAAGGACAGGAGT
>CAYMLQ010000564.1:0-2823 GCA_964390795.1 uncultured Lentisphaeraceae bacterium
GATCGACCTGCATGGCCATCAGGAACTCCGTTGTGCCCATCAGGAAGGAGGCGATATTGAGCGGCCCCCGGGCCACCGCGAAACGGATCGCATGCCCGTGCGACTCGATTGCCGGCGCAGCGTGAACCAGACGGCGCAGCGTGAACGGCAGCAGTCCGGCTGAGCGCACGTCCGGCTTCTCTAACACCAGCGCGGTTTCCCGTCCCCGCGCGATCGGCTCCGCAAAAGGCAACTCATGCTCGTGCCAAACGAGGCGGGACCCGAATGCCGAAGGCTCGGTACACATGCCGTACTCGGACCAGAAGCCCGGCAGAAAGACCGCGTCGGGAAAGGCTCTGACGGCGGCGAAGTTGGTCTCCAGCCAAACCTTTTCCGAACTGAAGTAATCCAGGATCGAGGCCTTGCCGGTCCACGCCGGCAGCCACGGGCTGTCCGCGATAAATCCGCAAAGCGGCTTCTCCAGCCTCTCACCGTTCACAACCGCCAAAAGAGCTTCCCACTGTTTCTGTGTCATTCGTTGCGTCCTGTCTCTAGGCTACCGGCTCATCTGATACGCTTCCATGATCGTACGATACTTCTGCAGCATGTTCGGAGCCTCCCAAGCTGGCAACAGGCCCGCATCCAGACAGCCGAGATACCGTTCCGCGACCTGCCCGAAATGTGCCTCATGTCCGACATGGTAAGTCGAAGGCACAACCACCTCCCAGCCCGCCGCAATCTTCTTAACCGTCACGCCCGGCCACATTTTCTCCGCCGCAGCCATTGCGCGCCTCAGGGGCTCCTCCAGCGAGGCGGGATCGACGCCCGGTCGCGGTTCCAGATAGAGCGCCGGCTTGTAACCCTGCGCCTCGCCCTGGCGGATAATCGCCGCCAGTTTCTTCCCCCGCATCAGCGAATAGTGCGTGTCGCCCGCACCGGTCGGAGCCTCGAAATTCCAGACGACGGACACCTTGGCGTGAATGCCGCGCAACGTGTAGGTGAACGCGCCGTTACACGGCAACTGCAGACTGCCGGCCGCGTCCTTATACATCTGCAGGTAGTCGGGAAATTCCGTCACCGCCGTGGCGCGCGTAAACTGCTCTTTCGAGACGGCCGTCCTCCAAGTCTTCGCGCTGAGCATCTTCACGTCCTTATCGGCAATCACCTGCTCAGGGTACAGCGCCCACTGAACCAGATCCACCAGATGCGTGGTCACATCGACAATGCCTTCGCCCTGTTGTTTCGTGTCGAAAAACCACGGCGGCCTCTGCAGGGGCGCACCGGCCACCAGCTTGTAAAAGTGATGCACGCTCTCCTTGGTCACCGAGGGGTCGTCCGGCGTCCCCGGGTCCATGCCCCCGAACAGGTCCGGGCACTGCGCGAAATGCCGCTGCAACAAGGTGGTGATCTCATACCGCTCGGTCATGATGTCGCAAAGCAGCAGCCGCTTCTCCGCCGCCACCTTGAACGCCTCTTGCAACAGCGCGAAGTCGGCAGGCGTAATCGCCATCGGCTTGTCCGCAAGCACGTTGAACCCCGCCCTCACGCTCTCCAGAATGTACTGCGTTTTCTTAGCGTTGTTGCCGGAAATAACCACCACATTCCCCTTTTTATCCTGCACCATCCGCTGGAGGAAGTCGTCGCCCTTATAGACCTCCGTCTTCCACGCCGTGGGCGTCTCCGCGCGTGCGTTAAAGCTGTCGATACGCTTCAGGTGCATCGCGACATCGGCTCCTTCGGGCGCGTAGACGCTCACCTCCGGGGCCACTCTCGGGTACATCCGCTTCTGAATCAGCGCCGCGTGAAAATGGCCGGGATCCAAGGTGAGAAGCCGCACCGCCGGAAGCCCCGCGTAGGCGGCGAACTGGTCGCCGACGCCCGCCGCCTTGTGATCCCCGGAGAACACCAGCACGCGGTACCGCAATCTGAGCGTCTCGCCCTTGGCCAGCTTTGTCGCCACGCCATCCGCCGGCCAGAACATCGGCGTCGGCGAGAAGAAGCCGTAATCGCGCGTGAACCACGGCGAAGGATACCACGGGTTGGCTGGATGCTGTAGAATCGCCATTCCTTCTACCGCGCCAGAGCCGCGCCTGCCGCTGCACGCCATCCAGGGCGACGCCTGACCGAACGTCCCCTTCTCTCCAGCATCTCCCACTGCATTGACCATCGTTCCGCCGCACCGCACGCTCAGGTCCGGATCCATCCTGCCGCTGAAGAACGAGTGGTTGGTCTTCTTGATCACCACATTCGTAAGCGCTTCCAGCGTCACGTCAAAATCGATCTGGCGCAATCCCTTCGAAGGCGCGCTGATCACGATGCGCCGCTCATCCTTGAACGGCTGCTCGACGTCCGGACGCTTCCAGTTGCAGCGATCGGTAATCACGATCTCCTTGCCAGAAGCCGTCTCCAGCACCGCTCCGTCCGAAAGGATCTGGCCGCGCTCCAGGCCCTCCTGCCAGTAATTGCCGCCGTTAACCTGATCGCAGCCGAAAAAGAGCGAACTGTGATGCGGATACTCGCCGTTGCGCATGGAGGTCACGGAGGTGCCCGACGGCCCGTTCACGGGAAAGAAAAACGGATACTTTTCGTCCGCCGAGAACCGGTAGCTCGTAAAAAACGCGCCGTCGACCGTCACGTCGATCCGCGACCCGACCTTCACGGCCTTCAAGGTCTGCGCAGTCGCCACAGACGAAGCAGCCGCTAGAACCGCAAAAGAAAAGAGAGTTTTATTCATTTTTCGAAGGAATCGATAGAATCGGAGGATTCGAAATAATCGAGTGTTGCCCCCTCCCTCGCCCTCTGGGAGAGGGCTGGGGTGAGGGTTGCGGGCTCCGCCCGCATTAG
>CAYMLQ010000565.1:0-2823 GCA_964390795.1 uncultured Lentisphaeraceae bacterium
CGACCGTCGGCACGCCGAGTTCCTTGCAGTTCACGGTGGCCATGATGCTGCCCTCGAGGTTCGTGCCGATGGCGACCACCACGACGTCACACTCCTGAAAGCCGGCGTCCTCCAGCGTGCGCTTGCTGGAGGCGTCGCCTTCCACCGCTTTGGTCACGAATTCCGAGAACTCTTGGATGATTTCGCGGTTCTGGTCGATCAGCAGAACCTCCGCGCCATGCTCCGCGAGACTCTCCGCGAGGGATGCGCCGAAACGGCCTGCGCCGATGATGCCGATACGTTTCATAGAGGAATCCGGGGTTCGGGGTTCAGGGGTCAGGGGTTTAGCCCGTGCGCTAGCCGACGACGACTTCCTCCTCCGGATGACGGATGCGCCGGTTTTCGTCGCGGGCACCGATGAGGAGGGCCACGGCCAGCGGGCCCAGGCGGCCCACAAACATACACACGATGATAACCCATCGGCCCGCCGTAGACAATGTTGGCGTGTGGTTAATGGAGAGTCCGACGGTGGCGGCGGCAGAGATGGTTTCGAAAATGAGCTTCGAGGCGTCGCCCGGTTTCAGCGGGGCTTCGGTCCAGAGCAGGAGACCGAACGCGGTCAGCACCAGCAGGATGGCCAGCAGGAAAATGGCCAGGGCCTCGCGCACCACGGGGTGGGGAACGGTGCGGGAGAAGATGACTGTCTCCGTGCGGTTCTTGCAGATGGCGAAAATCGTCATGATGAGAACGAACAGCGTGGTGGTTTTGACGCCGCCGGCGGCGGAACCGGGTGAACCGCCGACGAGCATCAGGAGATTTGTGGTGAACCGGGTCGTCTCATTGACCTGTCCCATGTCGACGGCGTTGAAGCCGGCTGTGCGCGGGGTGATCGAGTGGAACAGCGAGATGGCAACCTTGTCGGGCAGCGAGAGATCCTTGAGCGTTGCGTACCACTCTTGCGACAGGAAGGCCAGCGTGCCCAGCGCGATTAGCAAGAGGGTGGCGGTGAGTGCGATTTTGGAGTGCAGGGTGATCCGTCCGCGTGTTTTCAGGTTACGGCGCCAGAACTTGGTGGTGATCAGGTTGTAGAGCACGAGAAAACCGAGGCCCCCTGAGACAATCAGGAGGTCGATGATACCGAGGAAGAAAAGATCGCTCTGGAAGGGGATCAGGTTGTCGCGGTGAAGGGAGAAGCCCGCATTGCAGAAAGCGCTGACGGAGTGGAAGATCGCGTAGTAGACGGGAGGCCAGAAGCCGGGCGGCAGGTGCAGTTCCGGGGCATGCAGCAGGTAGCGTGTCCAGAGCAGGAACGCGCCGACGCCTTCAATCGCAAAGGTGAGTCCGAAGGTCCACCGCAGCAGGGAGCGGAGTCCGTTGACCTCGTCGATACCGTAGGAACTCATCAGGACAAACTCGTTCTGAACGCTGAGGCGGCGGCCGACAATGACCAGTAAGAACGTTCCGAAGGTGGTGATACCCAGGCCGCCGAGCTGGATCAGCGTAAGCACGACGAGTTGGCCGAAGAGGGTGAGTTCCGTGCCGATATCGATGACCGAGAGACCCGTGACGCAGGTGGCGCTGGTCGCGGTGAACAGCGCCGCGACAGGTCCCAACATCTGTCCGCTGGTGTTTGAAATAGGCAGCGTAAGAAGGAGCCCGCCGATCAGGATGGCGAACAAGAAGCCCAAGGCCATGAGCCACTGGGGGCTCAGGCGTTGGACGGCAGGTTCTTTTTTCAAGGGTTTTCGCATGGGCATGATCACGCGCCACACGGCGTGTTCCGCCTGTGCGCGATGACTTGTTTACAAGTTTCGCACACTTTTACGAAAGGGGTCAATTCTAACCTTGGGCGCGTGTCGCACGCTCCTCGATGTCTGTCCAGCGCGTGAAGGCGGTTTCGAGTTCGGACTCGGCCTTGGGCAGGCGGACTTTGGCGGCCTCGACGAACTGCGGCGCTTTCTGGTAAAGGGCGGCGTCGCACAGGTTGGCATGCAGGGTGGAGATTTCAGCCTCGAGCTTCTCGATGAGGCGCGGTAGCTCTTGACGGTCGCGCTGCTCTTTGTAGCTGAGGCGGGCGGGGTTACGCTGCAGGGACGAGAGGCGGGCGGAGGCGGAGTCGGACTTCTTGGGCGTGCCCAGGTCGGGCGCCGGCCGCATGCGCAGCCAGTCGGCATAACCGCCGGGGTAGAGTCCGACGTTGCCGCTGCCGTCCAGCACGAAGGTGCTGGTGACCACGTTGTCGAGGAAGGTCCGGTCGTGGCTGACCAGCAGCAGCGTGCCTGCGTAACCGAGGATCTGCTCCTCGAGTAGTTCGAGGGTTTCGACGTCGAGGTCGTTGGTCGGCTCGTCCATCACCAGCAGGTTGCCGGGCTGAAGGAAGAGCTTGGCCAGCAGCAGGCGCGCGCGCTCGCCGCCGGAAAGGGCCTTCACGGGGGTGCGGGCGCGGTCGGAGGAGAAAAGGAAATCTTCGAGGTAGCCGTAGACGTGTTTGCGCACGCCGCCGATCACGACCTCGTCTTTGTCGTCGGCGAGGTTGTGGATCACGGAAGCCTCGAGGTCGAGCTGGGCGCGGAGCTGGTCGAAAAAGGCGATCTGAACCCGCGCGCCAGCATCAACGCTGCCGGAGGTGGGCGCGAGTCGTCCGCAGAGCAGGTTGAGCAGGGTGGTCTTGCCGGAGCCGTTGGGGCCGATGATGCCGATGCGCTCGCCGCGCAGAACTTTGGCTGTGAAGCCGCGGATGATGGGGTCTGCGCCGGGGTAGGCGAAAGTGACGTCCTTGATTTTAAGCACCTGTTCGCCCGAGGCCTCGCCCGCGTCGAGCTGGAGGCGGCTGACGCCCGACTG
>CAYMLQ010000566.1:0-2806 GCA_964390795.1 uncultured Lentisphaeraceae bacterium
TGACCGTGCCAGTGCGCGTAATATTGGTGCGCACATCGAGGTAAGCGCCGCCACTTACGGTCACCGCCGCGGATGCATCACCCAGTGCATTCGAAGAGGTCGCGATGAGCCGTCCGCCTGAGATGGTCGTGCCGCCCGAGTAACTGTTGCTCCCGCTCAGAGTCAGCGTGCCGTTGGCCGACTTGACCAGCGATCCGCTTCCGCTGATCGCGCCGGAAAGGGTCTGATTGGCCGAGGTGCTCACCCGCAAGGACGAGGAGTTGGTCGTCATGGAAACCGCGCCGCTGTAACTGCCGCCGGCCAGTTGGCCCGAACTACCCAATTCCACCGCACCATTGCTGATCGTCGTGGTTCCTTGATACGTGCTGACCCCAGTCAAGACCGTGGTGCCCGCTCCCGTCTTGAGCAATGCCGCCGGAGCACCGCCGAGCACGGAAGAGTTCGTCTGCATTCCCGAGGTAACGTCGAGTTTGTAGCGAGACACATCGAAGGTGATCAGGCTGAATGCTGCGACACTCTGCGTGCCGGCCAACTGCCACAAGGCGGCGCTGAAGCTCTCGCCGGCAGACGCGGTCAGGTCGAAGAAAACCATGTCCGCGTTCCCATCGCGCGTCAGTAGCGTTGAAAAGACACTTCCGGTTCCCGAGTTGTAGATACTGACATAGTCCGGCGCGTAGGCGCTCGTACCCACCGTGTCGACCGCCACCCCGAGACGAAAGTCGGCCCCCATGTTCGAGGCCATGGTAAAGGAAAACGCCTCACCGAAAAACCCGGTGTTGTTGCCGGAGGGCGTGTTGAAGGGACCGTTGTTGACCGACACCGAGAGCGCACCTTGCCGATAGAGCGTCGAACCGTCCGGACCGCGAAAGATCTGATAACCGCCAAAGTTGACGAAGGTTCCGGCACCGCCGGTGACTGAGCTCAGGAAAACCGGAGCCGAAAACAAAGTCGGATCATTGGTCGCGGTGATGCCAAGATTATTTCCCGAAGAAACAGCCTGGGAGACGTTGCTTGGGGCGGAGTTGAGCGTGGGACGAATCTGGTAGTAGCCCGAGGTGCCATAGATTTCGGTGCCGCCAAGATCGTAAAGTTTCGAGACGCTCGAGCTCGACCAGTTCTGAACGGAATAGTTGTTTGTCGGCAAGCCGACTTCGGTGCCGACGAACGAAACCGTCGCTCCCAGACTGGGTGCGGCGAGGTATACCGCCAGCAGCAATGCAGCCAGGTGAGAGACGCGAAAATTGCAGAAAATAGGATGTCTGTTCATAGGAGGAATCCGAAAGCAAAGAAAATCTGGCCTTTCAGGAGCAAGTTCTCCTTGAGCCATGTGCCAAAAACGCGTGCGAAAGTGCCATCAGGCAGCTTTTTGCAACCGTGTCTTGGCCCGCCGCCGTGCCACAGCAGCGAGAACAAGCAGAAGACCGCCGGCTGCCCATGTACCCGGCTCGGGCACAGCAGCACCGGCACCTGTGTAGCTAAGAAAGAGATCGTTGTTGCTGTCCATGGCCAAGCTGAACAGCCCCGTTGCCCCGGTGAAACCACCCGTGCCATTGATCGCACTCGTGTTGATGGTGAAGAGGTTCGTGCTGAAAGAACCGGTGATTCCAGCCGCATCGAGGATCTTCCAAGAATAATTCTGGGTCGCGTCGAATCCCGTCGCCAACCCCGTGGTGTCGGGCAGCCCCGAAAGCGACCAGAGGTTGATGTTGAACTTGTTCGTCGAGCTGAGACCCGTGATGTCCCAATTGCCACCGGTCAAGCTGATCAAGTCCCATGTGTTGGACTGGCCCGCTGTGCCGGCGACGTTGAAAATTTGCCAATTGTAGTTGCCACCACCCGCCCAAGTGAGACCGCTGGTCAGCGTGAGCGTTCCGGGGGAATTACCGGGAGCGATGGTGCCGCCGCTTTGGATTATCGCGGAGGATACCGTTCCACTTCCCCCCAGTGATGCTCCGCTTTGCACGGTCGTCGCGCTGTTGATCGACCCGTTGACCACCAAGCTGCCGGCGCTCACCGTGGTCGCACCGGTGTAGGTGTTGTTCGCCGTGAGGGTCGTTGTGCCGCCGGACAACTTGGTAACGCCCCCACTGCCCGAGACAGAGCCCGCGTAGGTATAGTCATCGGAGCGGTCGAAGACGAATTGAGCAGCCGCATCGCTCAGCACGGTGTTGCCCGAGTAGGAACCGGTTGTGCCGCCGTTGCCGATGCGCAGCGTGCTGTTCGAGACGGTCAAGCCGCCTGTGGTGGTGACAGCACCGGTTAGCCGGGTCTCGCCCGAACTCGAGAGAATCGCCCCAGCACCCGAAATGGCATTGGCCATGATGTTGGTTCCCGTTACGGCCAGCGCAAGCGTGCCGGAACTGTTCGTGGCTATGCTGATTGCTCCTGAACCCAGCCGGCCCGCGCCCGAAAGGGTTATCCGACCCGCCGCTATCGCAGTGGCACCGCTGTAACTATTGGACGCAGCAAGGGTAAGATTGGCGCTGCCCTCTTTCGTCAGGCCGCCCGTGCCAACGATGGCGTCATTGATGCTGCTGCTGCCGGCCCCATCGACGCTGAGCGTAAAGCTGGAAAGATCGACCGCGTCACCCGAGGCTACATCGAGGGTTATCGAGGTCCCACTGCCACCGAAGATCTTGGCGTCGGCACCTAACGTGATCTTGCCTTGGTAAGTGTTTGTCCCAATAGAACGCAAAGCACCCGCGATCAAGCTTCCGGCTGCCAAGCCGTTGCCGCTGATGGTCAACGCTTCGTTGCCAACCGTAACGTTACTTAGCATCAACTGCGCACCGCTGGCCACGATCGT
>CAYMLQ010000567.1:0-2789 GCA_964390795.1 uncultured Lentisphaeraceae bacterium
ACCACACCAGCACACAATCTCAGACCTGAAAATTAAGATGCGTTTGCCCTGGGGGTATTCTGTGAAAATCATGTGTGGGGGTGCGATTCAACTGAGTTGAATCTGCACCCTTGCATCCTTTAGGCATCTTTTTGGCCTTGAAACCTATTCCAAATAGGAGCAAAATGTACGCCTGTTTACTGCCGCGTGCGCGTGCGTACGGTCGCTAGCTTTCTTTTTATTCATTCGTTCGGACAAGGTTTCATCATGCCATTCAAAAAGTACGATAAAGTTTTGGTAATCAATTCGGGGAGTTCCTCGCTCAAATTCATGCTCTTCAGCATGGCCACGGAAACCATGATGGCCAAGGGGCTGGTCGAGCGCATCGGAACGCCCAACGCCAACCTGGTCTACCAGCGCGACGGCGAGGGCAAGACCCAGCAGGGCATCGCGGCCGAGAACCACGGCAAGGCGCTGGCCATGGCGTGCAAGATGCTCGTCGATCCCGACCGGGGCGTCCTCAAGTCGCTGAAAGATGTCAACGCCATCGGCCACCGCGTGGTACACGGCGCGGAACACTTCTCCGACTCGGCCATCATTACCGAGGACGCGAAGGCCTGCATCAAAGAATGCACGGATCTCGCGCCGCTGCACAACCCAGCCAACCTCGATGGCATCGTGGCCTGCGAGACGGTCTTTCCGAACGTGCCGAACGTCGTGGTCTTCGACACGGCCTTCCACCAGACCATGCCCAAGCACGCCTTCATGTACGCCCTCCCGCAGAAGTACTACGACGAGTACCGCATCCGCAAGTACGGCTTCCATGGCACGTCGCACAAGTTCGTGATGCAGGCCGCAGCCGAATACCTCAAGAAACCCGTCGAGGCGCTGAACCTGATCACCTGCCATCTGGGCAACGGCTCCTCCATCGCGGCGATCAAGGGCGGCAAGGTGCTTGACACGACCATGGGGTTGACGCCGCTGCCCGGCATCATCATGGGTACGCGCTGCGGCGACATCGACCCGGCCATCATCTTCTTCCTCGCCCGCAAGGGCATGAGCATCGACGAGATCGACAACGTGCTCAACAAGCAGAGCGGACTTTTGGGCGTTAACGGGCTCGACAGCGGCGACATGCGCGACACCGTGAACGCGGCCGCGCAGGGAAAGGCGGCCGCGCAGAACGCGCTCGACATGTTCGGCCACCGAGCCGCGCTCTACATCGGCGGTTACTTCACGCTCTTGGGCGGCGCCGACGCGGTCATCTTCACGGGCGGCATCGGCGAGAACAGCTTCCCGGCCCGCAGGGCCATCCTGTCGCGCCTGGAGGCGATCGGCTGCAAGCTCGACGACGCCAAGAACAAGGCGGTCTTCGGCACGCTCGGTGTGGTCAGCGCCGATTCGTCCAAGCTGCCCGCGATCGTGATTCCGACGAACGAGGAGCTGATGATCGCCCGCGAAACCTTCCGCCTGCTCACAAACGCTGGCAAGAAATAAGGAGCTTTTTCCATGGGCATTCTCGACACCATGATCCCCCGCGCCGCAGCGCTCAATAAAACCATCGTGCTTCCCGAAGGTCTGGATCCGCGCGTGATCGCGGCCGCAGTCAAGGCCGCGCAAGCGGGCATCTGCACGCCGGTCGTGCTGGGCACGCCCGAGGAGATCGCCGCGGCGGAAGCCAAGGCTGGCGTGACGCTGGCCTCGGCGAAGGTCCGCGTGATCGACTACACGACCTCCGACCTGCTGCCGAAACTGTCCGCCGCCTTTTATGAGAAGCGTAAAGCCAAGGGCATGACCGAGGCCGAGGCGCTTGAGACGGTCAAAGGCAAACGCCTCTATTTCGGCAACATGATGGTGGCGCTCGATCTCGCGCAAGGCATGGTCGCGGGCTCGATCGCCTCGACCGGCGACATGCTGCGCAGCGCCTTCCACTGCGTGGGCACGGCCAAGGGCATCAAGCTGGCCTCCTCGACCTTCATCATGGATCTGAAGGCCCCGACCGCTTCCGGCGACAGCACGCTGCTCTTCGCGGACTGCGCGGTCAACCCCTGTCCGACCGCCGAGGAGCTGGTCGACATCGCGCACGCCACGGCGCTCTCCTACCGCAAGCTGATCGGCAGGCAGCCCCGGCTCGCGTTCCTGAGCTTCTCCACCAAGGGCAGCGCCTCGCACGAGCTGGTTGACAAAGTGCGCATCGCAGCCGAACTGACCCGGAAGCGCTTTGCGGAGCTGGGCGTGGACGCGGTCGTGGACGGCGAGATGCAGGCCGACGCCGCGCTCGTGCCGTCAGTCGGCGCCTCAAAGAACAAGGGCGGCGTTATTCTGGGCGACGCCAACGTGCTGATCTTCCCGGACCTCCAGGCCGGCAACATCTGTTACAAGCTGGTCGAGCGCCTGGCCGGCGCCACGGCGTTGGGCCCGGTGATCCAGGGCCTCGCCAAGCCGGTCAACGACCTGTCGCGCGGCTGCAGTTCCGACGACATCTTCGGCACCATGTGCATCACCGCGCTGCAGAGCTGAGGCTGCGATTACTGAAGCTGACGGAGTCCGTCGGGACAAGGGCATGCGCTCTTGTCCCGTTTGTTCATCGGAGTGCATTCAGTAGCCTTTGCGTTCCGGCCGGCGCGGGAAGCCGCGCCGCTCCATGAGCGTCGGACACTTATATGTCTCGATGTTCGTTCTGCCTTTTTGGAGGACTAACAAACACTCCCGCAGACCGCTTGACTCTTGGCAAGTCGGGCAGATGTCCGACTTACTGTGTCGGGCAGGAATGCCCGACTTACTGTGTCGGGCAGGAATGCCCGACTTAC
>CAYMLQ010000568.1:0-2787 GCA_964390795.1 uncultured Lentisphaeraceae bacterium
GTGAACGGCTTGTCCAGCAGGCGTGTGAAGACGACGTTCTGCGCGCCCAGGGCCGCGTTTTTGACGGGGTTGACGTTGGCGCACTTGCTGGGCAGCTGCCACGGGCGCTCGATGAACTCGGGGTGATCGACGTAAAAGTGGTCGTCCACGTAGTCGAACAGTTCGCTGCGCGGCACCTGGTCCGAGGCGTGGTTCGTCCACGCGCTGCGGTCGGTCACGAGCGCGCGGCAACCGAGTTCGTCGCGCAGGAAAGCCTTCAGGCGCGCGACCATCCGGTCTTCGGTGTCCTTGAGGAACAGCACGAAGGCGGAGGTGTGGCGGTTGCTGTCGTAGATGCTGCCGGGAAGGGACGGGGGAATGCCGGCATACGCTTGGGGCTCTTTCGCCTGCTTGTCGGCCAGCCACATGGCCCAGGCCCGCTGCCACTCGGGGATGTCCCGCATCTCGCCCAGGTAATTGCCGAAGTTGCCTTCGTTGATCAGGGCCAGCCACGCCAGCGCGGGCTCGTCCGCATAGCGCCGCCCGGTGTGCGGGTTGATGTGGGTGAGAAGTTGGCGTGTGAACGTTTTAAGATTCTCCATGGCGCCCTCATGTACGGGCACGAGCACCTTGTACGCGTTCATTTCAATCCTGCCGTCACGATCAACGCCTACGCTGCGCCAGGGCACGGAACGCGAGACGTAGAGGTCGGTGGTGACATAGATGCCGTTGGAGATGCAGGCTGCCATCAGCGCGTCGAGGCGCGCAAGGTTGACGGGGTTCAGCGTGGTGCCGTCGGCCGCGCCCTCCACGAGACCGCCGTCATGGTGGTGCAGGCGCAGGGCGTTGTAGCCGGTGCGGGCCAACCGAGCGGCGAGTCGGGCGGCGTCTGCGGGTTCGAGATAATTGGCGGAGAAGCACAGGTTCACGCCGTAGAAGCGCTGCGTCGCGCCGGGTTTGCCTTCGAACTCGAAATGCGGACCTTTCGCCACCACGTGGCCGTGCTTGCCGGCGGGCGCGTCAGTGAGCCGGAGCACGGTGAAGTCGAGGGCCGAGCCTGCGAGAATGTCTGGCTCCTGCTTGAGCGGTATCCAGTCCGGGCCGGCCTGGATCGTGACGGGCTGGTCGAGCGTGAGGCGCTGCGGCTCATGCGTGGCAAGGGTGAAGCGCACCGTGTAAGGCTCGCCCGCTTTGAAGGTCTTGGCGTTGAGGCTGCCGATGCGCACCGAGAAAGACGGGCCCCACTGGCGGTCGTCCTGGATCATGACGGGGGTTGGCTCGGGGAAAGCGAACGACAGCTTTTCCTGGCCGTTTTTGGAAACAAGCCACACCAAGCTGGCGGTCTTGGAAAAAAGCATCAGCTCTTTAAGCTCGAGCGGCAGACGCCCGTGAGCATCCGGAGAGCCGGGGGTGGCGTTGAATCCGCCTCCCGCCCAGCCGTCGGTCGGTAAGGCCGTGCCGACATAGAGCGCGTTGAGCGTGATGTCGCGCTCGGGCGTGAAGGTATAGGCCGCGTCGACCGCGCCGTTCGTCGTTGGCGTGAAGATGGACTTGCCGTGGACCGTGCCGGCGGCTTTCGTCTCGATCTTGAACGCGTATGAGCCGTCCGCCTCGCGCACGAGGCCGCCGGAGGCGCGGTGCCCCTGCCAGTCGGGGGTAAAGAGTTGGGGCGTCAGTTCGCAGCGCGGGCTGGTCAGCTCCAGCGTGGCGGCCGAGGTGGCTAGCGTGTCGGAGGCGCGGCAATGGATGGCCAAGGCGAGGCTGACAAGCCCCAGTGCGGTACGTTTCATTCGTTCGTGTCCCCCTGCGCAGGTTCGGCGCGTGTGATGGCGCACAGTATACCGCAAACACACAAGGTGCCGCAACCTTCGCAGCGCAGAGCAATAACAACGCCGAACACTGAAGTAATGGACGCGCGACAGGGGCGTGGCGGGTGTACGCGAGGGGATGCGAAAATAATACGACGTGTCCCGCAAGTTTGACGGGTCTTGCGGCGGCCCCATCGACATCCGGTACCTGGTGTGCGCGGGTGTTGCAGGTCGGGATCGCAAGCCCGACTTGCATCCGCGGAAGCAATCTTAATTTTGGTATCTCCGTTCACTGGTATCCGCGCCCGGGAGGTCGCGGGCTACCTTGCGCGGCGCGTCTTTCAGGGGTGGCGCGCGGCCTCCGGACGCGCCCTGCGCATGATTTCGCGCCTGTTTGCGAGCGGAGCAGTCAAAATTAAAATTGCTGACTCCGCTCTGGTTCTGCACATTGCGCACCGGAAAGAGGTTTGTCGCGGTAGTCTGTAATGACAAGGAAGACTTTATCGTTCAGGCGCACGCGCTGTTCGCAGGGAAATGTGATCCATGTGCCTTTTTCGGCGCGCGTGCACACCTCCTCATCGCGGCGCAGGGCGGTGACGGTCAGGTCGACCACGCCGGAGGTCGGGCCGTGGATCGCGAGCGTGTCGCCGAGGGCGATTGGGTGGTCCTGGATCTGGACCTGCGCCATGCGGGCCTTGGGGTAGTAGTTCAGGACGATGCCGACGTGGCGCTTCTGGTTTGTGGCCTGGTTCTCGTCCGTATCCGTAAACTGGCCCGCACCCGGGCGACCGTGGTAGAGGCCGCAGCCGAACTCACGGTGGTAGACCTTGGCGCTGTCGGCGGTCAGGAGCCGGGCCAGCTCGGGCGTGAAGGTTCCGTTCAGAACCGCCGCGACGGCGGTACGGTAGGCAATGACCACGGCCTTGACGTATTCCGGGTTGCGCGCGCGGCCTTCGATCTTGAACGAGGCGATGCCAGCGGCCATCAGCCGGTCGACGAA
>CAYMLQ010000569.1:0-2786 GCA_964390795.1 uncultured Lentisphaeraceae bacterium
TCCAGCGCCGCCACAGCCGCCTTCAGTCTGGCTTGCGCGGCCTCCTTCTCCTCCTGCTTGGTCGTGATGCCCGTCACGTTCGGAAGCAAGGCCACCGCTTCAACTGGACCGCGTCACCGAGCCGCAGTCCGCAATAGATTCCGACCGCGAAGAGGCCCCGCATCTCACCTTGAACCGACTCGCAAACCTTGGTCAGCTCTTCAATCGTCAGCTCCCGCCGGCTATGCGTATCGAGCAGCTTGTTGTCCAGCCCGGCCCACGGGTTCACAGTCAGCCGCCCCGCCTTACGCAGAACCTTCCAGACTCGCCGGAGGAGAACCAGGTACTTGTTGTAGGAGTTGGGGGTCAGGATCCGCCCGAGTTCCCCCGCGAACTGGAAAGCGATCTCCTCCGTGACTGCGCGCAGTTCTTTGACCTCGGGGTGGTTCTTCTGCATCCACGCCGTAAACCGCTTGAACTGACTCTCGTACATGTCCATGGTACGGAGACCGCTGTCCGGACGGTTGGGAGCGCTCCTGTAGGCCGTCCATGCAGCGAGTATGCCAAGGGATGGCTTATCGTTCTCGATCTTGGCAAGCTGTCTGTCGAGACTTTCCACCTTGGCAAGCACGGCCTCTGTCCGCTCCTTCTCATCCCGCAAGTAAGTCGCGTTAAGAATACGGTCGCGTTCAAGCCGCGCCTTGCCTAGGTCAGTCTGCTTTGTACTCTGAATAATGACCTCGCCGGCAACCATGCGCTTGACATACCACACTAAACCTCGTTTAATAACATTCTTGTGTTCGGTGTCCTCTTTGAGTTTCTTTGCCATGTGTACTTGACCGCCACTAAGTACCGTCCTGATTCTGTTTGCCATGCGCCTACAGCACATCATCTGGGACTGGAACGGCACCTTGCTCGACGATACGCAGGCGGGCGTCAACGCCATCAACGCCATGCTCGCCGCACGCGCCCTGCCGCAGATCGATCTGCCCTATTACCGCGAGGTGTTCGGCTTTCCGGTCATCCGCTTCTACAGCACGATCGGGTTCCGAATCGAACAGGAGAACTGGGACGCCGTCGCACGCGAGTTTCATGACCTGTTTCTCGCCGACGCCACGCTGCGACTGCACGGCGCTGCCGCACACACCCTGACGTGGCTCCGCGAGGCAGGCGTCGGCCAGTCCGTCCTATCAGCCTCCGAACAGGGCATCCTGGGCGCCATGATCGCCGAGTACGGCATCGCGCACTACTTCGACGCCATCTGCGGCGTTGACAACCTCTACGGTCATTCGAAGCTGGAGTGCGGACGCGCCCTGCTGCAACGCCTGAACCTGCCGCCCGCCGCCGTGCTACTCATCGGCGATTCGCTTCACGATCACGAGGTGGCCGAAGCCCTCGGCGTGCGCTGCCTCCTGATCGCCCAAGGGCACCAGTCTTACGCGCGTCTCGCGCGCAGCGGCGCACCGGTGCTCGACAGCCTCGCCGATCTTCCGACGTGGCTGGAGGCGGCTCAACGGTAGGGACGCCTCCCCGCCTATCGTGAGTGAAGTCGAACGACAGGCGTCCGCAGAGCACGGCATCGGCACGGGAACCGGCGGCTGACCGGCGGCGGGTTCGGGGACCCCGCCCTACCAGACGACGCGGCGCGCCTTTCGACCGCGACGCACCTTCGGGATCCGCTCTGCCGCTTTGCGAAGGCCGACTTACTGCTGCATCTTTTCGATGGCGGCAGGCGCCGCGGGTGCCTTTGTGGTCTGCTGCCCGATCTTGCCGCTGTAGCCTGCGATCACGGCTGAGCCCAGCAGAATCACAAGACCGGCAGCTAGCAGCCCGCGCGTCTTCGCGCTCGTGCCTTTCCATTCGCCGAGCATGAGGCCCAGCACGCCGCTGAACATGATCGAGCTGGCCATCAGCACAGCCCAGCCCACATACCCTTGGTCGCCCATGCGCGGCTCGCCGGTCTTGAACGCCACAAACTGGCAGACCCACAGCACGCCCGCGCACAGCGCCCAGAAGACGTTCGCCACAATCGGAGCACCCTTCTTGGTATAGTCGCCGAGCGTCTTGTTTCTCACATTCAGGTAGAGGCACCAGAGCGCGTTGACCGTGAACCCGCCCAGCAGGCACATCACCAGCACCGGCATGCCCTTCCAGGCCGTCGCCGTGCCGCCCTGCAACGCCAAGGCCTCCATCGCCTTGCCGCCCTGCAAGCCGAAGCCGAGACCCGCGCTCGCGAAACCGGAGAAGATCGCCACCAGAATGCCTTTTTTGAAATCGTACTCTTCGACGGCTTTCCTCTTGACCTCCTCGGGCAGCTCGCCCTCCTTGGCCATGCCCGCCAAACCGACCAATACGATGCCCACGAGCGAGACCGCGACCCCTAGCAGCGAAACGATGCCCGCCCCCGGCTGCAACAGCTCGCCGAACTTGCCCGTGATAATTTTCGGAATCAGCGTGCCCGCTGCAGAACAGATGCCGCAGCCGATCGCGAGTCCCAGACCCACGCCCAGATAGCGGATCATCAGGCCCCAGGTCAGCCCGCCGAAGCCCCACGCCGCGCCGCACAGGTAACAGGTCCACATCTCCTTCGACGGTGCCTGCTTGAGCACGTCCAGCACGTTCGGGCACTTCAGGAAGGTCAGCGCCCACGGCGCGATCACCAGAGCGAAGATCGCATAAAACATCCAGTAGCTCTCCCACGCCCAGTTCTTCTCACGCTTCAAAGGCAAATAGAAGACCGCTCCAGCAAGACCGCCCAGAACAAAGATGAGCGTGCCCAGACCTGGATTGACAATCGATTCGTTCAT
>CAYMLQ010000570.1:0-2773 GCA_964390795.1 uncultured Lentisphaeraceae bacterium
ACGTGACGGTGGCCCACTCGTTTGAGGATCTGCAGAAGGCGCTGCTCGGAAAGACCTTCGGGCGCGAGCTGTGGCGCATCCCCGCACTGATCCTGTTCGCCCTGTTGATTTTGGAAACCGTGCTCACCCGCTGGATCTGCATCCAGCGTAAGACAGGAGAGAGCATCAGTTAGGATTTAGGAGTTAGGATTTAGGAGTTGAGAGTTGAGCGTTACAAGTTGAGAGTTGAACGTTGAGAGTTTTAACCAGCCTATGGAACCGACTCGCATAGATTTGTTGCCGCCTGAGATCCCCACGTGGGCGGTGGCGCTGATGGCGCTGGCCGCGTGCGGCCTGTGGCTCGGCGTGCGCGTGCTGACGCGGCGCATCCGCGTGCGGCTGCCGCGCTTCGGCGTGGCCGTGCCGCGCGCGCTGGCGGCCGTGGCGGCATCGTGGTGCCTGCTGCAGGTGCTGGGGCGTGTGGCGGTGTATGCCTGCACCTGGCCGCTCTGGGTGGCAGCCGTGATGGCGGGACTGGGCATCGAGATCGCCTCCGCCTGCTTCTTCCGCGAACGGCTGGCGCTGCCCCAGAGGCTGGGCACGGTCATTCTGGCGCTGCGCGCTGCGGCCATCGCGATTGCCGTGCTGATTCTGATGCAGCCGGTGCTGGTGAGGTTCACAGACAAGAAGATCACGCGCCGCGTGGCGGTGCTGGTGGACGGCTCGGCCTCCATGCGCTTTACGGACCGGCAGTGGCAGCCGCGCGAGCGCTTGGCCTGGGCTGCGCACCTGGGGCGGCTGGGTGATACGCAGCGGGCGGCGCTGGCGGATCAACAGAGCGATGCGCAGAAGCTGTGGGAGGAGCTGCCTGAAGCGGATCGCGAGGCGGCGCGCGGCTTGTGCGAGACCACGCGCGTGGCGCTGGCGTGCGATCTGCTGGCTCGCCCCAGTGCCGACGGCAAGGCGTTCATCGACAAGCTTGGTAGCCGCTACGACCTGGATCTGTTTACCTTCGGGCGCACGCTCTCGCGCATCTCGGACGCCGAGATCGGGCAAGGCCTGAGCGCCACGGGAGCGACGGCTTTTGCCGAGCAGTACGTCCGGTCGGCGACCGATTTCACGACGGCGCTCGAAGGCGTGCTGAAGGAGATTCCCTCAGAGCAGCTTGCGGGCGTGCTGGTGCTGAGCGACGGCATCCACAACGCGGACACGTCGGTGTTGCCGGTCACGCGGAGATTCGGCGCTCAAGGTGCGCCCGTGTGCGGCGTGCTGCTCGGCGGAACGCGCCTGCCGTTCGATATCGCGCTGGCCGATGTGATCGCGCCGGAGTCGGTTTTCCTGGGCGACAGGGTACGGATGATCGCGACCGTCAAAGCCACGGGCGCCATCGGCAAGAAGATCAAGGTGCGGCTCACCTGCGGGAATGCGGTGGTCGGGGAGGAGGAACTCAACATTTCCTCCGACGACTGGCAGCGCGAGGTGCGGCTGGCGCACGAGCCGCAGACCAACGGCGTGGTGCGCTATGAGGTGCGGGCCGAGCTGTTGGACGGCGAGCTGTTCAAGGACAACAACGCCTGGAAGTCGGATGTGGCGGTGAGCGACGACCGCATCAACGTGCTGCTGGTGGACGACTCGCCGCGCTGGGAGTTCCGGTATCTGCGCAACCTTTTTTTCGGGCGCGACAAGTCGGTCCACCTCCAGTCGTGGCTGGTGCATCCGGACAAGCTGGTCGGCGCCGCGGCGGCGGAGCTTCCGCCGGCCTCGGCGAGCCGCAAGTTCGGCGACGCGGAGTCGGGCGGCTGGCCGGTGAGCCGCGAGGAGTGGCGGGCGTTTGACGTGATCATCCTGGGCGATCTGGACGCGGCCACGCTGACGCCGCAGGTGCAGGAGGAGATACGCTCGTGCGTGGTGGACCGCGGGGCCTTGCTGGTGATCATCAGCGGCCCGCGGGCGATGCCTCACGCCTTTCCGAAAGAGTCCCCGCTGGCCGAGCTGGTTCCGTTTACGGTGCAGCCGGAGGACTCGTATTGGAAAGGGCCGGAAGAGGCCTACCGCCTGGCTCTGACGCCGACGGGCCAAACCCATCCGGTGATGGTTCAGTCGGGCAGCCTGTCGGAAAACGAGGAGGTGTGGCGCTCGCTTCCGCCGTTCGACTGGCGCCTGCCCGTGACGGCCAAGCCGGGCGCGGAGATTCTCGCCGTGGCGGTGTCCGAGGGCGGCGAACAGGAGAAAGTGCTTGCGGACGTGCGTCAGGCGGTGGCACATCTGGACGAGGTGATGCAGCACCGGGCCAAGCATGCGCTGGTGATGGCGCAGCGCGTGGGCCGCGGCAAGGTGTTGGGCTTGGCGTTTGACCGCACGTGGCGGCTGCGCTACCGCACGGGCGACGTCCGGCATCACCGGTTCTGGGGGCAGATCATGCGCTGGGGGCTGGGCGAGCGGCTGCGCGCGGGCCAGGAGCGCTTCCGCGCGGGCACCGACCGGCTGGTGTACGGACCCGAAGATCCGATCAGCGTGATGGCGCGCGTGCTGAACGAGGACTTCTCGGGCGTGGAAGATGCGCAGCTTGAGGGGGTGCTGAAGAACAGCGAGGGGCGCGAGGTCACGCGCGTGAAGCTGGCCCCGCGCGCCGATTCGCACGGCTTCTATGAGGCGGTGCTGCCGCCGCAGGGGCAGGCGGGGGCGTGTCAGCTCGAAGTGGTGAGAACCGATACGGTGGCCCGCGAGAACGTGGAAACTTCGTTCCTTGTGACCGCCTCTCGGCGGCCGATCGAGATGGGCAACGTGCGTCCGG
>CAYMLQ010000571.1:0-2755 GCA_964390795.1 uncultured Lentisphaeraceae bacterium
CGCGCGGCAACGTCGAGAAGTACCACTCCGCCATCGGCACGATCGACCTGATCAAAGGCACGGTTTCCAACGAGGGCGTCGAGAAGGCCAAGGAGGAGACTAAAAAGCTCGCCGAGACCGAAGTCGCCGCCACCGCCGCCAACACCGGTGCGGGAGGCATGGAGGTCGCCCACATGCGCAACTGGATGGAGTGCATCCGCTCGCGCAAGCAGCCGAACGCCCCTGTCGAGGCCGGCTACAGCCACGCCGTGGCGCTCATCATGTCCAACGCCTCCTTGCGCACCGGCATGAAGGCCACCTTCGACAAGGCCGCGCGGCAAGTCATGGCCGGCGGCAAGGTGTTCAAGGGGTATTGATCCTGGGAGAAACGCTCAACGTCCAACGCTCAACGCTCAAAGCTCAACTCTCAAGGAAACACACTTGGACGTTGAGAGTTGAACGTTGAGAGTTGAGCGTTATTTCTCACATCTTGTTCCGTTCGCTCGCAAAGGAGTCGTACCATGTATCTGAACCGTAGAACTTTCATGCAAGCACTGGTTTCCGCCGGTTTGGCGGGGGCGGCAGGCTGTCGGTTATGTGTAAAGAAGCCCGAGGCAAAATTCATGTTCGGCATCTGCACCGGGCCCGACAAGGCCGCGAAGCTCAAGGAAATCGGCTACGATTTCATCGAAGGCGGCGTGGCCGGAGCCCTAAAGCCCGAGACGCCTGACGCCGACTATGCGCCGGAGCTGGAAAAAATCAAAGCCTGCGCACTCCCAACCCGGTCGTGCAATGGCTTTATCCCCGGAAAATTCAAGCTGACGGGGCCTGAGACCGCACACGACGCCGCGCTGGACTACGCCGTCAAGGCCTGCCAGCGGGCCGACGCCGCAGGCATCCCCTTCATCGTACTCGGCAGCGGCGGCGCACGCAAAGTGCCCGAAGGCTTCGACATGGCCAAAGGCAAGGCGCAGTTCATCGAGTTCTGCCAGCGGCTCGGCGACCGCATCAAGGATCTCAAGGTCACGATCGTGCTGGAGCCGCTCAACAAGGGCGAAACGAACCTGCTCAATTCGGTCACCGAAGGCATCGACTATGTCGACGCCATCAAACGCGAGCGCATTCAGCTGCTGGCCGATTTCTACCACATGATGAAGGAAAGCGAAGGCCCTGACGCGATCCGCAAGGCCGGCGCGCGGATCCGCCACTGCCACATCGCCGAGCTGGAGGGCCGCAAGGCCCCCGGCACCAAGGGCGAGGACCTGAGCGGTTTCTTCAAGGCGCTCAAGGACATCGGCTATGTCGGCGGCGTCGCGTGCGAGTGCGGCTGGCCCAAGGAGAACATCGAGGAGGCCTGGAAAAAAGCGCTCGACACGATGCGCGCACAGGCCGGCGTGTGACCACGGGTGCGATTCAACAGTGTTGAATCCGCACCCGAGTTAGGAGTTAGGAGTTAGGAGTTTCAACACCTTTCCTAAATCTTCCTTGGGTGCGGGGACACTCCTGTCCCCGGCATCTGGGAGCAAGGACACTCCTGTCCTTGCATCTGGGAGCGGGGACACTCCTGTCCCCGGCATCTGGGAGCAAGGACACTCCTGTCCTTGCATCTGGGAGCGGGGACACTCCTGTCCCCGGCGGTTATGGGAGTACGCCTGCCATGACGACTCAGACATCCGTTTTTCCTCTCGCCGACACCTACGCGCGCCTCTTGCCCGCGCCGCCCTCCTCCGTGCGCGAGCCGCACGCGCGCTACCGTTCCGGTTTCCACTGGAGCGAACGCCACCTCCAGTGCCTCTGGTTCGACGCGCGCTACCGTCCGGACTCGTTTCCGCTGCCCGGAGGCGAAACGCTTTCTGTGCTCGACCCGGGCCAATGGAACCTCGAGTCTGGCCCGGACTTTCTCAATGCCACGCTCCTCATCCAACCCGGAGCGCGGCAGCTCTGCGGCGATGTGGAGGTCCATGTCCACCCGTCCGACTGGGACGCGCACGAGCACCAGTCCGACCCCGCCTACGCGCACGTGGCCGCACACGTCACCTGGTTCGCCGGCCCCGCTCCGCACACCCTGCCGCCCGGCGTCTTCCCTCTCTCGCTGGCCGAACCCATTCTGGCGAAGCCCGGACTCTCGCTCGACGACATCGACCTCAAAGCCTACCCGCACGCCGTGCTGCCCGCCTCGCCGCGCCCCTGCGAGGCCTTTCTGAAAAACGAGCCGGACCGCGCCCGCGACGTGCTCTCC
Source organism: uncultured Lentisphaeraceae bacterium (assembly GCA_964390795.1). Lineage (GTDB taxonomy): Bacteria > Verrucomicrobiota > Kiritimatiellia > RFP12 > UBA1067 > CAYMLQ01. The sequence continues at coordinate 2,219 of CAYMLQ010000571.1, forward strand.
GCCGCCGGACACTACCGCCTGCGGGCCAAGGCCGCCCGTTTGCGCGCGCGCCTCGAGCAGAGCGGGGACCGTGTCCAAGTCTTCTACGAGGAGGTCATGGCCGCCCTCGGCTACAAGCACAACCAGACGCCCTTCCGCGCCCTCGCGCGACTCCTGCCCGCCGCGTCACTCGGCGTGTCGCGCGAGACCGCCTTCGCGCGCCTGCTCGGCACCGCGCGCCTGCTGCCGCAGCCCGACGCCGCGCCGGACGCGGAGGGGCAGCGCTTCATCCGCACGCTGTGGGATCTCTGGTGGCGCGATTCGGGCGAGACGCTGCCGGAGACCGTCACGTGGCGGCTCCACAACCTCCGCCCCCAGAACGCGCCCGTGCGCCGCTTGGCGGCCGCGGCCGGCCTGTTCAGCGGCCTGTCCGGCGTGCTGCACGACCTCGACCGCCTGACCCTGTCCGGCGAGAGCGGCCAGCGCTGGCACTCGCAGGCCCTGGACTGCTTCGAGTCGCGCTGCCGCTGGCCCTTCTGGAACCGCAGGCTCGCGTTC
>CAYMLQ010000572.1:0-2752 GCA_964390795.1 uncultured Lentisphaeraceae bacterium
GTCAAAAGAAAACGGCACCGATTTTCGGTGTCGTTTTCATTTGACGCAACGGGCCTAAACCCGGCAGTTAGAGTCACTACGAAACACGCGAAAAGCGCGAAAATGATTCTGGGTGAGAGGGATTCTAAACATAGAATCGGCCCTCTGGTTTACACCCAATGGGTGAAGACTTATTATTCCCGATAAAACTCACTAAGTACTTGCGATGCAATGTAGTCCTTTCGCGGTTTTCGCGTGTTTCGTAGTTCAACTGCTTTTTCTAGGTTTAGAGAAACGAGGCGGTCAGGCACGCAGGGCGCTGCGGCCGGCCGTGAAGGCCTTCATGTTCACGTCGAGCATGTTGGCTGGAATGCGTTCGCGCATCGCCTGTGCCCAGACGTCGTCTCCGAACGGCGTCAGCAAGGAGATCGCCCCCGCGAGCACCATGTTCATCGCGCGGGGGTTGCCGATCCTCTGCGCGATGGTCAGGGCGTCGACGTAAAGCGCGCCCGGATACTCGGCCTTGAGCCGCGCGTCCAGATCCGTTACGGCGGGTTGCTGTCCGCTCGACACCGTGATGGGCGTCAGGTTCAGGTCGTTGACCAGCACCCTGCCACCGAGCGCCAGCAGGTGGCGCCAGCGCAGCGCCTCCAGCCGCTCGAACGAGACCAGCAGGTCGCTCGTGCCGTCCGCGATAATCGGCGAACAGATTTTCTCGCCGAACCGCACCTGACTGATAACGCTGCCGCCACGCTGCGCCATGCCGTGGATCTCGCTCTTCTTGACGTCTAGGCCGGCCAGCGCCGCCGTCTTCGCCAGAATATCGCTGGTGAGCAGGATGCCCTGCCCGCCCACGCCGACCAGAGAAACATTCATCGTCTTCATCAGAAACTCCTTTTTCACGGACCTACCGGATCTTAGAAATCGCGCCGAACTTGCACGTCTGGATGCATAGGTTACAACCCGAGCACTGCACCGGATCGATGTGCGCTTTGAAGCGTTTGCCGTCCGGCGACGCCGCGCCGCGCGTAATCGCTGGGCACCCCAGTTTGAAGCAGGCGCCGCACGCCTTGCAGGTGGCCTCGGCGACGCCGTAGGTCGCCAGGTTCCAAAGCTTCGCCGCAAGACGGCACGGGGCACCCGCAATGACAATGGAGGGCTCCGGCGCGTCCAACTCCTCCTTTAGCACGCGTTCCAGCTCACGCAGGTCGTACGCCGCCACCGTCACCACGCGTGTGAAGCCCATCGCCTTGGCCACCTCGGCGATATCCGTGACCGGCGCTGGATCGCCGCACAGGGTTTTGCCCGAGCCGGGGTTCTCCTGGTGGCCCGTCATTCCGGTGATGCGGTTGTCGAGCACGATCGTGGTCGTGCGCCCGCCGTTGTAGAGCACGTTCAGGATGCCGGTGAGGCCGGAGTGAAAGAACGTCGAGTCGCCGATCACGGCGCAAAGACGCCCTTTCATGCCAGCCTTCTCCATGCCGAACGCGTTGCCGATGCAGGCCCCCATGCAGATCGTGGTATCCATTGCGCTGAGAGGGGGAAACGCGCCCAACGTGTAGCAGCCAATATCGCCGGTCACGGTCGCGCCCAGCCGGGCCAGCGTGTAGAACACCCCGCGGTGACTGCACCCCGCGCACAGCACCGGCGGGCGCGTCGGCAGCCCGGCGTCGGCGCGGCGCGTCTCCGGCACCTCGACATCGCCCAGCAGTTCCTTGCGCAGCGCCATCAGCCGCACGGGGTTCATCTCCAGCATGTTGAGCTCGGTCGCGTGCTCCACCACCTGAATTCCCATGGCCCGCACCTGCTCCTCCATGAAGGGGTCCAGTTCCTCGATCACCAGCACACGGTCCACGCCCGCCGCGAAGCGCCGGATCAAATCCGAGGGTAGCGGATTGGAAAAACCCAGCTTCAGCACGCTGAACTCGGGGAAGACGTCCTTCACGAACTGATAGGTCACGCCGGAGGTGATGATGCCCAGCCGCGTGTCGCCCGCCTCGATGCGGTTGAAGGGCGTTCCGCAGGCGAAGGCGCGCAACGCCTCGGTGCGTTCCTGCGCCTTGAGCCGGTGCGGCCGCGCGAACATCGGCACGGGGATGTAGCGCCGGATGTCTTTCACGTAGGGTTTGCTCTCGACCTTGCCCGGGCCGAAATCGTCGCCCACGTCCACAATCGTCGAGGTGTGGGAGGTGCGCGTGGTCAGGCGCACGAAAGCGGGGACCTGGAAACGCTCGGACACCTCAAACGCCTCGATCACCATGTCGAAGGCCTCCTGACTGTCGGCCGGCTCGAAGAGCGCCGCGCGCGCGAACTTGACCAGGTTGCGCGAGTCCTGTTCGTTCTGCGAGCTGTGCATGCCGGGGTCGTCGGCCGTCACGATCACCAGGCCGCCGTTGGCGCCCACGTAGGTGTAGGTCATCAGCGGGTCCATCGCCACGTTCAGGCCCACGTGCTTCATGGCCGTCAGGGCGCGCGCGCCCGCGATCGACGCGCCGATCGCGACCTCCATCGCGACCTTCTCGTTCACCGCCCACTCGCAGTTGATCGTGTCCTTGAACTTGGCCACGTTCTCCAGGATCTCGGTGCTTGGCGTCCCGGGATAGGCCGACGCCACCGCGCACCCGGCTTTGCAGGCTGCCCACGCAACCGCTTCGTTCGCCGAGAGCAAGAGAGGCTGTTTCATTTTTACGTCCCTTCATTTCGGGGTTTACGGAAAACAAAAAGGCCAGCCCGGTCTTTAAATGACCGCTGCTGACCTTGCGCTTCGATTAGC
>CAYMLQ010000573.1:0-2751 GCA_964390795.1 uncultured Lentisphaeraceae bacterium
GAATAGAGTTCCGATTAGATAAGTTGGCGGTGGCGCGACCCGCCAGAAACAGTGTATACTTATTTTCAATTCAGAGGAGGAGATGGTGAACTGGCCTTTATTTTTTAGTACGTTTACGCTTATTTTTTTAGCCGAGCTTGGAGATAAGACCCAATTGGCGGTGATGAGTCAGTCCGCGTCGTCGTCGTCGAAGTGGACCGTCTTTTTTGCGGGGGTGATCGCGCTTTCAGCCTCAACGGCGATCGGCGTGCTGGCGGGCGACCTGATCCGGAAGTTCGTTCCCGACGAGCGTTACGTCAAGTGCGTGGGCGGTGTGCTGTTCCTCATCTTCGGGAGTCTGATGCTGAGGGAGGTTTTCTTGCCCAAAGCTGAGGCGGTCGCTGCGGTGCCGCGTGAGTTGTCGCGGATCGGCGACTGGGTGGGGCGGTTTGTGATCCAGCAGGCGGCGGTGTTTGAGAAGGCGGCTTATGAGGATTACGAGGCGTTGGCGGAGCGGTCGCTGGATCCTCAAGAGAAAGCGGTCTTCCAGCGGCTGGCCCTTGAGGAGCGCTGGCACCATGACGCGATGATGGGGGCGATGATTGCCGGAGGGGACAGGGACGTCGCGATCACTGCGAATATGGCGGACGCGTTGCCGCCTGTCGACGAACTGATGCATGATGCGGTGAAAGCGTCGAAAGAGGTTGAGCACGCGATCGAGCACGAGCGGGCCATGGCGCAGTTCTACCGCACGCTCGCACAGCAGAGCGTGATTCCGCGCCTGCGCGAGACGTTTCTGGCACTTGCCGTTGCAGAGGATAATCACGCCCAGCGGCTGATCGCACTGAGAAAGTAGGAGAGGGCAGGCACAGAGAGCAGCCCGTACGTTATGTCCGAGTGGATCGACATCAGAAAAGACGACCAGCATGTCGCGCGCGAGCGAGAGAAGGCGCGTGTGCTGCGAAAGAGCGCGTGGTGGCTACAGCAGCTTCAGTCGGGGACGTGTCACTATTGCGCCATGAGGGTCGGTGCCGACGCGCTGACGATGGATCACGTGGTGCCGGTCGCGCGCGGCGGGACAAGCTCCAAAGGCAATGTTGTGCCCGCCTGCGCGGCCTGTAACAAAAGCAAAAAGTATCTGACTCCCGCCGAACAGATTTTAGCCAAACTGGAGCGAGACGGGCTTGGGAGCGACGAGCTGTGAGCGAGCCGAAACGACTGACGGTTGTGCGGCCTCACGGTTTCTGTTCCGGCGTTGCCCGGGCGGTCGAGACCGCCGAGGCGGTGCTCGCCAGGTTCAGGAGCGAGCCGGTCTACTGCCTGAACGAGATTGTCCATAACCGGCTGGTGGTGTCGCGGCTGACGTCGCTCGGAATGGTTTTTGTGAGCGCGGTCGGCGCGGTGCCGGAAGGTGCGCTGGTTCTTTTTTCCGCGCACGGAGTGGCTCCTGCGGTGCGCCGGCTTGCCGCGGAGCGCCGTTTGCGCGTGGTCGACGCGACGTGTCCGTTTGTGGCCAAGGTTCACGCGGAAGTGCGCCGTTTCGCCGCGCAGGGCGCGACGGTGGTGTGCATTGGCCACCGCCGCCACGAGGAGGTCGTGGGCGTGGCTGGAGAGGCTCCGGGCCATGTGCGCGTGATCGAACGCGCAGAGGACGTTGACGCGCTGGTTCTGCCCGCCTGCGCGCCCGTCGCGGTCGTGACGCAGACGACGCTCGGCGAGGCGCAAGTGGACTCGGTGATGGCGGCCTTGCGCCAGCGTTTCTCGAAACTTCAGATTCCTGCCAGCACCGATATCTGCTACGCTACGCGCAACCGCCAGCAGGCCGTACGTGCGCTGGCGCAGCGCTGCGCCCGGGTGTTGGTGCTGGGCTCGGCGAACAGCTCCAACAGCCAGCGTCTGGCCGAGACCGCGCGTGCGGCGGGAGCCGAGGCGTTGCTGGTGAGTGACGTGGCGCAATTGGACGGCTTGTCGTGGGCCGCGGCAGGTACGGTCGGAATCACGAGCGGGGCCTCAACCCCGGAGACGTTTATGGACGCGGCGGTCTTGGTTTTGCGGGAACGATACGGTTATCCGGAGCCCGAGTGTTTTACGGCGGTCAAAGAGGACTCGCCGGTATTTACTTTGCCGGCGTTGCCGGTGTGACGAGGAGTGATGATGGACGACAAGGCAATGTTTTCGATTTCGTGCGGTCTTTATGTGGTCGGCGCGCGTTGCGAGGAAGGTTTTTCTGGGTGCATTGTGGACGCCCTGATCCAGTCTACCGCCTTTCCTGCATCGATTGTCCTGTGCAGCCAGAAGCACACCCGCACCAACGAGTGCATCAAGGCGGCGGGGGATTTCAGCGTGTCGGTTCTGCGCGAGGACGTGGATCCCCTGATGATTGCGCTGTTCGGTTTTCAGTCGACGCGCAATGTCCAGAAGTGGCCGCACACGCAGCATGTTTTCCGGAACGATCTGCCCGTGCTTGAGAGTGCGGCAGCTTGGTATGTCTGCAAGGTGATCCACACCTACGAAATGGCCACGCACACGCTTTTCCACGGCGCCGTGCTCGAGGCTGAAACGGGTGAGGGCGTGCCGCTGACCTACTCCCATTACCGTGCGCACATGCGCCACGCCACGGCGGCCGCTTTTCAGGAGTTCAAGAAGGCCCACGCTGCGCCAGCGGTGTAGGGGCCGGCATTCGTGCTGGCCATACGATAAGAGGGATTCTTATGTTTGGTTTCACTAGCATCCCATAGGATTCGCCGGCAACAAACCAGTTCCCATGATTGG
>CAYMLQ010000574.1:0-2749 GCA_964390795.1 uncultured Lentisphaeraceae bacterium
CGAGCCCGCACTCCATCTCCGGCTTTTCCCGTTTCGGGTCGGAGTTGAAGACCGTTAGATGCGGATAGATGCCGGAGACGCTGAGCGGTTCGGCGGCGTGTGCGGCGGGAATCGCCAGGGCGAGGATGGAAATGAAGATGAGGGTTGGTTTCATTGTTCAAAGTCCTTCGGGTTTGAGCGCTGTATTTTCAAAAAGGACCACCCCGCCGCGTTTTAGAATCTCCCGCTGCACGATGGGCACGGTTACCGTTCGAACGTCGGTCGTTTCACGCAATGCGACGGTTGCGGCAATGCCGCTGGCCTCGCCGAGGGCCATGAAGACAGGCTCCATACGGAGGGTCTGATAACCGACGTGGCTGGCGCTACAGGCTACTGGAACGAGTAAGCCATCCACACACTTCGGCACCATGATACGATAGGGTAGCTGAAAGGGATCATGCGAGATAAAGAAGTAACCCGGACGCAGCAGCGGATACGCGGGATCGTATTTGCGCACGGCGTGAGAGTCGAACTCAAATTCCGTCACGGCGACACCATCAGCATGACGGGCAGGAAGGCCGGTTTCAAAAACGGTTTTGGCGTCGTTTTGCGTGACGGTGTATTCGCCCCAGATGCGGCGGCCCTGACGTACATAGATGTGATGCGGGCGGTGGCGGTTGTCGGTGAACTCATCTTTCGGAAAACCCCACTGGCTGGCTTCGTCGCGAATGGCTTGCGGCACGGCGGGGTCGTTTTGCAGCAGCCACACGAGGCCTTCGTTGTGACTCCAGTAGCGGGCGAAGATGCGCTCGCGCTCGGCGGGTCCGGCCTCTGGCCAGCGCCAGTTTTCCTCAGCGAGATCCAGCGACTCTGCGGGCACGCCGGTGTCCTGATGCGGATGGTCGCTATTCACCTCGAACTTCCCGTTCGGCATCTCGTAGAGCTGGATCACCTGATTGAAGCGCGTGATTTTTCCATCGGCTATTTGCGACAGAACGTGCCGGTAGTCGCCGCGATTGTAAGCGGCGGGCTCCTTGATCGGCACGGAGTTCGCTTTGTCCTTCGTGAGATGAAAGCGGAAGCAGAACGCCTGGATGCCGTCGTCGGCCTCGCCGGTGCTGCCGGGCAGCGGGTTGTAGTCCTTGAAACGAACGTAGATGTGCCCCGCATGAGGCTCGCCAAACGTCGCGCGGCTCTCGCGGCCGACCCGATACGGCACGCCCGCCAACGCCGCGAGGTCGCCCTCGTAAGTGCAGTCGATGAAGGCCTGGGCGCGAAACACGGTCGTCGTCCCTGGCTTGCTCAGATCCTCCGCCGTGAGGCTCACGAGCTTCACCGTCGGCCCGAAGTCCTTGGGCGCGGCGCCGTCGATACGCCGGCCCGGCGTCGCCTCGCGCTCCACGCCGTCCCTGCCGATGACGCGGGCGGAAACGACGCGCTGCCGCTGGAACAGCGTGATGTTCTCCTCCGCTGCGAGCAGGTCACGGAAGACCTTCTCCGCGACGTGCGGCTCGAACATGTTGCCGCCTTTGCAGACCTTCACCTGCCGCGAGTCCGCGCCGTAAGTCGCCGTATAATACTCCACGATGCGCCGTTTGAACTCATTGTAGAGCCCGCCGACCGCACCATGCTTGCGGATGTCGGTGTTCGTCAACCCACCCGCGACGATGCCACCGACATGCGCCGACTCTTCGAGCACGATGACCTTCGCGCCGCTCTTCGCGGCAGCCACAGCAGCGGCGACGCCGGCGGGGCTGGCAGCGACCACAAGAACGTCCGCCTGCTCGGCAGAGAGGGCGTGCGTAAGTGTGCTGGCGACAAGCGCCAGCGCGATCAGGAGGGTTTCTGTGATGGGTGAGTTCATGGCGTGATTCCGGCCTTCCAAATTGGAGTTTCAAGCGGATATGGATATGCACCCATCTTGACTTTCGAAGCGAGGCTGCCCGGCTTGAGCGTGTAGTCACCTGCCGTAGGATTGACGAACTGCGGGTCGCCGAAGCTTTCATCTGCCGCCAGCGGCTCGCCGACCATGGCGGCGATGTCGCCATCCGGCGAATATGAGAGGTTTTCAACCACGATGTGGCTGCCGGTGATGTCGATGATGCGACCGCTGTGAGCGGCGAAGCGCGGGTTGTTGAAACGCGGCGCCGGTCCATCGCCAAAGCTGGTTAAGACAAGCGGTTTTTCGGGCGTTCCAGACGCCGTGATCACGAGGCACCCGCTGTGGTTTTCGCCGCGGGCGAAGCGGACTGTATCGCCCGGAGCGAAAGCACGGCCGCTGACAGCGGCGAGACTCCTCCATGGCCGTTCCAAGGAGCCGGAGTTCGAGTCGTTTCCGTTGGCCGCGACATAGAATTCGGCAGCTGTTGCAATGGAGGCAATGAGCGCCAACGCGCTCACAATGATGCGAGTGAGGGTTGCTCTCATGGCTTTATCAATCAGGGTGAAGTTCAGTTCTGGGCTGACGCGGCGGCGGCTGATCTCCTGCGTTTTGGTAATAGATCTCGACTCGGTCCAACTCAGCCAACCCGCTCCAGGCCACTTGCAGGTGCCGCTGTCCGGCGGGGACGGCGCACGCGTACTCGACCTGCGTGCGGCGCTGGCCACCGGCCGCGCCACCGGGCGGACTGGGGAGCCGGCGCTCTTTTCGCTCGGACTTGAGCGCCGTGAAGGTGTTGCCGTCGGAGGAGACCCGCAGCTCGAAGTCGACGGCCTCCTTGGAATAGAAGCCGGTCACCTTCACCGACTCGATCGCGGCGGGAACCTGGTA
>CAYMLQ010000575.1:0-2742 GCA_964390795.1 uncultured Lentisphaeraceae bacterium
TGGTGGTCAGGTCCATTGCCCTGGTGCGGTGATGCCGTGTTCACGACTCCTGATCCGATGAGACAATTAAGCGGAAAGCAGCCACTGTCGCCTGCGCCGAACTGGAAGCCTTTGCGGATTGAGCGAGAGGAGTACGATGCGGTTAAGAAGGCAATGTTGTTTGGTCTTGATGACTCTGTATGGTGTTGGTGCTTTTGCCGACAGGCTCACGCCTACGTTTGTCGACACTGGAGAAGATACGATCGTCGCTTCGGTCGTTGTCACCGAAGCGCCATACAGTGCCGATGCAACGGGCGCCCAGGATGCGACCGCCGCAATCCAGAAGGCGCTCGATGCGGTCGCTTCGCTTAACGGCGGGGTCGTCTATCTCCCAGCAGGTAAATACCGATTGAACGGAAGTCTGAGACTTGCTTATGGCGTGTCCATGGTCGGCGTGCAGGGCGGCACCGCAAAAACGCTTCTGCTGGCCTATTATGGCCGGGGGGAGGCAGACAAGCTGCCGTTGATCAATGCGGTAAGTTCTGAGACGGGCATCATCGGCATCAGTGTTTTCTATCCAGAGCAGAAGCCAGAGTCAATCGTTCCTTAACCCCACCACTAACCCGTGCGGCCGGATGTCAAAAAACTCGGAAGCCTCCGTTTTCTCCGGGAACGAAAATTAATTTACGTGCCGGTGTGGTCTTGGCGGATATTGAATTTTCGCCGGGTCTACCTCAGAACATTCGACAACGGGCTCATATCCATGGACTGCGTGTGCCCCAAAGGCTGGCTGTTACCCCTTTTGAGGGTGTCACGGCTTCGAATCGCTGAAAGGTCGCCCTGGCGACCGCCGTCATAGAAATCCAGAACGCAGCCGCGCTTCTCCGCCCGCTATCCTGCGGGCGTGCGCGGCGTCGGTGGGTTAATGCTGCGCACGAGGGCGACGGGGACGGGATGGGACGGCAAACGTCGAACGTGGGAGAATGCAGGTTGAATGACCTTAAGAACCCTGTGACTCTGCGCGGTAGGCTTTGGGGGTGAGACCGGTCGATTTCTTGAAGTGGCGGGAGAAGTAGTAAACGGTTTCGAATCCGGTTTGCGCGGCGATTTCGGAGACGGATAAGTCGGTGGAGGACAGAAGGTCTTGAGCGCGGTTGATCCGGATCGAGTTCTGAAACTGCGCGGGCGAGATGCCGGTCTGCTGCTTGAAGCTATGACGGAAGGTGCTGTAGCCGATGCTCAGTTCGTGAGCCAGATTGGCGAAGTCGATAGATACTGTCGCGTTCATCAGAATGTGGTTCTGCGCCTCGCGGATGATACCGGATACCCGTCCTTTGGTGCCGACACTCCGGGCGCGCTCTTGGATCAGGCCGAGAATGACGAGGATCTCGCCCGCATTTGAAAAGGGGGCTCCGGCAGGATCCTGCCCGACCTTGTTGACCAGTGCGATGAACCGCTGGCGCAACGCCTCGTCCACGCCGATCCGCAGAACCGGTTTTTTGGGGTTAAAGAAGGGAGCCAGCATGGGACGAGCAGTCAGTTCGCCGTGGAAGCCGACCCACTGTTCGTCCCAGCCGGTTTCCGGATCGGGCATGTACCGGTGCCAGACTCCGGGAAAGAGCACAAACACGTCGCCGGCGTCTATGGCGCGTCGACCCGTGCCGCGCGTTTCAAAGGTGCCCCGACCGCGCGTGATGTAGATCACCTGGTATTCGTCAAGCGTGCGGCCCTTTTTCCAGCCGTCGGCATACGCGTCAGGGTGTCCGCACGGCGGATACGGCGTGCCGGGCTCGATCACGGTGTAGCCGCAGTCTGTCAGGAACAGCCCCCACTTTTGCTGCTCGGTCAGCACGGGCAGGTAGCGGAAGCGTGATTTTGGTGACATCGCCAGAGTTTTCATGGTTAGGGGCGCCTTGAAACGGGCTTGGACATTCACAAGACCGGACACAGTTTATGACGAACGAGGCGGTAACACAATAGACTTGCCATAAAGTGTAAAACTTTTGCCAGAACGTGCATTTCCCTTTCTGACCGCGTGTCTGATAATGGCGTCATGAAAGCAGATGGGATTAGGAACGTCGGTTTTAAAGTCGCCTTTTTCAGCATCGGGCTCGACACCTACTGGGGTCAGTTCAAAGGGCTTAAAGAGAATCTGCTGGGCTATCACGCGCAGATCCGTAGGGAAATCGAGGGCTACGGGGCCGTGGTCGTGGACGGCGGGCTGGTGGATAATCCGGTCAAAGCGCGTGCGGCGGGCAAGTTGTTCCGGGCCGAAGGCGCGGAGATCGTGTTCCTCTTCATCTCGACGTACGCGCTCTCGTCCACGGTGCTCCCGGTGGTGCAGGAGGCGGGATTGCCCGTGGTGGTGCTCAACATCCAGCCCGTGGCGCAACTGGATTACGCGAAATTCAACGAGCTGGGCGACCGGGGCGTGATGACGGGCGTCTGGCTGGAGCACTGCCAGGCGTGCAGCGCGCCGGAAATCGCCTGCGCGTTCAACCGTGCGGGCATCGACTACCATCTGGTCACCGGACACCTGCAGGACTCCGAGGTGTGGCGCGAACTGCGCGACTGGACCGATGCGGCGAAGGTGCGTGCGGGCATGCGCGAGAACCGCATGGGAGTCTTGGGGCACTATTACTGCGGCATGCTGGACGTGTACAGCGACCTGGGGCAGCAATCCGCCGTGTTCGGCACGCATGTCGAGCTGCTGGAGATGTGCGAGCTGCACGCGCTGCGCGAGGCGGTCACGAAAAAGCAGGT
>CAYMLQ010000576.1:0-2741 GCA_964390795.1 uncultured Lentisphaeraceae bacterium
GAGACCTTCAGCGACGACATCAAATCGCTCGAAGCCCTCCGCAAGGGTATCGCACACGCCGTGCAGCGCATCATCAACATCAGCGCCAAGATCACGCTCGTCGAGCCGCACACGCTGCCGCGCAGCGAAGGCAAGCTCAAACGCGTCACCGACCTCCGCAAGAAAGCGTAAGCAGTCAAGGAAACCACCATGAAAATCCAGCAGATCTCGCTCTTTCTCGAAAACAAGCCCGGCCATCTCAACGCCATCTGTCGCACGCTAGCCGAGTCCCAGATCAACATCGTCACCCTCTCGCTCGCCGACACGCAGCAGTTCGGCATTGTCCGCCTGATCGTGGAGGAGTGGCGGAAGGCCAAGGAGGCGCTCGAGGCCGCCGGCTACGTGGTCAACGTGCGCGAGGTGGTCGCCGCTGCCGTTCCCGACCGCCCCGGCGGCATGTCCGAGATTCTCGACATCGTGGGCAAGGCCGGCGTGAATATCGAATACATGTACGCGTTCACATTCCGCCACGGACACGAGGCCGTGCTGGTCTTCCGTTTCGACAACCCTGACCGCGCCATCGAGGCACTCAAAGCCGCCGGCCGCGACGTCCTTGACGCCGTATCCCTGTTTTCACAAGCGAAGTGAACGACCGATGAACACGACACCGATTATTGAGAACCGCATCTGGCAGCCCGAGTTCGAATGCCTGCCCCGCCCCCAGCTCCGCGCCCTTCAAGCCGAACGCCTCCGCGCCGCCGTGGCCCGCGCCGCGCGCGTGCCCTTCTACAAGGAGCAGTTCGCCAAGCTCGGACTCACGCCCGAGCAGATCACCCGCGCCGACGACGTGCGCCGCCTGCCTTTCACCACCAAGGCCGACCTGCGCGCCCACTACCCGCTCGGCTTTCTCGCCGTGCCGCGCAGCGAGGTTTCCCGTTACCAAGGAACCAGCGGCACCACCGGAAAGCCCACCTGGGTGGCGTACACCAAAGGAGACGTGAACAACTGGAGCGACCTCTGCGCGCGCTTCCTGGTCGCCGGCGGCCTGCGACCTGACCACACCGTCCAGATTGCCTTCGGCTTCGGTCTCTTCACCGGCGGGTTCGGGCTCCACTACGGCATCGAGCGCGTCGGCGCAGCCATCATTCCCCTCTCCAGCGGCAACTCCGAACGCCAGCTCATGAGCATGCAGGATCTGCGTCCGGAGATCCTCATCTGCACCCCCTCTTACGCGCTCAAGCTGATGGACACGGTGCTGAACGCGGGCGTGCCCCGCGACTCGATCGCACTCGAGCACGCGCACTTCGGCGGCGAGCCGTGGACAGAGGACATGCGCATGCGCATCGAGACCGGACTCGGCATCCGCTGCTGGAACAACTACGGACTCGCCGAAGTGCAGGGCCCGGGCGTCAGCGGCGAATGCGCCTTCCGTAACGGGATGCACATTCAAGAGGACCATTTCTTATTCGAAACCATTGACCCCGACACGCTCGAAACCCTGCCCGACGGCGAGAAGGGCGAGCTGGTCATCACGGCGCTCTGCCGCGAGGCCTTCCCTGTGCTGCGCTACCGCACGCGCGACATCGGGATCATCTACGACGACGGCTTCTGCCCCTGCGGACGCACCTCGCGCCGCATGAGCCGCATCCTCGGGCGCACCGACGACATGCTCATCATCCGCGGCACGAATGTCTTCCCCTCGCAGATCGAGACCGCGCTCATGCGCATCGAGGCCGTGGCGCCCCACTACATGATCGAGGTCAGCCGCCCCGGTGCCCTAGACGAGGTCACCGTCCACATCGAGATGCAGCCCGGGATGTTCTCAGACAGCATGAGGGAAATGCAGGCGATCCGTGAGTCCATCAACGCGGCGATCTTCAGTATCACCGGCCTGCACATGCACATCAACCTCGTGAGCCCCAACACACTGGAGCGGTTCGAGGGTAAGGCTCGGCGCGTGAAAGACACGCGCAAGCTGGTAGACTACTGATACACTTTGCCTTCGTGTTTCAGCCACCCCGACTTGGCACGGTCCGCGGGATCCCGGTGGGTTCGCGTGATCGACTCGCCTCTCTGCCCAACCGAGTACTCTCCGCAAAATGCGATCTGGTCGCCCAGCTCAAGGTTCTCGATTCGCGGAGCCACGCCGGTGTCATGGACAATCAGCATCATCTTGCCCGAATCGAGGCGCGTGATGAACTTCTGCGACTGGCTCTCCGACGGGTCATGCGACAGGATGAGGACGACCTCGCCGACCCCTTCGACCTGAGAATGGTCGGCATAGCCGCTCTTCAGCAGTTTAGCGGGCTCGGCCTCGACAACGGCCTTGGCCCGAGCGGCGGGCGCCTCGGCCACCACGCGAGACACCGACTGCGTCAGCTCCGACTTGGGAATCTGCCCAAAGACGACCGCATTAAACTCGCTCCGCCGCGCATCAAGCACGCTGTCAAATTTGGGCAGACTGTCGGTCAGCACTCGGGTCTCGCGCGCGAGAACGTTCTCAACGCGCTTCACCTGCGGGGCGACGGTCGCCACAAGACGGTGCCGGATGCACCCCACCTCTTGCAGGCAGATGCCGCCGCCGAGAACCATCGCCACGAGCCATATCAGAGCTTTTCCCATAAGCGCAGTCTCCAGTCCTCACTGTTGACAACGATTTGAGAATAGGGCCGCACTGAACGATTCGCAACAGAAAACCCTCAATATGCCCTAAGGTCTTATAGCCATCGTTTGCGCGCTCCTCAACGCAGGCTCACGGCTAA
>CAYMLQ010000577.1:0-2729 GCA_964390795.1 uncultured Lentisphaeraceae bacterium
CAGTTGCTCCGGGCGCGGATGCGAATGAACGGAGATGCCAAATTTAGAATTGCTGATGCACCCCGGTTCTGCGGGGACACAGTAATCGGATGGTGATAGGTACACATTTTGCATCGGCTGGGACATCATGTTCCGTTGTCCTTGATGCGGGACAAGAGTGTCCAGCCTCCCATACCCGGCATCGCGCGTCCGTTGTGCGTGCGCGTCGTGTCGTCAGTGGTAGGGCGGGTTCCCCGAACCCGCCGCCGGCCCACTTGTCGCACCCTTGCCCTGCGGACGCCTGCCGGGAGGCGTCCATGATTAGCGAACCCGGTTCACACTCATGCCGTCTGGAGGGCGAGGCTGCGCCGAGCCGCTTCGAGGCAGTCACCCGCGCGGCTCACCGCAGGTTCGCCCTCCAATCCGTACCCCGGCGCGAGGTCCTGTCGTTCCGGCTTCGGCGCGCAAGCCCGGAAAACGCGCTCTTCCTCCTTGCGGTTCCAACCCCTATGGGGCATCATACTCGCGAATGTTTGACCTTCGCTTACCCTCAGCCTCTCGCCACCTGCCGTTCACCGTATTGTTCTGCGCGGCTTGGCTGACAGTCTGTGGCCCAGCAGCCGCCGATCCGCTCGACTCGCCCTACTGGCGGACGTTTCACATCAACACCATCGGCGTGGGCACAAGTGGCGCGGCGGAGTACCGGCAGTTGATGCTAACCAATACGGCTGGCGTGATGCCGCGTAACGTGAAGGTCGGCTTCGCGGCCGCCGACGCCTCAATCATGGCGGCCAGCGGCGGCTACTACGACTACCTGCCCTCGGTGTTCAACCTCCGGTCGAGCCTGACCGGGGCTTGCGCCAATGACCTGCCGATCGGCGTCCACCTGAACGCCATGCCGTGGAACGACTCGGCCCAGCAGTCCAGCGACATCCTCCACAACTTTCTGGAGAAATTCGACGGCGGCTCGCTCCTCCAGGTGGACCGGTCTGGGCGCATCAGAAAAGCGACTCTTGCGCAGGAGCCGACCCTCGACGAGGAGGCGGGAACTTTCTCTCCGTTCCTGGAGATGCAGCTCACGCTCTCGCCCTACGCGCCGCTGGTGCAGGAGTACCTGCTGCGCAACACCCGTCTGGCGACCCGCTACTTCGCTTGGCTGCGCGAGCAGTCGCCCGACCTCGTGACCTTCTGCACGCTGTCGTCCGAGTTCGCCATGAACACCGCCGCGAACAGCGACTACTGCGATTACAGCGTGTGGTCAAGAATGGAGTTTCGCGACTGGCTGAGCGGCTCCGGCCTTTACGCGGGGCAGGGGCAATACGCCAGCCTGACAGCGTTCAACTCGGCGTTCGCAGGCGCGAACGGTTTTCCGCAGACCGGTTGGCCCGCCGTCGAGCCGCCCACCGTTGTGCTGTGGGACGCGACCCCCAACGGCGCGTGGTGGAAGAAGTGGCACGAGTTCCGCGTGGCGCAGGCTCGGAACATCGAGCAGAACCAGATGCGCGCGGCGCGTTCGGCGGGATGGAGCCCGGACCAGCTTTTCGGCCATCAGATTCCAGGAAACCCCAACTCCACGACCGACACGCTTAACACCAAGCACGCCAGCCCGTGGACCACGACGTTTGTGCAGGAGGGCGGCAACGGCATCACCACCTACGGCGCGAACGCCTCCAACGCCACCCTCTTTAACGCCATCACGGCCGATGACAAAAGCTGGGGCATCGGCGAATACAATCCGCTCAACACGAACAGCGTCTCGGCGAATCTCACCGCGCTGGACGCTGTCTGGAACGCCAAGGCGCACCTGCTCTGCCCCTACAACTGGACGCAGGCGGGCTACGCGATCAAAGGCACCGCTTTCCTCACGGCGCTCCAGCAGTTTGTCGCGATCCACAGCAACGACGTCTTCACGGGCCTGGCCGCCTATGAAACGGCGCCCGCCTCGCGCGACCTCATCTGGACGATGAGCTATCCCGACGATCTGGAGGGCACGTCTGGCTTGAGCGACCTGGCGTTCTCCAACGGCCTGTTTTCCGCGACCGCCGCGGGCGATTCGGAGTCCCTCTCGCTGGCACTTGACGAAACCCGTCACACGCTGGTCTCGGACGCCTACCACGCCGCGTCACTGCGGCTCTATTACAGCAACGCGCCCGCCGCCTTCGCGGCTCTTGAGTGGACGGACACCAACAACGTCACCTCTTCCGTCTTCTTCAGCGTGCGGCAGGGCTGGAACCTGTGCCGCTTGAACCTCGCCGAACATCCGGCGTGGCGCGAGAAGCGTCTCCGGGCTTTGACGCTGAAACCGAGCGGCGGGGCGGGCAACGCATTGCAACTGGACTGGCTGCGCCTGGAAGCCACACCCTGCTGGCACTTCGACAATCCCAATGAAGTCTACGGCGTCGCGAATTTCAGCCGCTGGTCCGTGACAAACGGGCAATTCACCGGCACCAGCGGGGCGGACGGCTATGTCTATCTGGCGACGGACAAGCGTTCCATCAGCGAGCACGCGGACCGCGCGTTCATTGACGCCGACGCGTACAAGAAAGCCCGTGTCCGCATGACGTCGTCTGCAGCGGGCTATGGCCAGCTCTACTGGTGGAAGGGCAATGAGACGCCCCTTGCGACGCCGTTTCCTGTGAGCGCGGGCACCCGGACGTATGAGATCGACCTGAGCGCTGTAACGAACTGGTCGGGCGTGGTCACGCGCTTCCGGCTCGACCCGGTCAATGCCAACGGCGTCACCTGCGCGG